>JBNJEK010000014.1:0-34704 GCA_051745855.1 Armatimonadota bacterium
TGACGAGGCCGGCCCCAGCGCTTCGGGGCCGGCCTCTGCCGTTGTTATTCGCCGGCTTGCTGATCGCTGTCCGCTGCCGTCAGATGGTCACGTCCGCCGGGAGCGGCAGTTCCACCGGCTCGCCGGAGTCGGCCGACCTGTACATCGCCAGCGCGATCTCCAGCGAGTGCCGGGCGTTCTCCGCGGTGATGTAAGGGTCGCGATCCTCGTTGATCGCATCCACCATGTCGTCGATCAGCCACATGTGCTCCTCGTAGGAGAGGTCCGTGGCGCCGGTGCCGCCGGCTGCGACGGTCCCGCGACCGATCTGCCTGATCTCCTCGTCCTCAGCCTGCTCCTCTCGGAACTCCCACGCGACGACGACCTCGCCTTCGGTGATGGCGGTCCCGTTCTCGCCGTTCACCTCAATGCGCGGCGGGCGGCCGGGCCACAGGGCGGTCGAGGCCTCCACGAGACCCTCTGCGCCGTTCTCGAAGGTCAGAAAGGCTTTCAGTGTGTCCTCAAGCTCCACGTCGGGGTGCGCAAGGTTGGTCATTCGCGCGTCCACGACGGCGACCGGGCCCATCAGGTGGTGGAGGATGTCGATGTAATGAAACGCGTGCTGGATCGTCACGCCTGCCCCCGAGCTGCGCTTGCTGCGCCAGTCGTCCATCAGATAGTAGTCGGTGTCGCGGAACCACTTCATGTACGTGTCGCCCTCAAGCAGGCCGCCGAAGCGCCCCTGCTCGATGGCGTTCTTGATCGCACGGACCGACTCGCGGAAGCGCACCTGCAGGCAGATGGCCAGCTTACGATCATTCTCATTCTTAGCCGCGATCATGTCATCCGTTCGGTTGAGCTTCATCTCCGGCGGCTTCTCCACGATCACATGCTTGCCTGCTTCAAGCGCCGGAATCGCGAAATCCGCGTGCATCGCGTTCGGTGTAAGAATGTTGACCACGTCAATGCGGTCATCTTCGAGCAAGGCCCCGAAGCTCTCGGCAGGCTCTCCGCCGTAGTCCTCAATGAATGAGTTGAGGCGCTCTTCGTCGAGATCAGTCGCAGCGATCAGCTCAGCCTTCTCAGAGTTCATGATGGCGGCTCCGTGGAACTGCGAGACAAGCCCGCAGCCGACGAGCCCGAATCCCATCCTGCCGTCATTCATAATGTGTGTCCCTCCTCAGGTTTTTTCCCACTGTCCGTTTGCGCGTGAGATCGTACGTTGGATCACTTCGGCAGCCCTGCCTCCGCGACAAGGCGGTTCCATGCAGGCGAGGCGCAGAACGCTTCTGCAGCCGCGACGCCACAGTGCGACCCCCAGACGATCGACTGCGCCCGGTGGACCTCCACGAAGTTGACATTGTCATGTCCTGAAAGAAACGCCAGTTGGCTGGCGTAGCACCGCGCCGCTTCAAGCTTTCTCTCGAGGTAGTCGGTGATGTCCACGTAGCGGTCGGGCTTCATCGGCATGCCGATCGGGCACATGTGAAAGACCGAGGGTACTCGGCTCATCTCTGTCAGCCCGCGTGGACGGGCGTAGTTTGGATTCGACGCCGAGTAGCTCTCCGCGTAGGGAAGCTGCGCCGCCAGCCAGTGATGCTCGTGATAGTCGAACTGACCAAGCGGCGGCCCCGGGTGCAGGATAAGGCAGTCCGGATCAACCTCGCACAGGACCTCGAAGATCCGCTCCCGCGCGACAACCTGCGCCTCGGGCCGCGGGAAGTCATGCTCGTTGATGTCGAGCCAGCGACTCTCGCAGCCGATCACCTCGGTTGCGGCGTCGAACTCGGAGCGCGCGACGGTCTTGCGCTCCTCCTCAGGCCGATCCGAAAGCCCGCCGCGGCTGCCGTTGGTGATGCAGGCGATCACGCAGCGATGCCCGTCGTCGAGCAGGCGCATCATGGTCCCGGCGATGTTCAGTTCGTCGTCGCGGTGTGCCACGAATGCCAGGTACGTTGCCACGTCTTCCCCGCTCCCCACTGCCGTTTACCAGCCATCCGGAGAGGCCGGACCCCGCTCCGGCCTGTGCCGTTACCGCGTGCCCGTCACTCAGGAATGAAGAGCGCCTTCAGACCCTCCTGGGCCTCCAGCGCATTGAAGACCGCTTCCCAGTTCTCCAGCGGCTCGCGGTGGGTCACGACGGCCTCCGCGTCGACTTTGCCCTTCTCAATCATCGAGATCGCGCGGTCCCAGCTTGTGTAACTCGTCGAGATGTTGAAGAACACGTCGATGCCCTTGAAGATCGCCGCGTCCCACGTGAACTGAATGTCGTCCCTGCCGGTCATGCCGATGACGCAGATCCGGCCCTTCTTGCGCACAAGCTCCACCGCGGAGTTGATCGCCGGCGCCGCGCCCGAACACTCCACGACGAGGTCGGCACCACGACCGCCGGTCAGCTCCATGCACAATTCCAACGGGTCCTGCTCCGCGAGGTTCACCACGTGGTCGATTCCGAGTTTCTCAGCGGTGGGCAGGCGCAGGTCCGCATCCGCGGGAGTGCCGGTGATCATGACTTCACGAGCGCCTGCTCCCTTTGCGACCTGCGCCGCGAGAAGGCCAATCGGCCCGGGGCCAAGGACGACCACGAAGTCCTCAGGCTCCACCTTCGCCCGCTCGCCCACGTCGTGCACCGTGTTCGCGGTCGGCTCGACCAGCGCGCCGGCATCGAAGCTCACCGAGTCCGGGAGCGCGTGCAGCAGTTTGCTCTCCATCACCACGTACTTCGCGAATGCCCCGTCGATCCCCCACCCGGGTGAGCGCTTTTCCGCGCATATCTGAACATGGCCCTGCCGGCAGAGCCAGCATTCCCCGCAGGCGAGCGTGTGAGGCTCAGCCACCACGCGATCGCCGACCTCCCAGCCCGTCACGCCCTCGCCAAGCTCGGCGATGACCCCGGAGAACTCGTGGCCGAGCGTCACCGGCGGCCAGTAGGGGAACTGATCGTGTCTGATATGTATGTCGGTGCCGCAGACGGCTGCGGCCTTGACCTCGATCTTCACCCAACCGGGTTCCGGCTCCGGCTCGGGAACCTCTCGCAGTTCGATGTTTCCTACGCCCTTTGCGACCTTCTGAAGTGCAAGCATCGTGTTCTCTCCACCTCTGAAGTTCTCATTTGCCGAGACTCGTTGGTCACGCGTGCCTGAAATGCCACATGTACGCCGCCACCTGCGCGCACGGCAGCAGCGGGTAGGTCAGGAACCATCCGATGTAGCAGGCGTAGCTGCCCACGCTCGCCAGCAGGGTCAGGACAAGCCAGATCCCAACGTACGACCAGAAGTTCTGGCTGACCTTCTCCCACGACATCGTCACCGATTCCCAGGCCCGGTAGCCGTCGGCCACCAGCGGCCAGGAGTAGAAGAATATCGCTGTGACGGCCATCGCCAACAGCCACACGATCGGCATGGCGATGTACGCGACCACTGTCACGCCAACCGCCAGATCCTCGGCCACCCCTCCACCCTGCGCTTGCATGGCGGGGATGGCGAAAAGTATCATCATCGGCGCCATCAGGATCACGCTGGGGATGGCCATCAACAGCGTCACGCCCCATGATGAGGCGAAGCGGCGGAAGCCGTCGAAGATGTTCCCGGCACCGATCTCTTCCCCACGGTACCGCTTCAGGGCCATCATGTAAAGCCCCGCGGTCAGCGGCGGCCACGCAATACCGAGTGTCACCGTGCTGACAAGCAGCATTAGAAGCAGGGCCCCGACCCATGCCCAGATTTCGTTGATGACCATCTCCCACGCCTGGCCGACCCACTTGCCGAGACCCGGCTCCGGGGTGAACTCATTCGCAGGTCCGTCGGGCGTCGCGGGAGGCTCTACCGCCGCGGGGACGATCTCAGGTTCCGCACCTGGCGCTGCTACTGCCGGTGCGACCTCAGGCTCCGAAGGCGCCTCAGGCTCCGCTTCCTCAGCTTCGTCAGCGCGCTTATCGATGATATCAGCGGCCGAGCGCCACTGCTTGTCGCCGGCGCGCGCGACGAGAAGGCCCTCCGCGTCGATCGCGTCCGTCGTCAGTTGCTCGATCTCCGCCCACGACACCGGGCCGAGCGTGCGCCCGCCGAGGCGGTAATACCAGACCGCATCGCCGTCCATGGCTTTACCGCCTCCGGCTGTGATACATGTATGCGGCCACCACCGCGCACGGAAGCAGCGGCGCCGTGATTAGAAGACCGACGCCACAGGCAAGCACGCCCGCAGATACGATGAGCTGCAGCACGATAGTCATGCCGACATAGGAGAGGAAGTCGGACTTTGTCATCTCCCACGATCCGCTCACGGCTTCGATCGCCCCCGCCCCCGCGCTGACAACCAGCACCATCGCATAGAACAGCGCCGCCGCGACCACGATGCTCACGACCGATCCGATCACCTGTCCCAGCGCGGCGATACTCTCCGGTTCGGCGCCGACGGCGCCGAGAACGGTGCCCATCGCGCCACCGATGACCGCGCCGCCGATCCCCCCGAGGAGCACCTGAATGAGCATGACGCCCCAGGATGGGAGGAAGTACTGAAAGCCCTCGAAGACGGTTCCCGGTGAGATGGGCTCATTCCGAAAGCGCTTCACGGCCATCGCGAAGAGTCCCGCCTGCATCGGTGGCCCGCAGATGCCCAGCGTTACGATGGTGACAAGCCCGGCAAGCAGCACGCCGAAGACGAAGCTCATCGCGTCGCCCATCACCATCTCCCACGCCTGCCCGAGCCATGCGCCAAGCCCGTGCCGGGTGGGCATCTCGTTGGGGTAGCGGCCCGTCTCCGCCTGCGGTCGAGGCGCACGGCGACCGGTCTTCCGCTCGACCGCTGCGGCATTGAGGACCTCAGATGCCGCCGTCGATGGTCCGGGCTCCCATTCGGCGGAGGTCGGCGCCGGTTCCTCGGCTTCGTCACTTATGTTCCACCCGGCCTGCATGCCCGCGCCGGCCTCCCCGGCTCGCGCGCGGGCGAGTTCGGGCCAGGTCGCGATGGCCTGAGATGCGCTCATCCATCCGGCGTCACCGCCGCGCGCCACGAGCAGGTGGTCCGGATCGACCGCGTCCCGGGTCACCTGCTCGATCTCCGCCCATGACACCGGCCCAAGGGTCTGCCCGCCAAGCCGGTAGTACCAGACGGCGTCATCGCGGTCCAAGGTGGATCAACCCTCCCACGGGTCAGAGCGCGCCCTGCGACTGTCAGCGCCGAATCTCAGCGGCAGAATCCGTCCATGAAGGTCGCCAGGGCGGCGGCCGCGTCGAGCATCTCCCCTACCGGGATCTGCTCCTGGTCGGAATGCGCTACGCCGAGGTTCCCGGGGCCGAAGACGACCGTCGGGATCTCAAGCTGGTTGTTGTAAAGCCACGCGTCGCAGGACGCGGTCATCGCGGAGACCTCGCCGTCCTTACCCACGGCCTGCGCAGAATCCTGCAACGCAAGCACCACCGGATGGTCCGGCGGGATAACGTTCGCGTCGTGGCGGTAGGTGAACTCGATCTCGAAGTTGTCGGGGTCGGCCAGCCACTCATCACCGGACTCGCGCACGCACGCCTCCATCTCCTCCATGACCTGCTCTTTCGTGCGGTCGGGCAGCAGACCGAGGACGCCCTTGAGATTCGCGCGGCGCGGCGCCTGAGCAGGCCAGTCGCCGGATTCAAGCTGGCCGACTGTCAACGGCATCGGGTTCTCGAACTGGTCGAAAAGCGGGAACTTGCCGCGCGACTCCTCGAGGATCCGGTCGTGGTACTCGGTGAAGTACCCGACGATGTCGATGGCCTTGAGCAGCGCGCTGACGGTGCCGCCGGGCATGCCGGAGTGGCCCGCCTGGCCGTAGACGTTCGCGTCGAACCAGACCGCGCCGCGCACCTGTGGCAGCAGTATGAAATTCGTGGGTTCAAGCACCACGCAGGCGTCGGCGGTGTCACCATAGCGAGCCATCGCGACGGAGCCGTTGCCGCCGATCTCCTCCTCGATGACGAGGTGGGCGATGATGTCACCGGCAAGCTGGATGTCGAGATCGTCCAGCAGCTTGAAGAGCAGCCAGATGGTTGTGGCCTGGCCCTTCGCGTCGCAGGCGCCGCGCCCGTGGATGACACCGTCCTCCAGTCGCGCCTTGAACGGGTCCTCATGCCCTGACGAGGGCGGCACGACGTCGAGATGGGTGTTGAGAATGACGGACTTTCCGCCGCCGGTGCCCTTGCGCACCGCGCGGACGTTCGGACGGTCGCCGTACTCGGTGACGACGGGGTAGGAGTAGTCGGGATCATCCTTGATATCCTCGGTCACTGGAACGTACTCGACCTCATCGGCGACGGCCTCCATGCGGTCGTGCATGTAGCGCATGGCGGGGCCCTCGTTGCCGACGGTCGACTCAAACGCGATCAGATCGGACAAAAGCTCGATCGCGTAATCGCGCAGTTCGGGTGCGGCCTCGATATACTCGTTCTTCATGGTATCTCCTTCATGCTTCTGATCCATCTGTCCAACATGCGGCCGATCACAGCGGAAGCAACCGATTTGCCAGCATGAAGATGCCGGTGGCGGCCGCAAGCCCGATAATGACGCCCACCCACCAGACCAACGCGTCACCCACCAGCATCCCCGGAGGTGCCGCAAGTATCATGCAGCCGAAGAAGCGGATCAGCCAGCCGGGGCTCGTGGACGAGATGCGATGCATTCGTACCGACCCTGTCATCTGCCCAACCGAATCGGCCTCCACGATCAGGTAGAGGCCGATCGCCGCATAGATTACGAAGCTGAAGACATCTTGCGGCTGCATCTCAGCCTCCACCGGGGCAGATGCTGTCAGGATTCCCCAATCCGGCCGTCCCGCGGCTACTCCAGCCCCATCAATACGCTCTCCATGATGTCGCACGATTCCTCGGCCTCGTCCTGGCTGATGACCAGTGGCGGGGCCACGCGGATGACGTTCCCGTAGAAGCCGACTGCGCCGCAGCACAGCCCCTCGGTGGCGCAGGTGTCGATGACCTCCCACATGATGTCAGGGGCAGGCTCCCTGGTCTCCTTGTCCCTCACGAACTCCATGCCCATCACGAGGCCCATGCCCCGGACGTCGCCGAGGTAGGGCGACTTCTCCTGCATCTTTTGCAGGCGTCCCTTCATGTACTCGCCCATTTTCGCGGAGTTCTCGACGAGATTCTCCTCCTCGAAGATGTCCAGCACCGCATGGGCGGCCGCGCAGGAGACTGGATTGCCACCGGTCGTCGATGACGCCTCGCCGCGCTCAAACACGTCCATGATCCGCTGCTCGGTCATCAGCGCGGAGGTCGGGATGCCTGAGCCGATGCCCTTCCCCAGCGGCATGAAGTTCGGCGCCAGATCCTCGTGTTCGGCGGCAAACATCTTGCCGGTGCGGCCGAAGCTCGACTGCACCTCGTCGAGGATGAAGAGTACATCGTTCTCGTTGCACCACGCCTGCAGTTCGCTCAGCCAGCCCTCAGGCGGGAAGATAAAGCCCGCGCCGCCCTGGTAGGGCTCGGTGATGACCGCGGCGATGTTACCGGTGGTCTGCGTCTTCACCACGAGGTCGAGGAACGCGAGGCACTTGAAGCCGCATGTATCCGGCTCGCGATCGAACGGGCAACGGTAGCAGTAGGGGAAGGGCGACTGGATGTGCCCGGTGAGCGTCGGACCGTACTGGAACTTGGTGCCCTGCTTGCCCGCGGCGGACATGGCCATCCCTGTGCGGCCGTGGAAACCGCCGTAGAACGAGATAATCTCGTGCTTTCCGGTGTAGCGCTTGGACATGCGCATCGCGGCCTCGGTCGCCTCGGAGCCGGTGGTGACCATGAAGCAGGCGTTGAGGTTCTCGGGCGTAACCTCCACGAGGCGCTTCGCATAGGTTACGCGCTCGGGCGTGGGGAAGTCGTAGGGGTTCATCAGCCGCCCGACCTGGCTTTGAATCGCCTCGACGTGATGCGGGTGGCAGTGGCCGACGTTCGCGACCAGCACGCCGGAGGTCCAGTCGATGTACTCGTTGCCATCGACGTCCCAGATCGTCACGCCCTCGGCGTGATCCCAGACGAACGGCTGCTGGCGGCTTGTGGCGCCGCCCTCGTATTGATCGGACATCTCCATGTATTCGGCCGACTTCGGGCCGGGGAGGTTGTACTTTGGCATGTTAGAACGCTCCTTCGCAGACGGCACAGGCGGCGAGATGTCGTGTATCTCCCGGGGTCCGGCCTCTCCGATTACGATCTCGTTTATTGTTCTGTGGTGCGCACGCCCTCGTGCGCACAGTCTTTCCCTACGTGGCAAACGGCGTGCGGGGAGGGCGCCCGCACCACGGGGAAGAAAAGTATTACACCTCGCGGTACGCGCCGTCCAGCTTCTCCTCGACCTCTTCGTTGACGGTGTAGCGCGGCGGTTCGCCCGCGAGGTAGTTGTCCACGTCCTGCATGATCTTGACGCGGATATCCCAGCCGGCCTCCACCGAGTTCCAACCAAGGTGCGCCGAGAGCGTCGCGGTCTGCAGGTCGAAAAGCTCCATGTCCGCCGGCGGCGGCTCCTCTTCGTAGACATCTATGCCCGCGCCGGCGATCCAGCCCTCTCGGAGAGCCTTCGTGAGCGCCTCGGTGTTGATGATCGCGCCGCGCGCGGAGTTTACGATGAACGCGCTCTCCTTCATCATCTTGAACTGCGGTTCGTCGATCATGTAGCGCGTCTCGTCGTTCAGCGGCGTGTGGATCGTCACATAGTCGGCCTCGCGGAGCACGTCTTCGAGCGAGTGGCGCTCGGCAACGCCCAGGGCGGCGATCCGCCGGTCGCCCATGTAGGGGTCGCAGATCATCCGGCGGCCGAAGAGGTTCTCGGTCATCCGGTAGACGCGCGAGCCGATGCGGCCGGCGCCGATGATGCCGAGCGTCTGGTCGCTCATCCGGTGGATGTCGCCGAGGTTCGAGAAATCCCAGATACCTGTGGCGGAGGACTCCTCGAGAATCTCCCGACTGGTGAAGAGGCGCCGGGCGCATGCAAGGATAAGCGCCACCGCCTGCTCCGCAACCTCCTGCGCGCAGTAGTCGGGGACGTTCGCGAGGCGGATCCCGTACTTCGTGCAGGCCTCGGTGTCCACGTTGTCGTAGCCGATGCCGTGACGGATGATCAGCCTGCACCTGTCAAGTTGGGAGATGACGGACTCGGGCATCGGCGCCATGTTCACGATGACGACGTCGCAGTCGCGGATAGCGTCAACGAGTTCGTCTTCGGGCGCGAGCTTGAGCTGGTGATATGAGAAGTCGATGTCACGCTCTTTCATCTGCTCGACTTCCCAGTCGAGGTTGTCTTCGATGTAGTCGGTGATGACGATCTTCGCCTGACTCATTTCAGTCCTCCGGTGAAAGGTGGCTTTCAGCTATCAGCTGCCGGCTAACGGCAAACGCCTGACGACACTGTCGGGAGTTTTCGACGCTCGCGGCGCGGGGACCTGCAAAAGCGGGCCGGGGCCGACACTGGCGCTCCGATCGGCGGATGACGTGAGGCCGGCGCAGTGGCCATCTCCGCAAGAATACAACATCCTCACACGGGGCCCGGCCGCGCGGAGAGTTGAGTGAACTTTCCGCGGGCTCTGCGCCCGGTGAGTTCGGATTCGATCGGGATGCGAGCTGTGATATAAACAGAGGTGCGCGGCGCTGATGACCGGTCAGCCCCGCCTGTGATCGGGGCCGCCGTCCGCGCCGGCCAGGTCCTGTCGAAGGCGTTTGCCCCGGCGCTACCGGGCCGGGTCTTCGCCCAACTCTTCGCCCGTCTCGTCTCCCCCATCGGTCTCCGCCCCGTCATTCACATCGGTCTGTTCGTCGTCCGCGTCCCCCTGATCCTGATCTCCGTCCGCATCAGCCTCGCCCTGAACATCCCCGGCGGCGTCGGCGTCGGGCATACCCTCGCCGTCGTCCGGCGGCGCCATGTCCATGGCGGGGCCTTCCTCAGCGTTCATCTGAGGCCTTCGCTCAACGACCAGAAAGTACAGGCCGACGAGGATCGCCACAATCAGGATCAGCACGATGACAACGACTGCCGGGCTCACCTGTTGGTCCATCAGCTTCCTCCTGCGTTCCACGTCTCAAGGCGATTGGACGAGTGTGCTGCGTTGATGACAGGTTGCCCCGGGAACAGGGGCATCAGTGCGAACAGACCGAGGGTGTTATTCCGCATCGCCCTTCCCCTCACCTCCCCCGCCTTCAGAACTTCCGGCGGAGGGTTGAAGGTCGTGGCGCAGTTGCTCCAGTGGGAAGCGGTCGCCCGGACATGCGGTGGCCCCCAGTTCGCGGTGGCCGTGGATGTCACCGACTTTGAGACGATATTTCGTCATCAGATCACCGAGCAGTTCCCTCAAGGCGCTCATCTGCTGCTCCGTCGGGCGGGCAGGCTGTTGACTTCCTGCAGGATTCGCTCCACTGTCGAAGTTGCCCACAAGGCAGATCCCGAGGTAGTCGTTGTGCGCGTAGGTGTGCGCGCCGGTCATCCACTCGGGCCGGCCTTGCTCGATCGTACCGTCGGGCAGGATCACATAGTGATAGCCGATTGTGTACAGGCGATGGCGGTACTCCGCGGCAAAGCCACGTTGCTCGTGCCACCTGGCGATTCGCGCGGCGTCAACTTTGTGTCCGTCCACGCTCGCGCCGGTCGCGGTGTGATGGATGACGATCCCCGCGGGCCCGCGGAAAAGAAGGCGTCTGGGCCAGCGCGGCCCGAGGCGCATCGTCAGGCCACCGACGGCGACAATCGCCACGGAGACCAGCAACAGGACGATAGCGGCGCGGCCGGCATCCCGTGAGCTTATGTGCATGTGCGCGGATCGCGAAAGCATGATGACTGCTTCGCCGATTTCGGGCGGGTTCCTCCTTCGCCACGCCCATGAGAGGTGTCGAGGGCACGGTGGGCGAAGATAGTACTGACGGCGACGGGCACTACGCCCGCCGCCGATCTTCACTGAGAAATGACCTGATGATCGGGAGAGAGCATACGTGATGAAGGCAGCCGTTGTCGTCGAAGCGCACAATGTAGAGATACGCGAGATCGATCGCCCGTCCCCCGCCCCCGGAGAGGCGCTGGTGAAGGTTGAGGCGGTCGGTGTCTGCGGGAGCGATCTTCACGCATATGAGGGCAGTCAGCCGTTCTTTCAGTACCCCGAGATCGGCGGCCACGAGGTCGTCGGGGAAGTCGTCGAAGTCAACGAATACGCGGATGGGCCGCCTCAGATCCCCGGTAGGAACCAGACGCTCCCCCCGCAGGAGGGGATGCGCGTCGTGCTCGACCCGTCGATGCCCTGCGGCGAGTGCTACCCCTGCCGCACCGGGCGGTACAACTGCTGCGAGAATATGCAAGTGCTTGGCGTCCATGCGCCCGGCGCGTTCGCGGAGTACTTCCTCGCGCCGCTGGGCTGTCTGCACGCCATCTCCGAGGACGTGTCGGCCGATGCCGCGGTGATGGCTGAGCCGCTGTCGATCGGTGTGCAATCCAGCTCTCGGGGACGCGTGACGATGGAGGACACGGTGCTGATCATAGGCGCCGGGACGATCGGTCTCTCGGTCCTGCAGGTGTGCAAGTCGCGCGGAGCGCGCGTCGCCGTGAGCGATCTGTCGGACGGGCGCCTTGAGATAGCCAGCGGGCTGGGCGCCGACGCGGTCGTCAATCCCTCCGCGGGTGATCTGCGGGAGGCACTGGTGGATTTCGCCGGCGAGAGCGGTCCCGCCGTCGTGATCGAGGCGGTCGGCAAACCCGTGACCGTGCGGCAGGCGCTCGAAGTGGTGGCCGCGAGCGGGCGGGTCGTCATGCTGGGGCTGTGCAGCGAGGAGATATGCATCGAGGGCGCGCTGATGGTCCGCAAGGAGCTTGATTTCCTCGGCTCACGTCTCCATGGCGGCACGATGCCGCAGGCGATCGGGTTGATCGAGCAGGGTGAGGTGCAGCCCGAGGAACTTGTGACCCACCACATGAAGCTCGACGAATTGGAGCAGGCGTTCGAGCTTATGATTGCGGAGCCGGACACCACGCTGAAGGTGATTCTCACGCCATGACGTCGAACGAAGCGATCCCGGTGCTGGTGATCGCCGGGCCGACCGCGGCGGGCAAGACTGAGGCGTCCCTGCAGGTGGCGGAGCGGGTGGGTGGCGAGATCATCTCCGCCGATTCGATGCAGATCTACGAGCAGATGGAGATCGGGACCGCCAAGCCCACTGCCGAGGAGCGCGGGCGGGCGCCGATCCATCTGATCGACTTCGTCCCGCCGGACGGGGAGTACACGGTCGCCGAGTTCAAGCAGGATGCGGATCGGCTGATCCCCGAAATCCGGGAGCGAGGCCATCTGCCGATCGTCGCGGGCGGGACGGGCCTCTACCTGCGGGCGCTCACGGAGGGCTTCGACTTCCCGCCGCCGCCCGATGATCCGGAGGTCCGTGAGGCGCTGTGGGCGGAGATCGACGAGGTCGGGGTGGAGCAGATGCACCGGCGCCTCGCGGAGGTCGATCCGGCCTCCGCGAAGCGTATCGACAGTGGGGACGCCCGGCGGATCGTGCGGGCGCTGGAGGTCTACGAACTGACCGGGCGGCCGTTCTCGACGCAGAGCGACGTTGACGCTGAGGCGGCGAGAAATTATAATTGCGCGAAATACGTCCTGACGCCCCCACGCAAGCTGCTCTTCGATCGGATCGAGCGCCGGGTGGATGCGATGATGGAGGCGGGGTGGGTGGATGAGGTGCGCTCGCTGATTGAGGCCGGAGTGCCCTCCGACGCACAATCGATGCAGGCGATCGGCTACCGTCACCTGCGCGAATACCTCGATGGCCAGCGTGATCTCAAGGAGACCGTCAGGCTGATCAAGCGTGACACGCGGCGGTTCGCGAAGCGCCAGCTTACCTGGCTGCGCGGGGGTGAGCGCTATCACTGGCTTTCACCGGCCACCGCAGCGCAGCGCCGGGCATGCACCACAATGATCACAATTCGAGCGAAATCGATGCGGGGGTAACACGCAGATGTCAGGTAAGCCCCAGGTTCAAGACGATTACCTCAACGAGGTGCGGACGAAGAAGCGCCCGGTTGAGATAGTGCTGCTTGGCGGCAAGTCGCTCAAGGGCGTTGTCGAGGCCTTCGACACCTTCACGATAAGACTGCGCTGTCGGAGCGATGTGCTGCTGGTCTTCAAAAGCGCGATCGCGGTGATCGGACCGATTCGCAAGGAGAACAACAGACGCTGACGGATGGAGATCGATCGATATGTCGCTGCGATTCACGAAGATGCACGGGCTGGGCAATGACTACGTATACATCGACGGACACGAGCAGAATCTCGACCGATTCAACCTCGGCAAGCTCTCAAAGCTGGTCTCTGACCGCAATTTCGGCGTCGGCAGCGACGGACTCATTCTGATCCTGCCTTCGGAAATCGCCGACTTCCGGATGCGCATCTTCAATCCGGATGAATCCGAGTCAAATATGTGCGGCAACGGCATGCGCTGCTGCGCGAAGTACGTCTACGACCACGGCCTGACGGACAGGACCGAACTGACCTTCGAGACGCTGGCGGGGATCATAAAGCCGGAACTGACCGTGGAGGACGGCGAGGTCACCAGCGTCACCGTGGACATGGGGGAGCCGCGCCTCGCTCGCAGGAGCATTCCGATGACAGGCGAACCGGCGGATGAGCCGGTCATCGACGAGGAACTCGACGTCGACGGCGAGACCGTCCGCATCACAGCGGTCTCGGTGGGCAATCCCCACTGCATTCAGTTCGTCGAATGCGTCGAGGAGGCGCCGGTGCTCACGATGGGCCCGAAGATCGAGTATCACCCGGCATTCCCCGACCGCACGAACGTGGAGTTCATCGAGATCGTTGACCGCGAGCATGTGAAGATGCGGGTCTGGGAGCGTGGCGCGGGCGAGACGCTCGCCTGCGGAACCGGCGCGACCGCAACGTGCGTGGCCTGTGTCCTCAATGACCTCACCGAGCGCTCGATAGAGGTTGAACTGCTCGGCGGGACGCTGGAGATCGACTGGCGCGAGGACAACCACGTGTTCATGACCGGACCGGCCGCTGAAGTGTACACCGGCGAACTGACCGAGAGGTTCATCGCCCCGGCGATGATCTGACCCACGACCTGCGGGGCACAGGTCCCGCACTGCAAGGGGGACACCGGAGGCCGACGACACGGCTCCGGCGCATCTACCCATTGTCGCACGAGGGAGACAAACCGATGGAGCAGGCACAGCGACTTCAGCGAATCCCGCCCTATCCTTTCCGGGAGATCGCCGCGCTCAAAGCGAAGATGATCGACGAGGGCAATGAGCCCATCGATTTCGGCATCGGCGACCCGGATATGCCGACCCCGCAGTTCGTCATCGACGCACTGTGCGAGGCCGCGAATGACCCTGAGACCCATCCCTACGATGAATCGGGCTTCGGGACCGACCGCTACAAAGGCGCGATCGCTGACTTCGCGAAACGCCGCTTCGGCATCGAGGTTGACACCGAGGGAGAGATTCAGTCAACCATCGGCGGCAAAGAGGCGCTGGTGCACACCGTCTGGGCGTACATCGACCCGAGCGATGTCGTGCTGGTGCCCGACCCGGCCTACTCGGTGTACAAGGTGCAGACAAGCTGGTGCGGCGGCGCGGCGTTCCCCATGCCGCTCGAGGCTGAGAATGACTTTTTGCCCGACCTCGACGCGATCCCCGAGGCCGTCCGGCAGCAGGCGAAAATGATGTTCCTGAACTACCCGAACAACCCGACCGGCGCGGTCGCCCCGCTGGATTACCTCGAGCGCGCAGTGGACTTCGCCCGCGAGTACGAGATGGTGATCGTGCAGGACGCGGCCTACGCCGAGGTGTACTATGACGAGGCCGACAGGCCGCACAGCATCCTCGAGATCGATGGCGCGAAGGACGTCGCGATCGAGATTCACTCGCTCTCGAAGACCTTCAACATGACCGGCTGGCGCGTCGGCTGGGCGTGGGGCGGCGCGGAGCATATCCTCGCACTCTCGAAGTCCAAGAGCAACGTGGATTCGGGCACGTTCATGGCGATCCAGTGGGCCGCTGCCGAGGGCCTCGACAACTACGAGGACTTCGCGCCCGAGATGCAGGCGGAGTACAAGCGTCGACGCGACGCGCTGGTCGAGGGACTGCAGAGCCTCGGCTGCCCGATCGAGCCCCCGCGCGCGACATTCTACGTCTGGCTGCCGGTCCCCGAGGGCTACGACAGCGAGGGCTTCGCGAAGAAGCTGCTTGGCGACTGCCAGGTGCTGGCGATCCCCGGCGCGGTCTACGGCGCGGCCGGCGAAGGTTTCGTGCGCATGTCGCTCACCATCAAGGGCGACGACAAGGTCGGGCAGATCGAAGAGGCCATCAGCAACATGAAAGAGGGCGGCGTCGCCTGGTAGGGCGCCGGACCATCAGATGAGGGTGAGCGCGCTTTGAGGCAGGAAGACTACCACGACAATCAGCAGGAGCAGTCCGAGGTAGAGCGCGCGATCCTCGTGGGCATTGACGACCTGCAGGGACGAAGCCGGCGGTCGATGCGCGAGCTGATCGAGCTTGCGAAGACCGCCGGCGCTCAGGTCATCGACCTCGTTACGCAGCGCCGCGACAGCCCCGACATCCGCACGTTCATCGGCGCGGGGAAGGTCGAGGAGCTTGCCTCACTTGTCGAGGGCGAGGGCGCGGACCTCGTCATCTTCAACGCTGAACTCTCTCCGGTGCAGAACCGCAACCTCGTCAGGGCGCTGGATTGCAAGGTGCTCGATCGCACTGAGCTTATCCTCGACATCTTCGCCCAGCACGCGCATACTCGCGAGGGGAAGCTGCAGGTTGAGCTTGCGCAGGCGCAATACTCTCTCCCCCGCCTCGCGGGGCGCGGCACGATGATGGACCGGATCGGTGGCGGCGCCGCGGGAATCGGCGTGCGCGGCCCCGGTGAGACCAAGATCGACGTGGAGCGCAGGGTGCTCCGCCGCAAAATCCAGCGGCTGGAGGGCGAGATCGACGAAGTCCAGCGCCGGCGCGAGGTCGAGCGGCGTTCGCGCAGGCAATCGGGCCTGCCTACCGCCACGCTGGTGGGATACACCAACGCCGGCAAGTCCACGCTGCTGAACGCGCTCGCAGGCTCCCGCGAGGTTGCCGTCAGAGACCGGCTCTTCGAGACGCTTGACCCCACCACCCGCCGGATTGAGCTTGACGCCGGCCGTCACTGCCTCGTCACCGACACCGTCGGCTTCATCCAGGACCTTCCGACCCAGGTCGTCGCAGCGTTCCGCGCGACGCTCGAGGAGTTGACGGAGGCCGACCTGCTGATCCACGTGATGGACGCCTCGTGGCCAGCCGCATTCGAGCAATACGAGGCTGCCACAGGCGTGCTCGACGAGCTTGGCGCGGCGGATGTCCCGACGATCACCGCGCTCAATAAGATGGACGCGGTGACCTCCGAGCGCAAGCTGCAGATCCTCGAAAGCCGGGTTGACAACACGATCCGAATCTCAGCGTTAAACAACGAGGGCCTCGACGAGTTGCGCCGCCGTATGTCCGACCTGCTCTTCGCGCACCTGATCGAGGTGACACTGCACATTCCTTACGACCGCATGTCGCTGATGGAGCTTCTGAACGAGCGCGGGCACGTCTCGGAGACTGAGTACGAGGCCGAGTACGTCGTCACACGCGCGGAGATCGATGAGCCGACCCTCGCGCGTGTTCGCGACCTGGTGGTGAGCGACTGACGATCTGAAGTCGCAGTCGCTCCTACTCCTCGATCACCGTCGCCAGCGCGTCGCCCTCGTCCGCGAAGGGATGCTGCGGCGGCAGCGCAACGTCGCAGTCGGGCCGATTGCATCCGAACGCCCACAGCCATCCGTCGGCCGGAGCGACGATCGCCTCCGTCTCCAGCGTGTCATCGCGGATTATGTGCCCCAGCGGCTGCCCCTTGATCACATGGTCGGACGTCTTGAGCGCCGCTTCGACGAAGAGTCCCGAGCAGGGCGCCATGACTTCATGCTGCCGCTGCTGGTCTTCCTCGGAGTGGCGGGAGAACTCCACGTAGTCGCCCGATATCTGCTCGATCTCCCCCTCGATCATGCCGAAGAGCTTGGCGAGGTTCGTGGCCGCGCGGAGACCAAGCGCTACCTCACTGCCACGGATGACCCACTGAGGCGCGAGTTCGATGGTGATCGCCCCGCGGCCGCTGTCATTGAAGAGCGCTCCGACCGTGACACCGTCGGTCTTCCCCTGCGGCGCCTCCCGCCACTGGATGAAGCGAATGCCGGCCACCCGCGCCATCTGCTGCGAGAGCCCCTCGTTTCGCGCGAGGGTCGCGGTGGCCGTGAACCGGGACCACGAGTGCAGGTCGAGCGCCCGCGTGCAATGCTGCACGACGGCGTCATGCACCGCGTGGCTGACCCGCTCGGTGTCATTGCCATCGGGATTGCCGGGCCACGTGCGATTCATGTTGTGTCCCTCGTCATCGCCGTAGGGCTGCTCCGGCCCGAGGCTGATGTGCGAGCGGCGGTGCCTGACCGCGGGAAGGTTCGCGAAGGGCACCAGCCAGACGTCTCCGGCAACGAGGTCCCGCTCGCAGACCTCCTTGAAGCGCCGCACCACCTCGCAGCCCTGGATCTCGTTCCCGTGCTGAGCGGCCATGACAAGCAGCGACTCGCCCTCCACTCCCGAGTCGATGTGCCAGTGCGGAATCCGCACCTCTGAACCATCTGTCAGTTGAGCAACTGCATGGTCGAGCGTGACTTCGGGCATGAAGCAGCCTCCTGTCAGATGATACGCACGTTCGCCTCACGGCGGCCGGTCGAGCGGTGGTAGGTCACATCCGGCCAGCCCAACGCCAGGGATGCGTGCAACGCGTGTCCGTCAGGGACGTGAAGGGCATTCCTCAACTGATCATCGAATGAGGCCGGGATGGTCAGGAACCCCAGCGCGCAGGTGCCGAGACCCTTCGTGACCGCCGCGAGCATCAGGTTCGCCACGGCGTAGTGCGTGCTCTCTGCGCCGGTCGGGTCCTGCGCCGGGGCGTGGGCGAGTACCAGCGTCGGGGCGCCCCAGAGCATGCGGTCGTTCCCACGGTCGTGCGCGCGCAGGATCAGCTTCACCGCCGGGGCGATGTCGTCGAGGCCCTCGACAGCTTCCTCACCCATCGCGCCGATCATCTCCGCGCGGCTCTCCTCATCCTCCAGTGCGGCCAGCAGACCGGCGTAGAACTGGGCTGCGGCGTCGCGCACGCTATCTAACTCCGCGGGGTCCTTGATGACGGTGAACTCCCACGACTGCTCGTTGTGCCCACTGGGGGCAAGCACGGCGGCGCCGATCAGTTCGCGGACAAGCTCGTCGGGCACTTCGTCATCATTGTATCTCCGCACGCTGCGGCGCTGTCCCAGCAGCGTGGTAAGCTCTTCGTAGCTGACCGCGGGCTCGCGAGGAGCTTCCGTGATCCGCGCGACGGGTATCTCAGGATGGGTGACAGCGTTCTCTGGACAGACGGCCACGCATTGCCCGCAGACAATGCATTCTCCAACCCCGCGTGGCCGCGGGCCGGTCTTGCGGAGTTTCAGTACTTCGAAGCTGCAGGCCTCAACACATTGGCCGCAGACGATGCAGGCGTCCTCGTTGAACTCGGGGCGAGCAGCACTGCTCATACGTTCACCTCGTAGATTGATGATCGGGATACTGCACGATGCACGAACTCAAATAAACTCGATCTGAGCGGCGCGCTTGTCAACCGAGCGCAGGAACTCGACATCGGGATGTCCGACGACCAGCGCTGCTCCGAGAGAGTGGTCCTCCGGCAGCCCGATCAACTCGCGGACTCGCGCGTCCTGCTCCGCCACTGCGGTCAGGAAACCTATCAGACAGGTGCCGAGGCCCATCGCAGTCGCCATCAGCATGAAGTTGCCGACCGCGTAGTGAGCGCTCTCAACCCCGGTCGGGTCTTCATCCGGCGAGTGAACAATCACCAGCGTCGGCGCGCCCCAGAAGAGCCTGTCGGTGCCGGTTTTGTCGACGTCAACGATGCCCTCCAGCAGCGGGCGGGCCTCCTCAAGCACCTCCACGGCCTCCTGGCCCACCTGCAGGCGGAGCATGAACTTGCTCACCCGACTCTCGAGCATCCTCAGAAGTACGTGGTAGATCGCGCGTGTGCGGCGCCCGATGTGTGCCAGGTGCTCGGGGTCCTGGATGATGGTGAAGCACCATGACTGAGCATTCAGGCCGCTGGGAGCCTGCACCGCAGCCTCGATGAGTTGCATTATTTCACTCTCAGTCACCTGCTCATCGGTGTAATTGCGCACACTGCGGCGCTTGCGGAGCAGATCGAAGAGCAGGTCCGGAGTAACGCCCTCTTCTTCCGGCAGAAGTTCGCGGAAGTGCTCGGCTTTCATCCCTGGATGCGAGATCGCATGCGTCGGGCAGACGGCGACGCAGTGTCCGCACCGGAAGCAGGGAGCGGCTCCAGTCGCCTCCGGACCGTTCGGCCCCATCTCCAGCACGTCCAGCGAGCAGGTCGTGATACATTTGCCGCACCGTCTGCAGGCGTCCGGATCGACCACAGGTCGTCCCTCAGGCTTCATCATCTGGCGTCACCTCCCTCTCAGACTCCAACGACTGATTCGATCATGACGTACCACGGCCCCCCGTGTTCCTGCAAAGCGACTTCGGCATCACGAGTTAAGGGCAGCACCATCGCGGCCTCCGAGACCCGCGGCTCAAAGCCGAGCGCATCGGCCCACTGCCGCTCCGGCGAGTCATCATCGAGGATCAGGCCCACCATCTCACGCGGGGCAACCGACAGCAGGCTCCCGAACTCATCTTCATTCATCACCGTTGCGGCGAGGTCATACGCCATCGAGACCCCGTGTTCCTGTCCCTCAATCCGCACCGGCGCGTCGGCGAAGGTCGCCGTGGAGATCGGACCGCTCCCGGCGAGTTCAGCAACGACGGTCGGGGATGCGGGTGCCTCGATCTTATGCCACTCCCAGAGTTCCTCGGTCAGCGGACTGAAGCCCTCGTGTCCAACGTAATAATCATTGAGCAATGCCCGCAGACCCTCGGCTTGCTGCTTTGCATCGACGGGCTCCGCGCCACAGCCGCTCTGCCCCGTTCGCTGGCCGATGAGCATCGATGCCCGGGAGCGTTCCTCATATCCGAGCCGCCGGTAGAAAGCGTAAGGGTGATCGTCGGGATTTGTGTAAAGGACGGCAGCGTCGAGAGCGGCATCCATCATTGCCTCATGCGCCCGTTCCATCAGGTCCCGCGCCAGGCCCTGCTTCCTGTGATCGGGGTCGGTGGCGACACTGTCGATGATGCCGCATTGAAAGGTCTCGCCGCCAAGCTGCAGGGACTGCTCGCAGACAAGCACCTGCGACACAAGCGCTCCCCTGTCCAGAGCCGCCTGGCACATGGTGCGATCCGTACCCGGACGCTTGAGGTACCAGTCCATGAACGCCTGATCGATCTCAATCGCGCCCTCGTACTCCGCGAAGGCTGTGTTCTGCAGGCGTGTGACCTGCTCGATGAGGTCGCTGACCTGCGTGAAGTCCGTCACCACGTATTTCATATTCCAACCCCTCCTCAGTCGCGTCTGCCGAGTTCCTCAATTGCGTCGGCATACGTTGCGATCGCCTCGACCGGGACGTTGTAAGGAATGTGATTGCCGACCGCGAAGAAATATCCGGGACAGTCGCGGCCCAGTGAAGCACAGCGCTCGACCTCCGCGCGGATCTCCTGCTCGCTTCCGAACATCAGCACCCGGCAGTCCATGTTGCCGATGATGACCTTCTCCTGACCGTAGTTCTCCACGACGTAACGCAGGTCGGTCAAAGGTTCGAAGATGAACCCGTCGGCCCCCGCCTCCGCGAGGTCATCAACAAACTCGGTGAAGTCCCCGTCCGAGCAGAAGAGCACCTTCACGCCGGCGTCCTTGAGCGGCTCCCACAGCCGCTCGTAGCGCGGGAAGACGCGTTCGCGGTACCAGTCCGGGTGAAAGACCGCCCCCTCCGTCCAGACGATGTCGTCGTGGCAGATGAAGACTTCACATCCGCACTCAGCCTGCGCGCGATAGCTCGCGAGTGAGATCTCGCAGAAGCCCTCGAGGACGTCGTCAAAGCGCCGCTCGTCGAGCGCAGCAGCCGTGAGGAACATCTCCCACCCGAACGTCAGAATACACCACGAGAAGATCGTGTTGTAATACCCGCCGGGCACCACGGCGCTCGGAGTCTCAGCCTGCGCGCGTTCCCACGTCCGCTTATAATGCTCCACCAGCGTGTCATGCGGCGGCACGGCAATCTCCGCGACCGGGTCGAAGTCCAGCACGTCACCGACATCGGTGAAGGGACAGATGCGGTTGTCGGTGACCTCGAAGTCCTCGCTCCAGACCGCGGTGCCCATGTGCGTCATGCGCGGTTGGTCGGGGAGCGCCATGTTGAACCAGCGCAGATCGTAATCCCACTCGCGCACGAGCGCCACCCCTGCCTCCGCGGCCTCCTCGGGCTTTCGCGGGTCAAGACCCGTCAGCCGCTGCACCCACGCTGGATTTGACACGTACTCCGTGTGTGGAATCCGATCGGGCATGTCAAGGTTCAGGGCCCGCCAGCCGCGCTCGTAGCTCATTTTCGATCCTCCCGAAAGTCCACCCACTCTGCGTCTATCATTCGCCGGGCGCACCCAACATCCCTCCGCGCAGGAGCCGCCCCGCCGGTCGTCGAAATGTGCACTCCAGGCCGACAGCAGGGAGGACGATCATGCGACGCAGCGCGAATCCGGATGTCGTTGAACGGTACGCCACCGATGAGAGCAGCACATTCTTCGCCGAAGGAGTCTCAGAGGTGGTCTTCCCCGAAAACGAAGAGCAGATCGCGCAGGTTCTACGCAAAGCCCGTGGCTCGCGTACGCCCGTGACAGTCTCAGGTGGAGGCACCGGGATAACCGGCGCCCGCGTGGCCACCGATGGCGGCATCGTGATGACGATGGAGTTGATGCGGCACGCCCGGCAGCGAGAAGGATTCGCCTCGGTCTCGGCGAATCACGACGGCATCGAGTACACCGTCGCCCTCGACCCCGACAGCGGCCGAGCCTGGTGCCCGCCTGCCATCACGCTCGACGCTCTCGAGGCGCTGCTTGCGCCGGACCTGCTCTTCCCGCCTGCCCCGACTGAGGGTTCGGCGATGATAGGAGGCGCGGTGGCGGCGAACGCTTCCGGCGCGCGGAGCTTCATGCATGGCGCCACCCGCGACTGGATCGAGGCGCTGGAGGTCGTCCTTCCCACCGGCGACTCGCTGCATGTTGCGCGAGGGGACGTCCGCGCTCAGGGGCGCACGCTGCGCTTTTTCTCCCGCGAGGGCACGAGCTACGAGATCCACGCTCCTTCTTACGCGATGCCCGCCACGACCAAGAATGCCGCAGGGCTTTACGCCGAGGACGGGATGGACCTCGTAGACCTCTTCATCGGGTCCGAGGGGCTGCTCGGCGTGATCACTGCGGTCCTCGTCCGTCTGACACCCCGGCCTGCGCTCATATCAGACACCGCGTTCTTCGGCTCCGAGGCGGAAGCGCTCGCCTGCGCCGATCGGCTCCGGGAGGCCGCCCGGGCGGGCCTGCCGCTGATTTCACTCGAATTCTACGATCCGGGGGCGCTGCGTTTCATGGCCGACCATCCGCAGGTCAAGCCCGCGCACCAGGCCGCAATCTTCGCGGAGCTTGACGCCGACGATCTCGACACAGTCGAGGAATTCGCCGAGATCGTGCTTGCGGCCGAGCCGCTGAATGACTGGTTCGCCGACTCCGATCGTGAGTTGGAAGCGCAACGCGACCTGCGGCACCTGCTGCCCGAAAGCGTCAACTCATTCGTGCGCGCGCACGGAACACAAAAGGTCGCGACCGACTACGCGGTCCCTGAGGAGGCATTCCCGGCGATGCTGGAGGCCTATCACCAGGCCGCCAATGCGGTTCTCGAGGTGACCGGGCGGCCCGACTCATCGGTCGTGTTGTTCGGGCACATCGGCGACTTTCATCTGCACGTCAATTTCCTGCCCGCCGACGCCACCGAGGAAAACGCGTCGATGGAGCAGTACGCTCGGCTGGCACAGACTGCGATCGAACTGGGCGGGACGATCACCGCCGAACACGGCGTCGGGAAGAAGGCGCTGCCGATCGGCGGGCGTACGACGCCCTACCTTGAGCTGATGTACGGCCGTGACGGGCTCGAAGAGATTGCGCGGGCGAAGCTTGCGGTTGACCCGGCGGGCATCCTCAACCGCGGCAACATGGTACCCGCCGACCTGCTGGATGCCCTGCGCTGAGACGTTTGCGCGAGCGCGGAAGGAATCAGCGCGTTCCCGGGCGAACTGCCACTCGCACCCGGAGACAGGCCGCGAAGGAACGGATGAGCACGTTGGCCGCAGTCGAGCCGAAGGTCCACCTCGTTCAACACACCGAGGGCCCTGATGAGGTCATTGCGTCCGCCGCCCGCCTCTGCTACGCGGAGAGCACCGAAGGGCTCCTCGAGCACGGTTCTGCGGAGGAAGCCGCGGCCCTTGTCCGGCGTCTTAATGAGATGGGCCATCACAGCCCGCTTGAACACGCCAGCTTCACATTCTACCTTGAGGGCGTTTCGCGGGTGCTCACCCACCAGCTTGTGCGCCACCGCATCGCAAGTTACTCCCAGCGCTCTCAGCGTTACGTCGCCCACGATCGCTTTGATTACCTGATCCCACCACAGTTCGAGGGCCACACGGTCCAGGTAGACGGCGAGCAGGTCGATGCAGTAAAGTACTTCGAGGAGACGATGGATCTGATCGCGCAGCGTTACGCCGCGCTCAATGATGCGCTCGGCCGCACGGGTGAGCGAAGCAACGAGGATGCCCGCTACGTGCTTCCGAACGCCTGTGAGACGAAGATCTTCGTCACGATGAACGCGCGGGAACTGCTGCACTTCTTCTCAGAGCGGCTCTGTCAGCGCGCGCAGTGGGAGATCCGCCACGTGGCTGAGATGATGCTTGCTCAGGCCCGCGGTGTCGCTCCGGCCGCCCTCCAGGGGGCCGGCCCCAAGTGCATACGTCGTGGGGGCTGCCCTGAGGGCAACATGACCTGCGGCAGATACGCGGAGATGGTAGCCCGCTACGTCGGTGGGGACTAAGGAGAGTATACAATGACGACGATCGATCAGTTGTTGGAGCAGAAGAAGGTGCTCATCGCCGACGGGGCCTGGGGCACCGAGCTTTCCCGGCGCGGCCTTGAGCCGGGCGAGGCCCCGGAAAGCTGGGTGCTTCGCCAGCCGGATGCCGTGCGCGAGGTCGCACAGGGGTACGTGGACGCAGGCGCGGAGATCATTCTCACCGACACATTCGGCGGCAGCCGCTTCAAACTCGCGAAGTCAGACCTCGAGGACCAGGTCGCGGAGATCAACCGGCGCGCGGTGGAGCTGTCGCAGGATGCCGCGGGCGATGCAGCGCTCGTCTTCGCCTCCATCGGCCCGACCGGTGAGTTCATGGAGCCGCTGGGACTCGTCAGCGAGCAGGAGATGATCGAGACCTTCGGCGAGCAGGTTGAGGCGATGGTCGCGGGCGGGACAGACGGCATCCTCGTTGAGACGATGACCGACCTCGGCGAGGCGAAGGGCGCTCTGCTCGCGGCCCGCGAGCACTTCGATGGACCGGTCGTCGTGTCGATGACCTTCGACAGGGGTCCGAAGGGCTACGCGACGATGATGGGCGTGACGCCCGAGCACGCGGCTGAGGAGCTTCAGGCGGCGGGCGCCGACATCGTCGGGAGCAACTGTGGCCACGGGATTGAGAATATGATCGAAGTGATCGACCTTATGAGTGGCGCCACCGACCTGCCGCTGTGGGCCAAGCCCAACGCCGGCATGCCGCAACTTGTTGACGGAGACACAGTCTTCACGCAGTCGCCGGAGGAGACGGCGGCGCACTTCGCCGAACTCGCCGGGGCAGGGGCACGGATCATCGGCGGCTGCTGCGGCACCACGCCCGAGCATATCCGCGCGCTGGTCGAGGCGCGGGACGAGATGTTCGCTGACTGACTCGTATCACGGAGAGGAGACGCACAATGAGCAAGATCGGCTTCGGATTCATCGGCTGCGGAGGTATTCACAACAACCACGCCCCGCACATCGTCGCACACGAGGACGCGTTCATCGCATGTGCGATGGATGTCAACGAGGACGCAGTCAAGGCCCACCAGGAGAAGTACGAGACTGAATGCGGCACGACCGAACTCGACCACCTGCTGCAGCACGACGACGTGGACGCGGTGGTCGTCTGCACGCCGACCGGCTTTCATCCCGACCAGGTCGTCGCAGCCGCAGAGGCCGGCAAGCACGTCTTCTGCGAAAAGCCGATGGCGATGAACGTCGCCGAGGCCGAGCGTATGGCGCGGGCCTGCGAGGACAACGGCGTGCTGCTGCAGATCGGCTTCGTTCGGCATTTCTGCAATGAGTGGCTCAAGCTCCGCGAACTGATCCAGGACGGCAGGATCGGGCGGCCCGTCGTCTGGCGTTCAGTAAACGCTGGCTCGGGCGCCCCGACTCCGTGGTTCTTTGACAAAGAAATCGGCGGCGGACCGTTCATCGACGGCGCGGTGCACAACTACGACTTCGCACGCTTCACTTTCGGCGGAGCGACCCGTGTGACCGCGAATCTGCGGCACATGAAGCAGATGGGCGACGCGTGGGACACCGGCACCGCGATCGTTGACTTCGAGTCTGGCGATCAACTCATCATGTGCTGGTCGTGGGGTCTGCCGGGCCTCGGCGGTGACGTCCGAGCGAGCGGCGCCCACGACGTCCTCGGGCCCGACGGAGCGATCGTCTTCACAGGCAACAACCAGCTTTGCATCCGCACGAAGGGCGAGGAGACACTGGTTGACTACGAGCAGGACGAGGGCGCGGACTGGTTCCGCAGGCAGATGGGCCACTTCATCGACTGCGTCAAAGCTGGCGAGCAGCCCGACGTGGGCGCGCGCGAGGGCATCGAAGCCACCCGCATCGCCGAGGCGATCCTCACCATCGGCGACGAACCCGCCGTCAGGGAGATCTGACCAACGTCCATCAGGGAGGCCTGCCGATGTACATCGGCGCCACGACACACATCATCCTCGACGACGTACCGCTGCAGGAGGTCCTGCAGCGGATGGCGGACGTCGGCTTCAAAGGCGGTGAGCTGTCGCTGATCCACCTGCGACAGCTCATCGACTCCGACTCCCCTGAAGCAGCCGCGGAGCGCACGCGTGAAGCAGCCGACGAACTCGGCCTGCTGCTGCCTCAGTCACATCTCACCATGGCCGACATCGCGTGCCTCGACGAGGCCCGGCGCGAAACCGAGTTGGCGGCGATCGAGCGGGAGATCGAGCTTTCCGCGATCGCGGGCGTGAAGATCGGCATCCTGCACCCCGGCGGCGGCTTCCCCGCGACGCTTGCCGAGTATCACGAGGTCCAGCGCGTGCGCATCGACAGCTACAGCCGGGCCTGTGAGATCGCGGCCGAGCACGGGATGACGATCGCGATTGAGAACACCTACGACGCCCACGGCGATGAGACTTCAGCGATCGGGCGGCGAAGATTCGGCGCGATCATCCCCGACCTGCATGCGGTGATCGATGCGGTGGACGCAGAGAACTTCGGCATCTGTCTCGACACTGGACACACCAATCTCTTCGGCCTGCCCCTTGGAGAGGCATTCCGCCAGTGCGGCGACCGGCTCATCGGAACCCACGTGCATGACAACAACGGCCATGACGACCAGCACATCGAGCCCACGCGCGGCACGATCGACTGGGAGGACGGCGTCGCGGGGCTCCGAGAGGTCGGATGGGACGGCATCTTCAACCTCGAGATCGCGCCCCTGCGAGGCCATCCGATCGAGGCGCAGATGCTGCGCATGAGGCAGGTCGTGGAGACCGCGCGCTGGCTGCTCGATCACTGACGGAGGGGTACCTGTGAAGCTCGCCATCTGGACGGCGATCCTCGTTGAACTCGAGCCTGCTGAGGCCGTGGCGCAACTCGCCGCGCAGGGCTGGGATGGCCTTGAACTGTCCACCGAGCACATCGTCGCCATCGAGGAGGCCGGGAGACCGGAGGAAATAGCCGACGAGGTGCGGGAGGTCCTCGAAGAGAGCAACTGCGTCATGCCGCAGGTACACCTCCTGATCTCAGCCAACGTTGCGGCGGCCGACGAGTTCGAGCGCCGAAGGGACATGGCCTCGGTCAGAAGACAGATCGAGCTTTGCTCGCGCATGGGCGTTCGCATCGGCGTCATCCATCCCGGTGGCGATCAGCCCGACGCGTTCGCGGATGAACTCGCTGAGCGCGAGCGGCGCGTAGAGAGCTTCCGCAAACTCGCCGATTACGCGGCGCAGTTCGACTTCTCCCTCGCAATCGAAAACATGACGGACGGCGCGCGCGACCGCCGCTCATCCGTCGGCCAGCGCCGCTACGGCGCGACGATCGAGGAACTGCACGCGCTCATCGACGCCATCGACCGGCCCAACGTCGGAATCTGCCTCGATGTCGGCCACGCGCACGTGCAGGGGATCGACATGGCGGAGGGCGTTCGACAGTGCGGCGACCGCCTCATCGCCACGCACATCCAGGACAACGACGGCCGCAGCGACCAGCACCTCGCGCCGATCCGCGGCTCGATCGACTGGACCGCCGGCATCGCCGCGTTGCGCGAGACCGGCTACGAGGGGCTCTTCAACCTCGAGATCCCCGGCGAGCGTGGCCTTCCGCCGAATCTGACCCTCAAGCGGCTGGAGGGAGTGCTGGAGACCGCCCGCTGGCTTCTCACGCAGTCACAGGAGGGAACCTGATGAAGCTTCGCATCATCGTCGCGTGCATCACCATCGCCGTGCTGACCACGCCCGTGATCGCGCAGCAGGATCATCACTGGGACCTTGGGGTCGGGGCCTACCTCGGTGGAATGCAGGGCTTCACCGACCTCGACATCGCGCGTTACGACTGGGTGTACGTCTGCTTCGGGAACATCGGCGCCACCGAGGAGACCGCGCAGGCGCTGGATCGGCTGCTTGAGATCAACCCCGACCTGAAGATCGTCCTGCGCCTGTGGCCGATCATGGGCAAGGGCGACTGCCCCGAGAATCGCTACCAGGCGACCTTCCTGCACTACCTCTACGACGACGATGTCAGGGCGAGGGTCGATGCGTCGATCCACGAGCAGTACAACGTGATAGCCGACAACATCGCGAAGCCCGAGAACATCGTCGGGCTGACCTTCCTCGAGGAACTTCCCGGGCACTTCTCCGGCCGCCCGATGCGCAGCGGCGAAGTCTCGTGGGCGATGGAGCGCTTCCGCGAGGAGATCGAGGCCGAGCGCGGAGAGCCGCTCGCGTGGGATGAAGCCACCGCGCTGTGGTGGGGTGAGAAGTGGGCTGAGGCGATCAACGAGATCCACCGCGTGATGAAAGACGCCTCGGGCAACAAGATGATCTGGTACTATCAGGCGGTCGGCAACACCACTTTCGACCTCGTGCCTGAGGGCACGCCCGCCACGGAGAAGAACCTGGTTCCGATCCGCTACGAGCAGGTCGTCAAGGCGGACGTCTGCGAGGGTTTCTTCGCCTACCCCGTGCGGGACGAGCGATGGGACGCATACCTCGCGCTCGCGCAGGAGAACGACTGGCCGTTCTTCAGCCAGCTTTCCCACCCCGGCTTCATGCGGCTCCACGGCTGGGAACACACGGTGGAGATGGTGAAGGCTGAGGTCCCGCAGAACATGGGGTATTTCCTCTACTGCCCCGGCGACTGCGCAAAGAAAAGCGCGTGGAATGACGACCCGCAATTCGCGGGCAAGCCCGAGCAGAATATCCGCGGTGTGTCAAAGACCCTGCATCAGCGGCAGATCCTGGCCGCGGAGGGCGTCGGGATGGACGTAGTGCGCCGCTACCCGCCGCTGCGGCTGCGTGTCGATCTTCCGCTGGAGAATGCGGAGGCCGGTGGCTGGCTGCACGCGGTTGCGCTCGTCGAGAACACGCGGGAGCCGTCATTCTTCCTCGACCCGGAGGAGGCCCTGGCGCGCGACTGCAGCATCACCCTGACGGCGCCGGAGGGCTTCACGATCGATGAGGCGGCCTCCGCCCCACCGACGATCCGTCTCGGCGATCTCAAGCCGGGCGAGATTCGCCTCGCCGACTGGTGGGTCGCGGTGGCTGATGACTGGGATGGCGAGGTCGAGGACTCATTCACGCTCATTGCCGCCGCAGACGATGGT
This sequence comes from Armatimonadota bacterium, assembly GCA_051745855.1. Lineage (GTDB taxonomy): Bacteria > Armatimonadota > Zipacnadia > Zipacnadales > UBA5352 > UBA5352. The sequence goes on from JBNJEK010000014.1 coordinate 29,190, forward strand.
GCGGCGACGGATGCCACGTTGGCGGGCGACACCGCGATCCCGCTCGGGCGCCAACACGCCATCGGCGCATCCGGCTACGAGTGGGTGGAGCCGGGCTTCCGCCTCACGGCGAATGTTCAGCCGCCGATCAGCATCGAGGCAGTCAGCGGTGAAGTCACGAACCCGGTGCTCACCGACGGCCGCGCCCGCGTGGCCTACGATGGCACGCTACGCGTCGGTCAGCGACTGATCATGCGACCCGGTGGCGACAGTGAGCTTATAACGCTTCCGCTCGTCGAAGACGCCGGTGCGGGCCGCCTCGATGCCGACGACCCGGCCGGCTTCCGCACGTTCGACGAAGGATACCTGGTCGCCCGGGCACGGTCGGGCAGGTCGGTGCAACCGGGTGAGGCGTTGATCGTGCGCATCTCCGGGAAGGCCGAGGGTGGCGCGCAGAGCCACGTCATTCTTCGCTTTGAACTTGAAGATGGCTCGACCGCGGATGTCGGAGGCCTCACCAACCGTTTTGCCGGGGACTGGCGCGAGATCGAGGGGGAGTTCATCGTGCCGGATGGGGCCTCGAAGCTGCAGCAGGTCTTCCTCTACCGCTTCAACCGCGAGGGAAGCGTTTGGTACGGTCCGCTGCGCGTCACCTCGGAGGGCGCGACCGAGCCGGAAGACTGCTCGCAGCAGGTTTCGGGCACTTTCCCGACCATCGAACGCGGGAGTTTCTCGCGCATCCACTACGAGGATGATGACCTTGCAACCGTTGGGGCCCGCGCGCTGGTTCGGATGCATCTGCCCGCCCCGTGAGGAGCCGCGAGGGCGCACAGCGCCATCACGCGCGGGATTGATCGCGGTTGCGGCAGGAGAATCGCCGCGAACGCGGAATGATAGACCGGTGCAAGGCAGGAGTACGAAAGGAGCAGACGCGGATGAAGGCGATCATGGTCGGCGTGGATGGCTCTCCCGAGGCGGAGGTGGCCGTTCAACACGCTATCGAGTTAGCACAGTTGGCCGATGCCGGCGTTACGGCGGTGGCAGCGGTTTTCGGAGACTTTGACGGGGAAGCCGAGAACGATGAGCACTCTGTCGAGGATCGGGAGGGTCTGGAGCATCTGCCCGCGACGGCGGTCGGATGGTTTCGGGAGGCGCTCGATGAATGTGGCGAGGCCTGTGCGGTGGCGGACGTCGACTTCTCGGCACGCCTGCTTGCGGGCAAACCGGCCCGGGTGCTGGTCGAGGAGGCGCAAGCGGTGGACCTGCTCGTCGTGGGTGAGACAGGTCGCGGTGGCGAGAGCAACGCGTTGCTCGGACAGACCGCCCGGCGGGTCATCCGCAACTGCATCAAGCCCGTCCTGGTCACGCGTGAGCAGCACCAGCCGGTCGAGCGCATCATGGTCGGCTACGACGGGAGTCCGGCATCCGGCCACGCTCTCGAGTGGGCGAGCGACATGGCCGCGGCGGGTGGCTGGGAGGTCGCCATCGTCACAGGCGCGATGACCGAATCCTCACTCGCCGAGGGCGCGGAGTACGCCGCGAAACTCGTCGAGTCGCGCGGCCTCGACCCGGAGGTGTTCCTCGTCAACGGTGATGCGCCCAGCATCATCTTTGCGCAGGCGAAGAAGTGGGACCCGGATATGATCGCGATCGGCGGCCCCCAGCGGGGCGCTCTCTCAGGCTTCTTTCTCGGAGAGTCCTGGCCGGAGGTCGTCGAGCAGGCGGAGGCCCCCGTGTTGCGCTGGCGGTAGATTCTGATTGCAGCACATTCTCAGGGCCCGTGGCGAGCGCTGCGGGCCCTTCAACGTGTCAGTCGAACTACGATCGGAGTTCACATTCATGCAGGCGAAACTCGATTGCGTGACATGCTTTCAGGAGCAGGCATTGCGGGCCGCCCGCGCGGCCGGTGCGCCGGTCGATCAGCAGGAGGAGGTGCTACGCAAGGCCATCAGGACGGTCGCGGACGCCGACTGGCGCGCAACACCGATCGACCTCGGGATGCCGGTGCACAAAATCGTCCGCGAGATCACGGGGGTGGACGATCCTTTCGCCGATGCAAAGCGAAAAGCCACCGCGACCGCCCTCTCGGCACTGGACGAACTACGCGCGCGCGTGGCTCAGGCCGACGACCCGCTGCGGATGGCGGTCCGCATCAGCGTGGCGGGCAATATCATCGACCTCGGCGCGCTGGCGAGCTTCGACCTTGAGGAGACTCTTGACCGGGTCGCCACCGCCGATTTCGCGGTGGACCACTACCACGCGCTGCGTAGCGCCCTCGAGGACGCACAGAGCCTGCTGTTCTTCGCGGATAATGCGGGCGAGATCGTCTTCGACAGGCTCCTGCTGGAGACCATCGAGCGCCGCTGGGACCCGGAGATCACCCTGGTCGTCAAAAGCGGCCCGTTCATCAACGACGCAACCGTGGAGGATGCGCGCGCATCAGGCCTCGACCAACTGGACCGGCTTGAGATGCGCGAGGTCAGCAACGGCGATGACGATGGGGCGCCGACATACGCCTCCGAAGAGATCGATCAGTGGATCGCGGAGCACGACGTGGTCATCGCGAAGGGTCAGGCAAACTACGAGGGGTTGAGCGAGCGCGGCGACGTCTTCTTCCTGCTGATGGCAAAATGCCCATGTGTGGCTGATGTGATCGGGGTGAATGTCGGGGATTTCGTGCTTCGATACTCTGATGAGGAGTTACGAGAAGTCCCGGGCTCAACGTGAACGTCAATTCGTTGAGCAGCCCACGCCGGAGGTCTCGCGCATGCTGTCGCTCGTGGTGTACGCGACATCCTGGACCTCGGTGGACAGACTTGCGAAGGCGACGACGGTCGCAAGGGACAACACGGCAAGCATGAGGGCATATTCGGTGCTGGTCACGCCCGCGTCATCACTCCACAGATGCAAAAGCGCTTCGAAAGCCGACCGCATCGTCACACCACCTTGAACAGAACAGGCGGATCGGGTGCCACGTCGCCGAGTATGATATGCAGATGAGGAAGATGTGTCAAGGACATTGACATATCCGACGTTCGTTGAGCAGCCCTTGACTTTGCATTAAATCACTCCCACCAGTAACGCTGCCACCTCTCCATCGAGCGGAGGACGGCATCAACGTTCTCGGGGGGGGTCGGCGGGTAGATGCCGCAGGTCATCATCAAACCGCCCTCAGGCGAGCCGAGTGCCTTCACCTCGTACTCGATCAGTTCCTCGATCTCCTCCGGCGTTCCGTGCGGCACCACACTCTGCCGGTCAACGTCGATGTCAATGCAGACGCGACCCTTGAGCGTCTCGCGGATGTTCTCCACCCCGTTGACCAGGTCCTGGATGTTGCAGATGGTCATGCCGACCTCAAGAAGCTGGTCGATGATGTCCATGACGTAGCCGTCCGAGTGATTGTGTACATGGACCCCGGCGCGCTCGCAGGGTTCGATGAGCCGCCGGTAGGCAGGCGCGATCCACTTTTCAAACATACGCGGCCCCATCACCGACCGGTCCTGTGCGCCAAGGTCCTCGGCAAGCCCGAATACGTCGATGTCCATCTCAATATACTGCTCAACCTGGTAGAGCGTGTAATCCACGATCATGTCGATCAGTTCCTGCAGGCGCGGCTCACCGGTCGCCATGTCCATCATCAGGTTCTCAAAGCCGCGGAGGTAGTAAAGCCGCAAGAAGAGGAATCCGTGCTCGGTCCCGGCCTTGCGCAGCTTCCCCTGCTCTTTGAGACGCGCCATCCGCTCGCGCTCGGCCTCCCAGTCCACTGCGCCAAGAGGCTTTTGCGTCTCCGGGTCTGGCATCTCAAAGTCCTCGAGGGCATCCCAGTCCTCCAGCGGATGCTCATCGACCACCCCGGTGATCCCATCCACCTCCCCGTGCCAGACGCAGCCGTAGTTGTCGCGGAAGCGTCCGCCTGCTCGCCGCTGTGGATGATACTCGAGGGCGTCGTAATCCCGCTGGCCCTTCTCAAAGCCCGGGAAGAAATGCGGATGGTGGACGACCACATCCTCGAGGTCGCCTCGAAGCTGGTCCCAGGTGGCGCCGGAGATCACCACGCGCATCGGGATCCACTCGCCGCCGGTGATATTTGCTGTCCTGAGGTAATTCTCTCGTTCGCTCAGTGCCATCTCGCCACTCCTGGTGTTGGATGATCTCAGTTTGCAGCCGCCGCCACCGCTTCGTCACTCGCGATCTCCTCGCCTGTCGGACCCTGCCGCAGCAGCCGCAGCGCGCCACCGGGGTCGGAGGGAAGGGTCAGGCTGTCAGCCCCTTCGCGGTGTGTGACGCGGACGAGCAGACCCTCCCCGCTTTTCGACACCGACAGATCCTCGACACTCGGGCTCTCGGCGAAAGGCTCCAGCACGCTCACCCACACCGCGTCCTGGCCGCGTACTCTGGAGATGACGCAAGAAGTTGGCGCCATCCCGCTCTTCACCGGGTCGTCCGCCGCGATGATCTGCGCGCCGTCGGGCGCCGTTTGCAGCATCAGCAACGACGCATCGTCATCTGCGAAGATCGCGCGGACGACGTTCGGCGCTTCGCCGCCGCGGGCGTTCGTGAAGTGCTCATAGCCGCGCGCCGTCAGCGCATCATCGGACAGCCCCGCGAGCACGGCATTCGTCGTCAGCGCTCCCGCGCCATGCAGAGCGAGGTCATAAAGGCGCTCGTCCTCAGAAGTGGCGCGGAAGATATCCACGAGATAGCCGCCGACCAGGCAGACGGTCCGATCCATCGTCACGCCGTCGTACGCGGTCTCGCAGGTGAAACGCGCGGCCTTGAGATGCTCTCCGGCGTGAAAGAGATGCTGCACGCCGAAGACGCGCCTGTCACCGCGCTCGGATGCCCAGATGCTGTCGGAATCCTCCTGCGGGTACTGCGAGACCTCATCCACGGTCAACGTGTTGTGCGCGATCGTCTGATTCGCCCACGTGAGATGCATCGGGTCGTCGTAACCCCACGACCCTGCGTCCGGGCAGAGTATCCGCCCCTGCCCGTAGACCGCAATCGCAAGGCGGTCCGGGTGATCGTGGCCCGAGCCGTAGGGCCCCCACGTTAAGTTCACCGCGGGCGCGTCCTCATCGATCGGATCGCTCCGCAGGATCGTGAAGCCGCCGACGGGGAAGTTCGTGCAGCCACTCTCGTTCGTCCCGACCAGCCCGATGGTCGCATCATCAGCGAGGCTGAAGTGTCCCTCAGGGACCTCCGCTGGCGCGTGCACGAGGTCGAAGAAGCTCGTCCCGCGGCCGTCGGTCGCGCGGGCCTCAAAGCCGGGATTGCGCGCGTAGTTATGCGCGGCGTCCCCCGCGTGCACCGTGATGTCATCCCAGATGACCTCGCCCGCTCCTCCCTCGAGGAACACGTGCAGACGAATGCTGCGCGTCTGCCCTGTCTCGGCGCCCTCCACCGGGTCGATCGTGCATTCAACGCGACGCCACTCGCCGGCCTCGGTCACGCGGGTGGTGAAGACCGTCTCACCGTCGAAATTGCAGCGGATGTGCGCCGAGGCGCCATCCATCTCCAGCGCCCGCACCCACCC
>JBNJEK010000015.1:0-32729 GCA_051745855.1 Armatimonadota bacterium
GTTGACCTGCACCGAGATCATCCCGCTGCCCTGGCCGCCGAGCGTCGTCAGGTTCTGGCTGGCGACCGTCGTATCATCGAGGATCGTGCGGGAGGCGCCTGCCGAGCCATCGAGCAGCGACCGGCCCGCGTACTTCGTGTTGACGGCGATCTCATCGATGGTGTTGAGGGCGGACTCGACCTGCGACTGGAGGGCGGCGCGGGCATCGGCGTTCTTGTTCGAGTCCGAAGCGGCGTCCACCGCCAGGTCGCGCATCTGCCGGAGCAGGCCCGAGACCTCGTTGAGCGCACCCTCGGCGGTCTTGATCAGGTTTACGCCCTGCGAGGCGTTCTGCTCGGCGACGTCGAGGCCTGAAACCTGTGCGCGCAGCAACTCGGAGATCACAAGGCCCGCCGGGTCGTCGGCGCCGCGGTTGATGCGCAGACCGCTTGCGAGGCGCTCGATCGATCGTCCGATGCGGGCGGAGTTGTTATCCAGATTGCGTTGCGCGTTGATGGAGCTGATGTTCTGGTTGATGCGGGTGAGCGACATACGTGAGTCCTCCTCGTTCCCCGGTTGGGGCTCTCGGCCCCCCGAACGGCGGAGCATCTCCGCCCGGCGGGGCTGCAAAACACGGTTTGACATGAGGCCTGAGCGCTGTGGGAGCAGGGTCCGCACCTGGAGCGGCGACGGCCCCGAGCATGTAACGAAACCTGCACCGGTTTGTATATCGGGCGTTTACGCAACGGCTTTAGCATGATACTGCAATGGGAGGGAAAAATGTGCTGCGTGGAGGCGAGGGATGGCTGGCAGAAGCTCGGAGGTGCGGACAGGAAAGCAATCAGGCGGAGGCGCGGTCGGTGAGTGTGCTGATGATGCGGCCGGAGATCTCCGGGAGTGGAACGACCTGCTCGACCGCCCCGGCCTCGGCGGCGGCGCGCGGCATGCCGTAGACGACGCAGGTGTTCTCATCCTGGCCGATCGTACGCGCCCCTGCCTCGCGAAGTGCGAGCATCCCGGCGGCGCCGTCAGAGCCCATGCCTGTCAGGATCACGGCGAGGCAGTTGCGGCCACAGTGGCGGGCGGCCGAGTGGAAGAGCACATCGACGCTCGGGCGCTGGTAGTGAACCGGCGGGCTGTCCTTGAGGCCGATGCGATAGCGCGCGCCGCTGCGCTGCACGACCATGTGGCGATTGCCCGGCGCAATCAACGCCACGCCCGGTACTATGGCATCGCCGTCGCGGGCCTCACGCACCTGCATCGCGCACTGCTCATCGAGACGCCTGGCGAAGGCCGCGGTGAAATGCTCGGGCATGTGCTGAACGACGATGGTGCCGGGCGTCGTGCGGGGCAGGCCGCTGAGCACCTCGCGGATGGCGGTCGTCCCGCCGGTGGAGGCGCCGATGGCGACGACACTGTGTGTGGTGCGGACGATCCCTGGGATCGCCGGGGCGAAGGATTCGCCCGGCTCCGCATCCGCCTGGTCCCGGCGGGGGCGCACGCGCGCCGCCGCGGCGGTGCGGATGCTGTCGCGGAGGCGGGCGCAGATATCCCCGACGGTGAACGCCGATCCGGGCTTGGAGACCACGTCCACGGCCCCGAGTTCGAGCGCGCGGATGGCGGCCTCGCTGCCCTCCGGTGAGACTGAACTGACCACCACCACCGGCATCGGCTGATGGCGCATGAGCTTGCCGAGGAATGTCAGACCGTCCATGCGCGGCATCTCGATGTCGAGGGTCAGCACGTCGGGCCGCAGCGCCACGATCTTGTCGCGCGCGACGTAGGGATCGGTGGCGGCCGCAACCACCTCGATGTCCGGGGCTTTTGAAAGCTCCTCCGTCAGCACCGCGCGGACGACCGCCGAGTCGTCTACCACCAGGACCCGGATCATGCGACGGGCTCCAGTCCCGCTCGGTCACCGCAGGAGGGCGCGTGACCTTCGAGCACGCAGAGCCCGCCCTTCACGGTGAACTCCACCTCAGCCCATCCCTCATCCAGCCAGACCCGCGCGCTGACGGACGAGTTCGAATCGGGCGCCGGCGGGTCGTCGCACAACTCCGGTGGACTGACGGTGAAGACCGGCGCGGCGCCTGCGACCGCCGGAAGCAGATTCCCGCAGACCACGTTACAAAGCTCGCAGGCGGCGTCGCGCCGCTGCTCGGAGGTGGTCGCGTCCCCATCAAGTCCGAGCATATTGGCGGCAAGTGGCGGCAGCATTGAGCGAGGCATGCTGAGAGTCAGCGAGCCTTCGAAGGGGCCGGCGAAATGGACGCGGACGCGGGCGATTTCGTGATGCTGCTGCTCCTCGAGGTCCGGCCCGTCATCAGGCGGGGGCATCGGGAACATGAACGCGAGCGTCTCGCAGGTCATCTCGGTTGTCTCGACGATCGTCTGATGGAGCGTGTCGCCCATCATGCGGCTTCACCTGCCAGGTCGGCCACCACGTTGCAGACGATCTCCGGTGTGAACGGCTTGTGAACGAAGCGGACGCCGCGCTGAATGAGGCGGCTGATGCGGGTCTGACTGCCCTCAGTGGAGATGATCATGATGGGGATGCCGGCGGTCTCAGCGTCCTGCCGGGCGCGCCGGATCATCTCCTCACCGTCCATCACGGGCATGTTGATGTCCACGATGGCGAGGTCGATGTTGCCACGCTGGAGTGCGGCGAGGCCCTCCTGTCCGTTGGCTGCCTGCTGGACCTCGCCAAGCTCAAGCTCGGCCATCTGCAGTGTCCGAAGCACCATCGAGCGCATCACGGCGCTGTCATCGACGATGAGCACGTTAAGCGACATTTCGCGCACCTCCTGTCTGTCGGGAATGCCGGGTGGGCCGAAGCTCGGTGACCTTGGGGCCGGTGGAGAGCGTGACTCTGCCCGAAGCGATCTCGAGGCGCATCGTGCGGGCCTTCTCGCCACCGACGTCCTCGGCGGAGATGAGGATGCCGTTCTTCCACAGGAGCTTCTTGAAGACGACGAAGTTGCGCTTCCCGATGGAGAAGCGATCGGTTTCGGAGCGGTTCACGGAGGCGCCGCCGGCGACCATGACGGTCAGGCTCTGCTTCCTCGCACCGCCCTCGAAGAGCCGATCGAGAAAGCGCGGGACCCCCGTGTCCACGAAGACAAAAGGGTTGTCCTCTGCCTTCTCCGGGTTGATCTTCGACAGCGGCATCATCACGTGAAGCAGGCCGCCGATACCCGCGTGTGGGTCGTGTGCCGCGATGCCGAGGCAGCTTCCCAGCGCGTGGGTGATCAGCAGGTCCTCGGGGTCGGACGAGACGGCCATCTCTGCGACGCCGACTACGTGTTTCACAGGCGCATCCCGCTCTCGCGCAGCGGCTTTTCGTAGACGGTGGGCCGGACGTAACGGAACCTGTGATCGACGCCGGTGAGGCTCTCGGAGTGCCCGATGAAGAGCAGGCCCCCCGGGCGGATCACCTCGTAGAAGCGGTCGATCAGTCCCTGCTGTGTGGGCTTGTCGAAGTAGATCATCACGTTGCGACACATGATGATGGAGAAAGGGCCCTGCATCGGCCATGGGTCGATGAGGTTGAGGCGCGCGAAGTGCACGAGGCGGCGCACCGGCTCGGCGACGCGGTAGTGTGGCTCGTCGTCGATGGTGACGGGCGAGAAATGCCGGGCGATCAGTCCGTGCTCCATCTCCGCCAGTCGCGTTTTCGGGTAGACGCCCTCGCGGGCGGTCGCGAGCACCCGAGTGGACAGGTCGGTGGCGAGTATGCGGATGTCGCAATCCGCGGCCTCCGGCGTCTCCAGCAGGCGGATTGCCATCGAGTAGGGCTCCTCGCCCGAGGAGCAGCCGGCGCTCCAGATGGCGACGGGCGCGTGCGCGTCGCGCTGGGCGAGGCCCGCCACATGCTCGGCGAGTATCTCGAAATGCACCGGTTCGCGGAAGAAGCGGGTGAGGTTGGTGGAGAGCACATCGAGCAGCGCGACGATCTCCTCACCCTGGTTCGCGCGAAGGTACTCGAGGTAGTCGTCGAAGCCGGGCAGCCGCAGGTCGCGCAGCCGCCGGGTGAGGCGCGCGCGCACCAGTTCGCGCTTCCCTGAATGGAGATTGATGCCGCAGAGGGTCCTGACAAGCTGACTTATCTCATCGAACTGGCTGTCAGTGAGGTCATCGACCGGAAGTTGACCGATCATGCCGTGCTCCGTATTCCGGTCCACGTGGCTGCAGGTACAATCGTCCCGGGGACGAGCGCTTCAGTGGCGTTTTGCCGGAGGAAGCTCATCGCCGCCGGAGGCCCCGGCCGCGTCGTTGAGATCGGCATCCCCTGACTCATCGTCGGTGTCGCCGGCGTCCGGGAGTGTCGTCTCCCGATCGGAATCGGCCGACACGACCTTGGGGATTTCGCTGTCTCCGTCCGAGTCTGAGCGCAGTATCGATGCCGCGCCGTCGGATATGCCGTATCGCTCCTGCATGTACTCGCGGACCTTGGTTTCTTTGACGTACGAGACCCTGTTGCAGAAGAGAGGGTAGACCAGCGTCAGGAAGAGGACCGAGAGGATCAGCCCTCCCGCGCCGCACGCCAGGATACTTCTGCAATGTGGGACGTCTCGAAGCATACGTGGTCCTCCGCAGGTCCGCGATGTGATCAGATTCGGGCGAGATCTCGTCATCTCGTCCACGCTGCTGTGATTCGGGCATTGGTTTTGACGAGTAGCTACCCGTTGATTGTTCTCTGATCGGTCGCGGAATCCTCCCTGCTTTCGTGAAGTTTTTTCTGCGGCCTCGCCGGGAGTGTGCCTCCCGTCGTGGATATCATCGGCGGATTCCGTCCGGACTTGAGTCTTAAGGCGAGCGCGGGGAAATGACGAGGACCGCCCCGGATGACCGGAGCGGCCCCGTGGTCGTTGCGGCGGCGAGTTCAGAAGCTCGCCAGTGCGGCCATGTCGTCGTCATCGTCGAGCGGGATGGCCCTTTCGGGCGATTCCGTCGAGGTGGCCTCCTTTGCTGGCGCCGCGTCATCCCCGGCGTCCCTGCCGACGAGACTGAGGGAGGTGCCGCCCGAGGCGTTCCGCGCGGCGGTGATGCGGAATGTCTCCACCATCCCCCGCAGCTCCTGCGCCTGGGCCGACAGCTCCTCGGCGGCCGAAGCCGATTCCTCGGAGTTGGCCGCGTTGTTCTGCGTCACTGAGTCCATCTCGCCGACCGCGGTGTTGATCTGGTCCAGCCCCTGGGCCTGCTCATCGGAGGCTGCGGCGATTTCGGCGACGAGTTCATTGACGCTGGTGGATCCGCTGGCGATCTCGGTGAGCGCCTCGGCGACCTCGTGGCTGATGGTCACGCCGCCCTCGGCGTTCTTCACCGCGTCCTCGATCATGTCCGCGGTGTCCTTGGCCGCCTCAGCAGAGCGCTGGGCGAGGTTGCGGACCTCCTCGGCGACCACCGCGAAGCCCTTCCCGGCGTCGCCGGCGCGCGCGGCCTCCACCGCGGCGTTGAGGGCCAGCAGGTTGGTCTGGAACGCGATCTCGTCGATGGTCTTGACGATCTTCGCGGTCTCCTCCGAGGACTTCTGGATCTGGTCCATCGCCTCGGACATCCGCCCCATGGCCTCGTTGCCCTTCTGAGCGCCCTCGGCAGCCTCATCGGACAGGTTGCGGGCCTCACCGGCGTTGCCCGCGTTCTGGCGGGTCATCGCGCCGAGTTGTTCGAGGCTCGAGGAGACTTCCTCGAGCGAGCTTGCCTGCTCGGCGGCGCCCTCGGCGAGCGACTGGCTGCCAGAGCTTATCTGCCCTGAGGCTTCCGCGACCTGCACGACGGAGGCGGCTACCTGGCCAAGCGATTCGTCCATGGCGTTGAGGGCGCGGTTGATGTTGCGTTTGAACGCATCGAGGTCGCCGGCGTAGTCGCCCTTGACACGCCTTGTAAGATCGCGCTCCGCGGCCGCTTCGAGAACCTCGGCCGCTTCGTTGATGGGGCCGATGATGGCCTCGAGCATCGCGTTGAGGCCCTCAAAGAGATCCCGGAAGTCGTCACTGTCGACGAGATCCACCTGCGCGCGCTCGCTAAGCTCACCGGCGCGCGCGGCGTTGATCAGGCGGTTGACCTCGTTGATGGCGTTCTTCTGTTCGCTGAGGTCCACGATCACTTCCATTCCGCCCGCCGGGTTTCCATCCTCATCGAAGAGGGCGCTGCAGTACGCGGCGATGGGTATCTCATCGCCTGATCGCGTCCTGCAAACGGTTTCGCCCACGACATCCTGCTTGTTCTGCCAGCACATCTTGATTGTGCAGTCGGGCCCGCCGCAAAGCGGCGTCTTGCACAGCTCGGCACAGGACATCTTGCCGACCACTTCATCGCGCTGATAGCCGAGGGCCCGAAGCGTCTCCTCGCTGATGTGCTGGACGACGAGGTCATCATCGACCACGAACATGGTGGTCGCGACGGAACTGACCAGGTCATCGGCTTCGAATGCCCTCCCCGTATCCGTCGCATCATGCTTCTTCGTGTCGTCACTCATCGTTGGGGTCTCCTTCCACGACAGTGTCTGCGGGCGCTTCCCGGGAAACGTCGGCGAGGGTGTCGGTCTCCCCGCTGGTGAGCACCTCACTGATGTTGAGCAGGATCGTCACCTTGTCGGCGGCTTTGCCGATGCCGAGGATGAAGTCGGTGTCCACGGCAACGCCGAAGCCGGGGGCCGGCTGGATCTCCTCGTCGACGATGTCCAGCACCTCGGAGACGCGATCCACGAGGATGCCCATCTCCACGCCCATCACGTCCACGACGATGATGCACGTCTCCTCAGTCTGATCGGCGTGGGCCATGCCGAACTTCAGGCGCAGGTCAATCACCGGGATCACGTTCCCCCGGAGGTTGATCACGCCCATGACGAAGTCGGGCGTGCGCGGGACCGACGTGATGTCCATTGCGCCGATGATCTCCCGGACCTTGAGAATTTCCAGTCCGTACTCCTCACCCCCCAGTCCGAAGGTCAAGTACTTGCCACCGAGATCGCTCGGCGCGTTCTCGGTGGCTTCGAGCACGTCACTCTGAGCCATCGTCTCGTCACCTCTTCCTGTGCGCGGACCGCGGTGGGCCCCGCGCACGTCGGTCCTTCGAAACGACCGCAGGCTGGAAAGCCTGCGCCACGAACGGCTTGATGAACGGTCCTGCGCGCCTTATGCCACCCGCGCCGCCGTCTCGCCCGCCACCCTCACCTCCCGGGACCGAGCGAGCTTGAGCAGCCCGTCCACGTCGAGGATCAAGCCCACGCTTCCGTCGCCAAGGATCGCCGCGCCCGCGACGCACGGGACGTCGCCAAGGCCGTCCCCGAGTGACTTGATCACGATCTGCTGCTGCCCGAGCAGTTCATCCACAAGTAGCGCCGCGTTCGACCCGTTGCCCTCGGTCACAACGAGGAGGCCGTCGGTGATCTCGCTGCAGCCCCCCTCTACGCCGAGAATCTCATGCAGCCGGAGGACCGGCAGCAGGCGACCCTGCAGGTCGATCATCTCACCACGATCATTCACCGTGCTGACGCTGTCCGGCTCGGGGCGGACGGAGCGAAGGATGCTGATGGTCGGGAGGATGAAGCGCTCGGAGCCGACGCGCAGAAGCATCCCGTCGATGATCGCGAGTGTCAGTGGGACGCGCACGGTGAAGGTGGTGCCCTCGCCGGGAACGGAGGCGATGTCAATGCGGCCGCGCATCGCCTCGATGTTCCGACGCACCACGTCCATCCCGACTCCGCGGCCGGAGATGTCGGTGACCTTCTCGGCCGTGGAGAGCCCGGCGGAGAAGACCAGGCGGTAGATCTCCTCATCGGAAAGCTGCGCGCCGTCGGCGATGACGCCGTTGCGCACCGCCTTGTCGTAGATGCGGTCGCGGTCGAGGCCCTTTCCGTCGTCCTCAAGCTCGATGGTCACGCTGCCCGCCGCGTGGTAGGCGCGAAGCGTGACCGTGCCCGCCTCCGGCTTGCCCGCCTCGAGTCGAGCCTCCGGGGGCTCGATGCCGTGGTCGACGGCGTTGCGCACCATGTGCATGAGCGGGTCACCGATCGCCTCGACCATGTTGCGGTCGATCTCGGTATCCTCGCCCTCCGTCACCAGTTCGATCTGCTTGCCGGACTTGCGGGAGAGATCGCGCACCAGTCGCGCCATGCGCTGGAAGGTCGCCGAGAGCGGGACCATGCGCAAGGACATGCTGACATCCTGCAGCTCACGCGTGATCTTCGAGATCTGGTCGATCTTGCGCACGACATCCTGACCGGAGCGCTCGCGAAGCTCCTCATCCTGGGCGAGCATCGCGTTGGCGATGACGAGCTCGCCCACCATGTTGATCAGCGAGTCGAGTCGCTCGGTGCTGACGCGCACGTTTGTGTCAGCGACGCTCTGTGCGGCCTTGCGCTGCGTGCGCAGGGCTCCTGCCACGTCCGCCGCGGATGCCACTCCGGCCTCCACGACCGCCTCTCCGATCGGCTTGCCCCCGGCCTGAGCAGCGAGTCGCTCGACGGTCTCGCGATCGACGATTCCCTGTCGGACGAGGATGTCGCCGGTGCGCGCGATGGCGTCGGCGGCGATCTCTTCGTCATCGGCGGTCGCGGCTTCGGGGTCGCGCAGGCGCGTGAGAAGCTCGACGAACTGTGGGGGAGGCTCAGGCAGCGGCCCCTCCTGCCAGCCGTCGAGGGCCTGCAGCATTTCCTTGAGAGCATCCGACGAGGCAAGCGCGAGGTCCGCGTAGCCGCCGGTGAGTTGCATTTCTCCCTGACGGACGCGGTCGAGCAGGTTCTCGGCTTTGTGTGCGAGTTCCTGGATGCAGGCGAGGCCGAGGAAACCGGCCGCGCCCTTGATCGTGTGAAATGCGCGGAAGACCGCGTTGACGGCCTCGAAGTCGCCGGGATCGGTCTCAACCGCGAGCATCCCTGCCTCCGCGCTCTGGATGTGATCCAGCGCCTCGGCAACGAATTCCGCGAGCAGTGCCGCGTCCCCCACGAACTGCAGGCACGCGGGTTCGTCCTCGTCATCGCGCTGCGCCGGCGCCGCGGCGGGTTGATCGGCCTGGTCCTGATGCAGGTGGCAGAAGCGGCTCCCTTTGCCGGGGCGGAGGCTGCAGCGGGTGCCATCCCTCGTGGTACCCGCACACCGCCTGGAGTCCGCGATCTCTGCCTGAGGCTCGGCCATCGCGCCGAGGGCCTCCGCGGCCTTGTCAAGGGCCACCTGTGGATCCTCGGTGCCTCCGTCGAGGACCGAGCAGATCAGTTCGCGGGCGTGGTCGGCCGCCTCGCGGGTGGCGTCTCCGAGAGACCGATCCTCGGCACGCTCGACGAGCCAGGAGGCGAGGTTCGCAAGCTCCGGCGCGTCCTCGGGGGACAGGCCGATGAGCGTTGCGAGGCGATCGGAAGCCTCCGGCGCGGTGGATGCGGCGTGTTCGCCGTCGTCGGGCCCGTGGCCGAAGGGCGACAACTCCGGGTCGCGCTCCAGCATCCGCCACAGAGTGCGGCCCGCGGCATCGACGTCCGACGACCTGCCGGTGTCCTCGGGATTGGCCCTGAGGCGATCCCTGGTGGCCGTGACCGCGCGTACAGCCGCGGCGGCTGCATCCTCGGGCGGAAGGTTCCCGAGGTAGGCGCCCTCAAGGACCTCCAGCGCGAGGCTCAGCAGTGTGCCGACCCCAGGCAGGTCCGCCGGGAGTGCAGCGACCGCCTCCTCGAGGGCGGCGCCCGCTGTGGACATGGCGTCCTGACTCGCGGGAGTTGATTCTGTCAGAGCATCTGAAGCGGCTTCGAGAAGTTCCACGATCTCTCGACTGGTCTCAGGCATGGTGATGGGTCGATGCCCCTTTGCGCAAGCGCTCTGAGTTGTTGGAGAGCAGCAGCAATTGCCGTGCCACCGCTGCGCGCGTCAGGCACTCGACTGCGCGATCGCCACCCAGAGCGGTCCGCAGGTACATTCGAATGCGAGCAGCTTTGAGGGCACGTGCGGGAGTTTGAGTACCTCGATGATGTCGCCGCGGAAGACCTGGGGCAGTGAGATCTCGGTGGACAATCCGATGCCGTCGAGACTCACCTTCGCCTCGCCGGCGACGAGATTGGCCATCTCGCCGACCGCATCGCCCATGTCCGGGCTGTCGTAGGGGATATCAAAGCCGGCAAAGCGCCCCGCCAGCACGGAGGCGGTGGCCCTCGGGATGCTCAGCACCAGCGACCAGTCCACGTCACCGACCAGTGAGATGCATGCGACGACTCCCTCGCAGCGGAGAGCCTCGGCGACGGCTGCCTCGCCGTCGAATTTCGGCTCTTCCCCGGCCACCCATGACATGGCTGATCCGACCGCATCCGCCACACACTGGACGTGGTCGGGGTTGATTGCGTCGGTCGTTGATGTATTCGCAGACACGTTGATCCTCCTGGTGAATGCGGCAGTGTTAGGCGACGAGGCGCTGGAAGAAGCCGCCTTTCTTCTGCTGCTTGTTCTCAAGAACTCGCTCGATGAGCGGACCCACGCGTTTTTGCAGCCCATCGGGTGTGAAGGGCTTGGAGATGAACGCGTCCACGCCGCCATCGAGCGCCTCCTCGACCTTACCTGTGAGCTTCTCAGTGGTGACCATCACGATCGGCACGGGTCGGTCCGGGAACTGCGCGCGGATGCGCCGCACCATGTCCATGCCGTTCATGTTCGGCATATTCCAGTCCACGAAGACGATCTCGGTGGATCGCGGATTGAACTTCGCCAGCCCGTCCTCGCCGTCTTCAGCCTCGGCGAACTCGAACTCACAAAGTCCGGCCTCCTGCAATCCTCTCATCACCATCTTTCGCATGATGCCCGAGTCGTCAATTACGAGCGCATTGACGGTGCTCATATGTACGTGACCCCTCGTCCCGCTGGCGCCCCTTTCATCCGTTGGCCGCCGCGGATAGATGTGAAGCTCCCGGCGCTCCGGGAGCGTTTGCGTTCTCATCCTGGGTATCGGCCACAGTGGACGACTGCTTGACTCGGGCGGCCTCCCTTCAGGTACGCAGAGAGGAGGAGGCTCGCCGTCTGGTGAATGCTACCGGGCGATGTAGATTTCGTATGCTGGGCCTGCCCATGCATGCCTGCAGACCATCGACGCGAAGATGCTGGCGCGCTGCGAAGATGGCAGCGCCTGGTTCAAGTGAAAAGGAGGGCGAATCGTGCGACCGGAAAAAGGTGACTCGGAGGTGGATGTGACGCGAGACGATGTCACCGGCGCTGCGCGCGAGATCGGGATTGAGCCGGGGGACACTCTCTTTTTCCACAGCTCGCTGAGCAGCATGGGGAACGTGGTCGGAGGGCCGGACGCGGTGATCGACGGGTTCCTCGACGCCGTGGGACCCGAGGGGACGGTCGCGGTCCCGACGCTGTGCAACTGGGCCGCCGACGAGCAGCACCTTGTCTTTGAGCGCTGGGATCCGGCCACCTCACCGTCTTTCGTCGGCGCGATCACCGAAAGATTCCGGCAGCGGCCGGATGCTTTTCGGAGCGATCATGCGACGCACTCCGTTGCGGCCATCGGTGCCCGCGCGGAGGAGTTGACCGAGGGCCACGGGAGCGGCGGGCCGCGGCCGAGTCCTTTCAGCGAGACGGCCTTTGCGCACGAAAGTCCTTGGCAGCGGCTCGTGGACTGGAACGCGGCCTGCTGCTTCATCGGCGTGACCTTTCGCGTGTGCACCATGGTGCATTTCGTGGAGGCGTCGCTGGCGGAGCGGATGATCGAGCGCGCGGATCCGGAGGATCGGGAGCGGCTCCTCGATGGGCTCGAGGGGTGGATGCGCCCGGGCTTTTTTCCGAAGATTCGCATCGAGGATCGCGAAGTGATCGAGGAGATGCTTGCGGCGCGCGGGATCGTGAACTACGGGCGGATCGGCTCCGCGACATTCACCTGCGCCCGCACGCGCCCGATGGTCCGCGACTGGATCTCGATCGTTGAGAGCAACCCTGAGATGTGGCTGCCGCTGGACTACCTTGACTGGGCGGGGAAGCCGGCCTATCCGGGTGGGGGTTGAGCGGCGGTGTCTTTGGTGTGCTATGTGTGGCAATCCGTCCGGGGGGCCGTGTCGTCGCCGTCACGTGGCACGGGCGTCCCGCCCGTGCGCCGTTCCGGCGAGCCGAGACCATGACGCCCTCACCGGAGGGGGTAGCCCGTGTCCGATCACGAAGCAGATGTCGAAAAAAGGCGGACCCCAGCCAGTCGTTCGTGAGTTCCAGAAACCGAAACGTACGCTCCCGCGATGGGAAGCGACGAACACTGTGTACTCGATTCGAGCGTCTGTCCTGCCTGAGCGGCGCCAGCGGCTGATTGCTCCCGCGATCGCTGGGGTGATTGAGCAGGCCCTGCACCTTCAGCATGACCGTCGCTGCAAGTTGCACTTCTATTCGATCATGCCTGATCATGTGCATGCAGTCCTGGAGCCACTTCCGAAGGATGGCGGTGTGGTCCCGCTTCCGGAGATCATGCACTCGTTTAAGAGCTTCACAGCGCACGAGGTCAACCGCATGTCCGGCGTCACGGGCGGGTTCTGGCGCGCGGAGGTCTTCAACCGGATGATCCGCAACCGGGAGGAATACTGGGAGTGGTACGAGTACATCCGGTTGAATGCTTTCCGAGCCGGGTTGGTGAAGGATCCTGAGGAGTGGCCTCACTGGTGGGCGCGACCGGAGATGAGGTATGAGTGAATGGCGCAGTAGGGAATCGGCGGGTCGAACGGCGCACGGGCGGGACGCCCGTGCCACGTGACGGCAAACGGCGTCGGGCGCGAAAGAGAGTGGCGGGTCGAACGGCGCACGGGCGAGACGCCCGTGTCGCTGGATGGCGCAGCTCAAAGCAGCGTATTGACAGGCGAGGTGAGCATGATGCGCATGTTGCTGGCTGTGGTGTGCACGCTCCTGAGTACGACATGTTTCGCTCAGCCACCCGATGGCTGGTTCGAGTTCACGATCTCCGTGCCGGCTGAGGGCACCGCGGTGGATGTTTCCGGACTCAGCACCGGGGCCGCCGGAGTGACCGGTCCGGTCACCATCGAGGGCGCTCACTTTGTCGATGCCAGCGGAGAGCGTATCCGATTCCTCGGCACGAATCTGACCTTTGCCGACGCGTTCCCGGAGAAGGAAAGGGCGCCCGAGATCGCGCGGCGGATGGCGGCGCTGGGAATCAACATCGTACGCTTCCACCACCTCGACCACCACTATGCCCCGCGCGGGATCTGGGATGACGCGTTTGATGACCACCAGCACATTGACGCCGAGCAGCTTGACCGCCTCGACTGGCTCATCTACCAACTCAAGCAGGAGGGCATCTACGCCAACATCAACCTCCACGTCTCCCGCTGGCTCGACGAGGGCGACGGCTTCCCGGATCCGCAATTGCGGCCGAAGTACGACAAGGGCGTCGGAAACTTCGAGCCACGCATGATCGAGCTTCAGAAGCAATACGCGCGCGACCTCCTCACACACGTCAACCCTTACACCGGCGCCGCCTACGTCGAGGAACCGTGCGTCGCGATGGTGGAGATTACCAACGAGGACTCGGCCCTGCGTTTCGCGCTCGGGACTGAGCTTCATACGCTGCCCGAACCCTACGCGACGACGCTCAGCGAACTCTGGCACGAGTGGCTGCGTGAGAAGTACGCCAACTCCGACGGCCTGCGGGCGGCCTGGGACGAGGGATCTGAGCCGCTCGGTGAGCAGATGCTGCGCGACCCGGAGTTCGAGCGCGGCGCCGCAGAGTGGGTGCTCGAGGCACCCGCGCCGGCGAAGGGCTCGCTGGAGGTCGTCGAGGATGCGCAGCGTGGGCCCGTCCTGCGCGCCGAACTGACGCAGCCGGGGGAGCAGCCGTGGCATTTTCAGATTCATCAGCGAGGTCACACGCTCGAGGACGGGCGGCTTTACACGGTCAGCTTTGCCGCGAAGGCCGATCCGCCCCGCCGTGTCTGGGTTAATGCCCGCTACGACGTGCCCGACTGGCGGATGGTGGGGCTCAATGAGGCGATCGAGCTTGACGAAGAGTGGAGGGAGTTCAGCTTCACATTCCGCGCCGAGGAGCCGCTGGCGGAGCACACGCGACTGAGCTTCAACAATGCGAACGAACTCGGCGAGGTGTGGTACGCCGATGTGTCTCTGAGGCCCGGGGGGACGCGCGGGCTCCCGGACGGCGAGACGCTTGAGGCCGGGAGTGTCTCGCTGCCGATCGCAAGCGCGACCGAGCAGGCGCGGATCGACTGGCTGGGGTTCGTGATGGAGCTTGAGCGACGGTACACGCTGGAGATGTATGACTTCCTGAAAGACGAACTCGGCGTGCAGGCGCCGGTCATCAACACGCAGGCGACCTACGGCGGGGCGGGCGGGCTGCTGCGCGAGTCGCGGATGGATTACACCGATGTGCACGCTTACTGGCAGCATCCGAGCTTCCCCGGACGGCCGTGGGACGGCAACAACTGGTTCATCCGCAACACGCCGATGACGGCCGCGCTGGGGCGGGATACGCTGACGCGACTGTCGATGTACCGCCTGGCGGGCAGCCCCTTCACCGTCAGTGAGTACAATCACCCGGCGCCGAATGACTACCGCCCGGAGTGCATGCCGATGTTCGCGGCAATGGGCGCGCTGCAGGACTGGGACGGGCTCTTCCAGTTCTGCTACGGCGAGCACCCCGAGGACTGGTCCACCGATGAGATCGACAGCTACTTCCGCATGTCCGGCGACCCGGCGAAGCTGGCGATGATGCCCGTGGCGGCGAACCTCTTCCGTCGGGGTGACGTCGAGCGGGCGACGAGCGTTCTGCGACTGATGGTGCCTGCAGGTCGAGTTGCCGAGCTTGTGCACGAGCATGGAAATGACGCGACGCCGATCTGGAGGGAGCAGGGCGTGGAGGGCCCTCACGCGCTCAGCCACAGGTTGGAGGTCGGCTGGACACAGCGCGACCTCGCACATGTGGAGACACCGATCGCCGGCTCATCGGGACTGCCGCCGGTGCGGTGGGGCCCCCCGGAGGACGAGAGCGCGACGTTCGTGGTGGACACTGAGAAGACGAAGGTGCTGCTCGGACCGGTCGCGGGCGGGACGACCGAGATTGGCGGTGTGCGCTTTGGGGTGGGGGAAACGAGCAACGGCTACGCGGCGATCGCGCTGACGAGCATGGACGGGCTGCCGCTGGCTGATTCCCGGCGGATGCTGTTGGTGGCGCTCAGTCGCGTGGAGAATCAGGAGATGGGTTGGAACGAGGAGCGCACATCTGTGGGCCGCGAGTGGGGGCACGGGCCGACGATCTGCGAGGGCGTACCGCTGACGGTGAGCATCGACGGTCGCGAGGATCTGCGCGCGTGGGCGCTCACGGGCGCCGGGACGCGCGCGACAGACGTAGAGGGGCTCGGCTTCGACGCGAACTACGAGACGCTGTGGTATGAGGTGGGACAGTAGCAGGCGGGGGGCCGGACGTGCGATCACTCGCCGTGCAATCGCGTCATCTGCGCGAGGTTCATGCCGGCGATGTTGCGCAGCGCCGGAATCTGGCAGGCCAGGACCAGGATGAGCGTGAAGCCGATGGCAATGATGTATGTGCGCGGCGCGATGTAAAAGTCCACCGAGAACGTTTCGCTCTCCCACAGTTCCACCATCGCGCGGGAGCCCGCGACGCCGAGCGGCAGCCCCGCAAGGATGCCCAGGGCGGTTGAGGCGAGATTCTCGACGGTGACCATCGCGGTGATTTCGCGCATGCGCACTCCCAGCGCCCGCAGCGACGCGATCTCCGATCGGCGCTCATGCACGTTGCTGCTGATCGTATTGTATACGATCGCGACGGTCAGCGCGCCCGCGAAAAGCATCAGGACGCCGATGAAAGCGTACGTGATCGCCATGGACCGGTCGATCTCCCTGAGGATGTCATACGTCGTCTCCACCATGATCGCGCCGGGCAGGTCGTAGGCGCGGGCGGCGACAGACTGCTCGTAGCCCGGCTCAGCCTTGATGACCATCCCGCCGATCGAGCCGGGAGGGAAGCCGAGCTTCGATCCGAAGCGCTGGCGCACGGCGTCCGCAGACATGTACACCCCCGCGCCGATGGGCTGGCGAACGACCTTCGTGACTTTCACAGGGCGTTCGAGGCGAATGTCGCGCGAGTTGTACGCGTACTGCAGTCGCAGCACGTCGCCGCGTTCGAGGTCCATCGAGCGGGCAGTCGCGTTTGCGGGGTAGATGCCGAATCCGCTCAGAGGCACCGGACGCCCGTCCTCGTCACGGAAGGTCTGCAGGCGGCTTCCGGCAGGCACGCCGGTGATCGTGAAGTCATCGGTGGTGTCTCCGTGCTGGAGCGTCACCGGCAGTCCCACGTTACCCTCCGCCCACTCGACCTGCGGCCACTTTCGTACCTGGTGGACCACCGCGTCGCTGACCGGGCCGGCGAAGCCGACGTCCACGTCGTAGTTGCGCACCTCGGAGAAGTAGTACTCCATCGAGTGCTCGACCGCGTCGAGCATCGACATCGTCATGATCATCAGGATGATCCCGCACGCGACGCCGAAGACAGTATACGCAGTGCGGTGCGTCTGCCGGAAGAGGCTGCTCAGCGCGATGCGAGTCGTGAAGTGCGCTCCGCGCTGGAGGCGCGCGAGGATACGCGGTGGCTTGCGCTGGACGGCATCGGTGGAGCCGGGGCGCATCGCCTCGGCCGGCCGCAGCCGCGCTGCGCCAAGCGCCGGCCGCCAGCCGGCCATGAGGCTGGTGGTCGCCGTCACCGCCACGCCGATCAACGCGACCATCAGTCCGGAGGCAAGCCGCAGGAAGGGAATACCAAGTTCATCGAGGTAAAGCTGAGTAATCCCCAGCGCAAACCATTGCCCGAGCAGTACACCCGGGATGACACCCACCACGCCCATCAGGCCCGCGAACGCGAGGTACTGCAGGGCGACTCTCCACGCGGGGAGACCCGACGCACGAAGAAAGCCGATCTGTCGGCGCTCGCGCTCAACGGTCCGCGCGAGTATGCTGAAGACGGTCAGCGCCGCCGCGCCGATGAAGAGACTCGGGAAGATCACCGCAAACTGGCCGAGGCCCTCGAGGTCCTGGTCGAGGAGTTGTCGGCTCGGCTGCTGCTCCTCCGGCACCGGCTGCGTTGCGCCGTAGCGCCTCAGATCCGCGTGCATCGCGCCCATCACGCGGTCGCGGTCACCCTCGGCGGTCATGCAGATGACTTCGTTGATGACCCCGTGAAGCTGGAAGAGTTCCTCGGCCTGCCGCCGCCGCATCCACATGACGCCGAAGCTCTCGGGAGTGGGGAAGAGGTTCTCCTTCGATCGGACAACGTAGAGGTATTCGATCGACGAGACGATCCCCGCGACGCGAAAAGCGCGCCTGACATTATTCACCACCGGGTAGATGACATCTCCCGGCTCATATCCGTGCACTTCAGCGAAGCCGCGCTCAAGCAGCAACTCACGGCTGTCGGGCGGCCCGAGGTAGCTCCCTTCGAGCACCACCAGCTTGTTGATCTCCGCCTCGCCCTCGTCGGGGATCGAAATCACGCGGCCGGTGACGACCTTCCGCCTCCCCGGCGCCTGCTCGACGCGCACATCCTGGCTGATCCGCCCCGCGACGCGCAAAACGCCGGGGATGGTTGCGAGACGATCGACGGTCTGGCGTGGCGCCTGATCAAGCTCGATCGTGAAGTCCGCCAGCCGCAGACGGTCGTAGCCCCAGTCGTACGACGCCGCCATCGAGCGGTAGGAGAGGTAGAAACTGTGGTACATCGAGATGCCCAGCATCGTTACGACGGCGATGCCGATGGCCTGCACGCGGTACGCTCGCAGGTCGCGGAAGAGCTTCAGCCAGAGTCGTGACATTCGATCTCAGCGGCTCCGAGTAAAAGAATGTGTAACTTATGCCAGCCATCTTGCACTCGATGAGTCAAGATATGTGCAGAGTTAAGTCTGATAGCTCAACTTCCCGATGGTGAATGCGATCATCGAGTTCGCGAACGTCAGTGTCAGCCTTCGATCAAAACTGCACTTCCGTGTACTCCCCGCCCTTACATGGGTAGTCGTGGAGAAAGAGCGCCTTCCGCTCCGCACAAAGGCCGATCATCGAGTACTCGGTGTGACTGAGGTCATCGCCGCCATGCCGGCAGATGCTCGGCGTTCCGTGATGCCTGAGCACAGCTCTCATCGCCTCAAGGTCGCGCCCGCCACTTCCGCCTTTGAAGCGTTCGTCGAGGGTCCGGGCCCGCGCGATCGCGTTCTGCTTGCCCTCCGGGGTGCGCCAGTCGGCCTCGCTGACTGCGTCAAGCTGATAGTAATTTGAGCAGTTCATGTACGTCTCGCCGGGCTCCGGCCAGCGGATCTGCGTCAGCGGGCAGGGCGACTCGAGTGAGCACAGCAACCCATCCGCGTCCACCATCAGTGATGAGTAGCCTTTGCCGAAGGTCGGGATTGCGCACATGTGCCGGATGAACTCTTGGCCCGTTTTGCAGCGGAAGAGACCCTCGTACGCCCACAGGCGGATCGGCACATGGTGCTTGCTCTGCGCGAACTGACTGCCGACGGAAGAGTGGCCGACCGCTACCCCCTCGGCGTTGAAGCCGTCGATCGTCGCGAGCAACCCGCAGAATGTCCAGTTAAGCTGAGGGATGCCGTCATCTCGGCGAACCAGTCGCGCGACCGGCGGAGCCTGTTTGCCCGGCTCACCGCCGTCATTGTTCTTCCCCCAGATCGGTCCGTCCGGGCCCTCGCTGAAGGCGACGTTCGTGCATTCCTGCGGCGGGTCGAGTTCCCGCTTGTATCCCGGCACGTTGAGCTTGAGGATCGTCTCCAGCGGCAGGTCCGCGCCCTCCGCGGTCCCTTCGATCTCCTCGAGCACCAGCGGAATATGCTGCTGCATCGCCGCCCGCGTGGCGGGCCAACGCTCCTGCCAGTCGGCGTGCCGCTGATGCACCTTCACAAGCTCCGCGTACTCGCGGATCTCCTCGCGCAGCGCCTCACCGGTGATCCGTCCGATCGTCCTCGCGTCGCCACTCGCCTCTACAAGCTTCATACGCGTCTCCTTTCGCATTTCCGCATTCAGCAATCTTTCGCTGATCTCTTCTGTCCGGGTGAGGTCACGTGTCTGACTTGAGCTTCAGCAGTCGCATTGAGTTGAGCGTAACCGCGATTGACACGCCCGTGTCGCCGAGGATCGCCATCCACAGCGTCAGGGCACCAGGGACCACGAGCGCCATGAAAGCCAGCTTGATCGCGATCGACGCGACAATGTTTTGCTTGACGATGCGCAGCGCCATCCTGCTCAACCGTAGCGCGTAGGGGAGTTTGCTCAGGTCGTCGGCCATCAGTGCGATGTCCGCGGTCTCAAGCGCCGCATCCGTGCCCGCCGCTCCCATCGCCACGCCCACGTCGGCCAGCGCCAGCGCGGGGGCGTCGTTGACCCCATCGCCGATCATCGCCACCAGGCCGCTTTGACGTATCTTCTTGATGCGATCCACCTTTTGATCGGGCATCAGTTCAGCGGCGTACTCATCGATCCCCAACTCCGAGGCGACCGAGGCGGCTACCCCCTCAGCGTCACCGGTCAGCATCATCAGCCGCTCGACCCCCATGGCCCGAAGCTTGTCCGTGGCCTCCCGTGCCTCCTCACGCGGCCGATCGGCGATGGCGATGGCCCCGAGCACAGAGACGCTGTCGCCCTCGCCCCGGGCCACGAGTACGACGGTGCGCGCCTGTGACTGCAGGCGGCGCACATCCTCGTCGATCTCCGTGGTCTCGGCTCCAAGTTCCGCGATCCAGGAGGGCCGACCGACATGAACGACCCTGTGATCCACCCTCGC
Source organism: Armatimonadota bacterium (assembly GCA_051745855.1). Lineage (GTDB taxonomy): Bacteria > Armatimonadota > Zipacnadia > Zipacnadales > UBA5352 > UBA5352. Next base: position 19,759 of record JBNJEK010000015.1, read on the forward strand.
GCGCGCCCCCCGGCCGGTGATTGCCCTGAAGTCCCGGGCCCGTGACCACTGCAGGCCGCGGTCCGCAGCTTCGCGGAGGATCGCCCTGCCCAGCGCGTGCTCCGACCCGGACTCTGCCGCCGCGGCGGTTGCGAGAAGCTCATCCTCATCCTGACCGCCCGCCGGGATGACATCCGTCACCTCCGGGCGCCCGAGCGTGAGTGTGCCCGTCTTGTCGAAGACGAACTGGCGGATGGTGGCAAGGCGTTCGATGTATGCTCCGCCCTTCACGAGGACGCCGTTGCGTGCGCCGTTCGCGATTGCGGCTGCGATTGCCACGGGTGTCGAGATGACGAGCGCGCACGGACAGGCCAGCACGAGCAACGTCAAAGCGCGGTAGAACCACGGCGTGAACGGTTCGCCGAAGGCCAGCGGCGGGATGGCGGTTATCAAAGCTGCGAGCGCGATCACGATCGGCGTGTAATACCGTGCGAAGCGGTCCACGAAGCGCTGCGAGGGACTGCGCTGCGCCTGCGCCTCCTCCACCATGTGAATGATACGCGCGATCGTCGTGTCACCGGCGGTCTTCGTGCTGCGGATCTCCAGCAGCCCCGGACCGTTGACCGTGCCTGCGAACACCTCGCTCCCCGGGCTGACCGCGACAGGCTCGGATTCTCCGGTCACCGGAGCCTGGTTGATCTCGCTCTCCCCATCCTCGACGACGCCGTCAACCGGGAGTCGCTCGCCCGGCCGCACAACCACAACGTCGCCGATCGCGACATTCTCGGCGGCCACCGACACTTCTTCGCCATCGCGCAGGACCGTCGCGGTGTCAGGAGACAGCGCCATCAGTGACCGGATCGCGTTGCGAGTCCGGTCGCTGGTGAAAGTCTCAAGCGCGTTGGCGACCGAGAAAAGCAGCACCACCGTCGCCGCCTCGTACCACTCGCCGATGGCCATCGCACCGATCACGGCCACCGTCATCAGCACATTCATGTCCGCGGCGAGCGAGGTCCGCAGTGAGATGATGGCCGACCGTGCGATGTGATATCCTCCGAGGATGATGGAGATCGAGAGCGTCGCGACCACCGCGGCCTCTCCCGCCCCGGCCCACCCGAGGATCAGACCCGTGACAAGGAAGACGCCGCACAGCAGCGTCAGTATGCTTCGCGGGCGACCTCGTATCCGGGCGAGCAGACCTTCTTCGGGCGCGGCCCCATCCTCGGCGGATATCTCGTAGCCGAGCGCTTCGACGGTGGCGATGACGTCAGCGATGGGGAGACGTTGCGGATCGTGTTCAACCACGAGCTTTCCGGTGGCGGCGTTCACTTCGGCGGAAATGAGGCCGTCACGTTCTTCGAGCGCCCCCTCGATCCCCGTCGCGCAATCCGCGCAGTCGATGCCGCGGACCGTGAAGCGGCTCCGAACCACGCCGGCCCGCTGCACGCCGTAGCCGAGCGACCTGATGGTCTCAATGATTTTCTCAGGCTCGATCTCCGTTGGATCATACTGAATCTCGGCGGTGCCACCTGTGAAATTCACCGTGGCATGTGAGACGCCCTCACGTCGCTCGGCGGCGGTGGCGATCGTCTGCGCGCAACTCGCGCAGTCCATGCCCTCGACTCTCAGCGTCAGCTTGCGCTCTTCGGTGCCGTGGCATTCGCCGACGGCTCTCTCCACTGCCGCATGAAGTTGGCTCTGACTGATGGTGGCGGGGTGGTAGGTCACCTCGACGACCTGTGCGGCGAAGTTGGCGGAGACGGCGTGAACACCGGAGAGGCGGCCGGCGATGTTGGCGACTCGTTCCGCGCACTCGGTGCAGCAAAGCTCCTCGGCCTGATAGGTCACCTTGTCGAGGTCGGATGTGACCTCGACGCCGATTGCCTGAGCTTTGCGCTCGATCTCGCGAAACGAGGTCATCTCCGCATCGTACGAGACACAGAGTCGATCATCGCCGCACATCTCCGCCTCAGCGACACCGTCCAGAGTCATGAGTGCATCGACAAGCTGTGCGATGCAATCCTCACATTCGGTGATCTCCGGTGCGAACGCGGTGATCTCCAGTTCGGTGTTTGTCATTCGCATCTCCACTCAAAGCGACAGTTGCATCCCCGAAACCTCGCTGACAGAGTAGCGAGGCTCCGGCCTCGTTTCATCCGCCCGCCGCACAGCCGCCCGGCCAGAACGCCACCGCGAATGCGATCATCAGCCCGATCACTATCAGCGCATGCCACCACGTCGGCCGCCAGTGCCGAACCGCGATCTCCTCGCGCTCCTCTTCGTCCGCCAGCTTCTCTTTCCAGCGGTCCGGGTAGTCCATGGTCCTTCCCCCTCATCCCTGGTATGTGTAGTATTCCTCGACAATACCATTCTCACCGAATTCCACTACGAGGAAGTCCGGGTCAATCTGGAAGCCCGAGCAGAAGCCCAGATAATACTCCCACGTGTCCGCGCGCATGATGGCGACGTCGGGATGCACCATGTCCTCGACGTATGTTTTTCTGCTGTGACTGCCGACCGCATCCGGCGCCCCCAACATCTTCCTGAGTTCAGGGCGGGTCAGGTCGTCGAGCTTGCGGCTCACCAGCAGATCCCGCACCATCGCCCCGCGCACACAGTCGCTCTGGACGTTTTCCTCCGTGCCCGCCTCCCAGCGCTCGGCGTCGAAGGGTACCTGCTCTACGCGCCACATGTGGGTGGCCAGTATCTCACAGCCCGTCGGCCATGCGAAACGCAGGACCAGCAGCGCCACGATCGGCACCATGCATCCCCCACAGCACGCACGTGGCAGCCACGACCGCGCCTGCTTCACCTGCTCCTCAACGTGAGCGCCGTCGTCGCCCATGGCCTTCTCCTACCAGCGCAACTCGCTCGGCGGCACCGGGCTCTCGTTTTCTTCGATCTCCTCCACCTGCCCGCTCCGCAGGGAGATGACGATGTCCGCCATCTTCCCGATCGCCGCGTTGTGCGTTACCATCAACACCGTCAGGTCGCTCTCATCCGAGACGTTGCGGATAAGCTCAAGCACAAGCAGACCGGTCTCGTAGTCGAGATTCCCCGTTGGCTCGTCGCCAAGCAGCAGGTAGGGCCGCTTGATCAGCGCCCGTGCGATTGCAACGCGCTGCTGCTCGCCTCCGGAAAGCTCAGTCGGGTAGTAATCAAGCCGCTCGCCGAGGCCCACGCGCTCGAGCAGGTCCGCAGCCTCATCAGCGTTCCCTGCGAGTTCGCCGACCAGGCCCACATTCTCCTGAGCAGTGAGTGTCGGCACGAGGTTGAAGAACTGGAAGATGAAGCCCACCTTCGCCCGTCGGTACTCCGTCAGTTCGGGCTCGACGAGCTTCGAGACCTCCTGATCATCGACGAAGACGCGTCCGCCGGTCGGCGTATCGAGGCCGCCGATGAGATTCAGCAGCGTGGTCTTTCCCGAGCCGGACGGGCCCAACATGACCACCAGCGAACCCTCCGGGACGTCGAAGCTCGCCCCGCGCAGCGCCTCCACGGTCACCTCGCCCATCTGATAGTGTTTCGTCAGGTCCTGGCAGGAAACTGCTGCTTCACTCACCACGGTCCCTCATGTTCGTGCGCACGGTGTCTCCCGGCTCCACGTCATCCTTCCCGTCCACGACCACCGCGTCGCCCTCCTCCAGCCCCTCGAGGACCTGCGCGTGGACGTAGTTGTTCGGGCCGATCGTGACCGCCTGGCGCTGCACTTCTCCGCCGACTGCTTTGAGGACCCACCTGCCCGTCTCGTCTTCGATCACCGCGTCGGCGGGAACCAGCAGGACATCCCGCGCAATCGTCGATTGTGCTGAGACATCGACCTCCATCCCCGGCCGCAGCGGGCCTCGGGTAGATGCCAGGTCGATGCGGGTGCGCACGACCTGCCCTCCGATCCCCGTCTGCGTCCGTGGCGTGGCGGTGGCCGAGATGTGCTCGATTCGTCCCGGGAGACTCTCGCCGAGGTAGGCCGGCAGTACAATCTGCACCTGCTGGCCTCGTCGCACCTTCGCGATGTCAATGTCATCGATCAGCGCGGTGACCCAGATGTCGCTCGCATCCGCCACCTGATAGACAGGCTGGCCGGGCATGGCGCTGTCACCGCGATCAACGTAGCGCCGGCTGACGACGCCGTCGAAAGGCGCTTCCACACTCTCATGCGCGGTATGCGCGGCAGCACTGCCGGACATCACCCCGGCGCCCGATCTGATGCGACAGAGCAGGTCGCCTCGACTGACCCAGTCGCCCTCATGGCGGTAGATCGCCTCAACACGCCCCTGGACCTGAGGGGATATCTCCGCAACCCTCCCCTCGACTTCGCCGGTCGCCGTCACCGTGACGCTCAGATCGCCCCGCGTGACCTGCGCGACCGTCACTTCAGCAGGGCGCGTCTGCGACCACGCGATCACCGCGACAATAATCGCCAGCGCGGCCACCCACCAGATCCAGCGGTGGCCGCGTTCCCGGTCATTGTTCCCGGCGTTCTCATTCATGTTTGCTCTGTCGCCTGTGTTGTTGCCCGCTTGTTCAGACACAATTGCGCTCCAACAAGGATAGCGTGCGGCGTCCCGAAGTCAAGGCAGGCGGCGGCTCAGATCAGCACTTGCGGCGAGGGCAGGAGCAATACGCAGGTGCTGAGAATGCCCGCAGCCAATGCTTTCATCCATCATCAGCGCTTGGTCATCACGGAGGTGCGGCTGAAGAGTACCCCACCGATATCTTTACGCACGAAGCCGAAGCGTTTCGCCGGATCAAGCTGCTGCTCCCAGCGCCTCGCGGACACGTGGATGAGCGGCTCAATCACAAGCACCTTCCCCGCCGGCCGGATGCTGTGGCCGAGCACGCGCCAGTAGCCCTCCGGGTCTTTGACCTCATGAAGCATCCACGACATGAGCGCGAAGTCTACGTCAGGTGGCAACTGGAGGTCTTTGCCACTGATCAGGACACCGGTGACGGCCGACCGGGCGGCAGGGTCCTCGCGCACACGCTCGGCCGCCCGATGCAGCATCTCCTCCTGTACATCCAGCAGGAGCAACTCGCCGGAGGAGCCGATGAGGCGGCTGAGGGCCGGGTCGAAGTATCCGGCGCCGCAGCCGATGTCGGCGACGCGGTCGCCGGGGGCGACGAAGGGGCGCACGATCTTCTCCGGATCGTACAACAGCGGACGGATGGTCCGATCGAAGGCTTCCATCAGCCACCGGGGTGTCAGGTGCAGCGCGCCCACTCCGATCCGGGAAAGGATGACCCGCAGTCGCGGGTATCTTCGGCGCAGGACGTTGATGTCCTTCCTGCAGGGGCGGGCGGCCGAGTCGGAACTGCGGGGAGGGCCGCAGATCGCGGCCCTCCCGGAATGCGCCTGCAGCATCGGACGCCCGCGGGAGTCACAACTCGAAGCGAAGCTCCTTCTTCGGGACGATCCGCACGCGACCGAGGATGCCCGACGGCTTCGGCTCATGCACCAGCAGATTCTGCAAAGAGTTCGCGACGTGGATCTCGATCGCGTTGGTCGGCCCGCTGATCGCGCCTGTGATCTCGACACGCCACGGCTCCCACGCTCGCGCGCCACATTCCTTCCCGTTGACGCGCACCTCCATCAGGTCGCCGGGCTGGTCCATCTCGAGGAAGAGGCGGCAGTTGCGCTGTGCCTCCGTGAGTTTGACCTTCTGCCGGTAGATTCCGACGCCGGAGTAGTAGCGGTAGCCCTGTGCCTGCCAGCCCGAGCCATCGAGTATCTCCGGTTCAGGCATCAGCACCGGCTCTCCGTCCCGCTCGCCGTTGGCGAAGCAGCCGGTGATGATGACGGGATGGCCGAGGTTCGGGGTCTCGTAGAGCTGTCCGTGTGTGCGCACCTCCACCACATTCGGCCCGGCGATGATCAGGCCGTCGAGCGGGCTTTCGTAGATGTAATGATCGAGGTACTCTCCGGGGACCATCCCCTCGATCCCCGTGCTGCCGCGGGCGCCCGTTGACCGGCCGACCGGGTCACCGTTGACCGAGACCTCGAAGTTGACGACCGTGCTGCCCTCCCAGACCTTCTCCACCGCAAGGCCGTCAAGCAGCAGGCGCGGCTCTGCGGGGATGATATCCGCGTGAAAGCGCGAGCGGTAGACGTGCTCGTTGGCGGTGCGGTCGGTCTCCACGACCCGGTAGTTCATCTCGTAATCCCAGCGCCGCAGCGGAAGCGCGTTGGGCGACGCGAGTTCGAACTCCCAGGCGTCGTCCAACTCAACGACGTCGGGCATGGCGCGGACGGTCTGCTCGATCACCCGCGGCTCTCCCTCATGAGTCCCGACTGTCACAGAGTGCCTGCCGCTCTCACCTGCGAGGCCTGCGACGTGGTCGTCGGCTATCAGATCGATCGGCAGGCTCGCCTCGATCAGCGGTGTTGACGGGCACTGTGCCGACGGATCGATGCACAGCAGCGTCGCCTCGGTCGGCTCCAGGTGGAGCTTCACGTGCAGGTGGCCGGCCTCACCATGAACCACGGGCGCCGGCTCGATCGAGCCATCCTCGGGGTCCCAGACCTCGACCTCGCCGGTCAGCGGGACAGTGGCGGTGAACTCGTGTGCCTCTTCCCGCGAGGTGTTCTGCAGGAAGAGGAAGTGCCGACCCTCGCGCTCGTAATGATAGTGCGTGACATCTTCGATGAAGCGGCCGGCGGCGTCCTGAAGCCGCACGTCAGGCTCGACGGCCGCGTGGAACGCCTGCGCGAAGTCCTCTATGATCTGCTCGTCCTCGCCCTCGAAGGGGTAGCCGACAAGCGCGCCCCCACGCCAGCCGGTCGCAAGCTCGCCGCCCACCACGGGCGCCTGCGCCTCGGCGACCTCGAACGAGCGCTGGTAGTCGTCGCCGAAGATCGCCTCCATCGCGTCCGCGACGTGCTCATCGTCGCCATCGGTGGACTTGCTCGGCAATTCTCCGAGCGCGATGATCCGCCCACCGGCGTCCACGAAGCGCCGCAGCGCATCGGCGGTCTCGCGGCAGATGGTGGTGCAGGCGGGCATCACGAGCACCTTGAAGCGCTCCATGATCTCGCCATCTGCCCCCCTGACGCCGATCTCTCCACCGGAGAAGTCGGCCTCGTGCAGCATCTCCTCGCCGACGTAGTCAAAGTCCGCGTTGATCTGCATGAGCAGCCGCCCGCAGCGGCTGAAGCTGCGGCGAAGCTCCTCGGCCTTATCATTGTCCGACGGGTCCATCTCCGCCCAGAGCGAGCGGTTCGGGTAGAAGTGTGCCGCGTCGGCGATGTGCTTGCCATCGCGTAGCACGGCGGACATGCGGCCCGTGTAATCCGCAAGGGCCGAATACCACGGCCAGAAGGGCGACTGGTAGAACTCGCCCGGCGGGCACTCCCACTTGCGGAAGCCCTGGATCGAGTAGTAGAACGCGTGGGGCTCAAGCTGGTTGATGCCGAGGCAGAACTGGAAGTCGCTCATCCACTTGAGGTTGCGCAGATCGATCGCCCACTGGCTCGCGAGGCCGAAGCACTCGCTGCCGACGATGCGCTTGCCCAGCAGATGTCCGGCCGATGACGCGAACTTGCCGGCGGCCAGCACGTTATACACGATGTTGCCCTCAGGCCAGGTGTTCTCGCGGAGGTAGTCGCAGCCGCCCCAGTGCATGTACTGCGCGCCGCGGAAGAAGTCGCCCTGCTGGCGCGAGTGGCCGACGATCTCGCCCTCCTGATTCACGTGGCCCATCAGGTTCAGGCGGCGGGCGTCACACCACTCGTAGATCTGCTTGAAGAACGCATTCACGTAGCAGTCGGTGGCGCTGTCCCAGAAGTCGCAGCGAACGCGGGTCGTCTCCTCGCCCATGTCGTCGAACATCGCCGGGAGGGCGGTCAGCAGCGGATAGTTCTTGCGCCACTCGAACTCGCCTGGCAGCGTGTCCGTCCACGGGATGCAATCGCCGGGATTGAAGTTCATGTTCGGCTCATCTGTGAAGATGCCATCGACCGTGGCGCCGAACTCCTCGCTGAACCACTCGGCGTACTTCTCGTGCGTGATGTCCATGAAGCGCTTGACGGCGTCTTTGTTGAGCGTATCAAGGTAGGGGCCGAAGAAGGTGTTGTTTGTCCAGCGGCGGCCGATCACCCAGACGCGCCAGTCGCCCTCCGTGCGGGATGGCACCCACTGCAGGCGCCCGTGCTCCACTCGCTCGGCGAGGTTGATCGCGCTCTCAGGGAAGCCCGCGGGCCTGTCGCCCTCCAGCGGGACCGCGATGACCGCTATCAGTTCATCGCCCACCTCGATTTCCCGGCCGGTCTCGGACTTCGGCGTGAGGTCGAAGCGCTCGGTCACGCGCGCGCCGGACATGCGGAACTCCGGGTGCCCCTCAAAGACCATCGCGTCGGCCGGCCCGGACGGCCAGTTGTTCTCATCGTAGAGGTAGGCCTTCATCCCGAGATTCTTCGCCTCGTCGATGGCGGCGGCGCAGTTGCGCATGTACTCATCGGAGAGATACTCGGTGAGCAGGCCGTGGCGGGGGTGGTAGATGAATCCGCCCACGCCCTGGCGGTACATCTCGCGCACCTGCCAGCGCGTCTCCTCCTCGGTCAGTTCGTGGTTGATGAACCAGAAGGGCGCGAATCGGAACTCGCACCCGGGGTTGACGAACTCTCTACGCAGACTGTCGATGGACATTGTGTGGATCCTCCCGCGAGTAGCAGCTAACGACGGCGAACGACGGCTGACAACTGCTAACGACCGCAACGGCGGATGCTGACCCTCGATCTATCTCTCACTTCGCTGTGAAGACCGGCTTTACCCACCTGTGTCTTCAACGACGCTTGCGATCAGCCATTGATCCTCGATCTGCCGCATCTGCAGCACCAGCGTGTTCGCGCCCGCGTTGATGGTGGCGCTGGCAGAACTGTCCCGCTGCTGCACATCGCCGACGGACGCCTCCCCGGAGGCGAACATGCCGGCCAGCGAGCGAAGCTGGTCGGCGCGATCTCCCCGCAACTTCTCAACGATCAGATTGCGCTGGTGCTCCCCGAAGTTGTCCCAGTCGGGGTTCTGCCGGCGGGCGTTGGTCGCGTAGTCGAAGCCCGTCGCTGCCATGGCGTAGTCCGCGGCCTGCATTGCCTCCACGAAGCCCGCGGCGGTCTCCTGGGGAGTGCTTCCGGCGATGGTTGAGCGCCCTCCGCAGCCGGAGATGAGGGCGAGGAGGAGCACTGCGAGGGCGACGGCAACGACGCCTCTCCCGCCTGCTGGCGCAGGCAGCCCACTCCGTTCCGGAGGGGGCACGTGGTCGGTTGGAGCGCTTCGTGAAGGCCGAGGGGCAGCTGAGGGGCGAACGACCGACGCATCCAGACGGCAGATGCGTCGCTCCGAACGGCCACGGCTCACGACGCCCATCATCTGAGTTGCTCTCCGCATCATCTCTCACTCCATCTTCAGGGCGCGAGCGACGTAGTAGACGCGGTTGCTGAACACTCCCGGCTCGTGAAATGTGTATGCGTCGAAGATGTGCAGCGTCTCCATCCCGGCCCGTGCGAGCATCTCCCGCACCTCGTCCTCCTCGTACGCCCGCTCGTAATGCGTCTCGGCGAACTGGACCTTCTCGCCCGGACCGCGCCAGCGGAACTTCATATCTACTCTGCACAGCTTGCGCTCGTCATCCCAGTGCGACTTCCAGCGGTACTCGAGCGGCTCGGTCGAGTTCGTGTTGTTCTGCGTGAAAAGCCCGATGCGCAGCGCCCGCTCGGTGTTGAGGTCGAAGATCATCAGCGCTCCCGGCCGAAGTGCGTGCGACACGCCCTCGAAGCAGCGCTGCAGGCCATCCGGGTCCACTATGTAATTGAGGCTGTCGTAGAGTGCGACCACGAGGTCGAGGCTGTCCCGCTGCAAGCCGAGGTTCGTCGCGTCCATCACCACCGCCGGCAGCGCGGGTTTGCGCTCGTAGCACTTGCGCACCATCCGCTCGGCGATGTCGACGCCGACCACGTCGTAGCCGCGGCGGCGCATCTCGGCGCCGACCTGGCCGGTGCCGCAGCACAGATCGAGCACCTCGCGCGGCTCATACTCCAGTCGGCGGAGAATCGCCTCGACGTAGTCCACCCAGCTTTTGTAAGGCACCGTCGCCATCAACTCATCGTAGTACGGCGCCACGTCGGTGAATGCATCGTCTCCCACCGGCGTAGGCTCCTCCTCGATGGTCTCGGGCTTCGGCTCAAGCCCCAGCAATTTGCGGATGTTCATTCGACGGCCTCACCTGCATCTTCAAGCAGTGCGATGAGCGACTCGGCGCAGGCGCTGCTGGCGGCGACCTTCGGCGCGAAGTGCGTCTCGATCACCATCAGCCCATCGTACCCGTCCTCGACCAGCGCGGCGATCTGCCCCTGCCAGTCCACCTCGCCCTGCCCCGGAGGTACTGTGTGCCGCTTGCCATCCTCGTCGATCAGCGCATCCTTCACGTGCACGTGGATGATCCGGTCTCCCAGAGCCTCGTAGCCGGGGCGGAAGCTCTCGCCGTTGTACGAGAAGTGATTCTGCGGGTCCCAGTTGGCGCCGCAGTTGGGCCTGTCGATCTCATCGATCAAACGCGCCATCGACTGCCCGGAGGCGCCGTAGCACGGCTTTTCGGTCTCCAGCGCCACGCTGATGCCTCGTTCGGCGGCGAGATCGGCGGTCTCCTGCAGGTCCTCGACGACCACGTCCGGCCACGCGTCGTCGGGTTGATCCTCCTCCTCGCGGATATGGGGGAAGACGACCATCATCGACGCGCCGAGCATCTCGCACATGTCGAGACACTCAACGCGCAGCTCTCCGCGATGCTCCTCGATCTGCTCGTCATCGAGACGGATCTTGAAAAGCCCCGGCGAGATGGAGGGGACGTCGAGGCCGAATGTGGCCGCTGCCTTTCCGACCAACTCGATGTCGCCGGCGGTCATATTGCGCGGGGCGCGGGTGCCGTAGAACATGCGCAGTTCGAGGTGTGGGATGCCCCACTCCGCGGCGATCTCGGCAGCGGTCATCGGGTCGCGGGAGATTTCGTCGGAGATGATTGAAAGCTTCATTGCGGACGCCCTTTCCTGCGGCGAACATCCGGGGCCGGAGCGCGAAGGCCCGCGAAGTTCGCTCATCGACCATCTATGTACTTCATCAGAACGATCATGCGCGGCAGTTCGTTGCGGACGGGATCTTCAAATTCGCCCTCATCCCAGGTAATCCGCAGCGCCAGCATCATCTTATTCAGCCGCTCGGCGTTCGCCTGCGTGATGCGCACCGTGACCGGCACCTCAACGCTCTCGCCAGCGGGTACCGTGCCGACGTCGGTGTACGATTCGCCGAACATCTGCCCCTCGACGCCTTCGGTCCATCCGACGCCGACCACGTGCGGCGTGTCGGCCAGCCAGATGCGAGCGCCCGTCACTGGTTGATTCGTGAGATTCGTCAGCTTCACCTTCACGGTGAACTGCGAAGCGATCGGTGCGCTGTCGGGGGCCTCAAGCTCCGCGCGCAGCGGGTAGACGTTCCACGAATCGCGGACGGTGCTGAATGCCGCGGCCCCGGCCAGCGCCCACTCCCGCCCGGAGTAAGGCCCGAGGTTGCTGGGGCTGGCGGCGCGGTTTATGTCATGCCAGAACGCGCCCTGTGTCTGTCCGCCGTTGATGAACTGCGTGTGCGCGGTGACGGTGCGATCGTACATCTCGGCCGGCGCGGCCGGATCCTTCGTACTCTGATGCCAGTAGAAGTCCACCTGGTCGCCCGGCACGAGGTTGATCTGTCCCTCGTCGATGTAATTGTGCCAGCTCTTTGTGAGGGTGTCGAAATGCCCGCGGTCCGGGACCTGGTAAAGCATCGGCGCGAGCATCGTGATGCCCGCGTCAGTGAACATCAGCGGGTCCTGACCGTGCTGGATGCCATGCAGCCACGAGAGTACGAAGATCCACGTGGGCTTGGTTACCTCGCTCCTGTCGATGATCCTGCGCACGATCCCCGCGCCGATATGCGCGCGCCACCAGTTCCATGCCTCGTAGAAGTCCGGGTCGCCGCTGGCACTCCACTCCTTCTCGATCTTCACCGCCATCCACTGCATCCGGCGATTTGTATCCCAGTCATCCCACGCGTCCGGCAATTCCACCGGCATCTCGCGAGCGAAGCGCTCGGTCATCTCGTAGCCGCCCCGATCCGAGCGCATGTAGTCAAGGCCGACGTGGTCCACGTGTTCGGACGCCTGCATCTGCTTGAAGAACTGCGCGAGGTGCTCCACTCGCCGGTCGTCAAGCAGTGAGATGAAGTTATGCTCACTGGTCGCGCCTGTGGAGCGCGAGACGTCGATCGCGTAGTCGTAGTCGGGCTTGTTGTCGATATTCTGTCGCGGGTAGGTGGAGTATGCGACCGCCCACGCCCCGAACTTCAGTCCGCGACGATGCGCCTCCGCGCCGAGGCGGGGGATGGCCTCAAGGTTGATCGGCTTGAAAGGTTGCTCCAGCGTCAGGGGCGCGCCCACGGCCTCAGTGACGGCACCGCGGAACCACAGCGAGTCGGCGCCGACGTACTCCACCCAGTCGAAGAGCTTGCGCCAGTCACCCTGCGAACCATCCGGGCCTCTGAATGTGTCCTTGAAGTCAAACTCCCAGGTAGCCGCGCACAACCCCGGCTCGAGCGGGGCCGGATCGCGCGCAAGAAGCTCGAAGGGCGCCTCTGAGACGGCCCATGTCTCCCCTTCGGGCTCAATCTTGTCGTCGTCTTCCCTCTCGTCGGCGGTGCGCGCACCCTCCCATGACCATTCGGTCGGGTCGAGCGCCATCTTTGCCCGAATGCGGTAGGTGCCCGGTTCGGGGTTCCATCCCGGCGGCCAGTAGCCGACCCACGCGCCCTTCGCTTCATCCCAGTCGAGCTTCACCTGATCGGGGTAGTGGCCGATCGTCGAGATGATCTCACCGTCGCGCATGACCACGACATTCGGTGGCTCATCCGACTGAGGATTGCCCTGCGCATCGTTGGTGTGCACCGTGACGGGGATGAGGTGGTAACGCAGATACG
>JBNJEK010000016.1:0-32715 GCA_051745855.1 Armatimonadota bacterium
GCCCCCGGCATCCGCCGGGGGCTCTTTCTACGTGCGCTCGCGCACATCGACGAGGGCGGGGGACCGTCCGTATCGACGGCCACGCCCGCGGCCGGCGAGACCCATTGGTTCGCATAACATACATTATGTCATGTTCTGGCGCGGGAACTTTGCCTCCCTCCTCAAGCGCTGAAATCACAGCCACCGGAGGGCCCGGAATACCGACCTGCTTCCCTGCCGGTCGCGAACCTGTTCTCAATGATGGCGGGCGGAGCCGATATGCAGATCACGCACGTCGTGCAAGGCTGGGCTGAACAACTCGGCGGCGGTCCACGATACTTCCGGGAACTCTCACTGCGAGCTGCGTCCGCCGGGCATGACGTGACGGTGTTGACTACCAACGCGGTTGACGGCGAGTACTTCTGGGATCCGAGTGCCGATCACGTCCCGCCGGGCAATGAGACGGTCAACGGCGTCGAGCTCATGCGCTTCCCGGTTCGGCACCTTCCACTCAACCACTGGAAACTTGCCCGAGCGCTGGCACTGCTTGCGCCTCGCACTCTCGGCCCTCACCTCGATCCGCCGACACCGTGGGTTCCGGCCATGCATCGTTTCGTCAGGAGCACTGACGACCGCCCCGACGTCGTCCACGCGACCGGCTTCCCGCTTGACAATCCCATCTGGGCCGCGCGCACACTGGCGCGGCGCACCGACTGCCCTCTGCTGCTCACCCCGCTCCTGCACTTCGGACGCGGCGAAGAAGATATGTCCGAATTTCGTCGCTTCTATGACAGGCCGCATCAGCGCATCATGCTTGAGGAGGCTTCAGTCGTATTCGTGCTCACCGAAATCGAGGCCGACGTGGCCGTTGACCTTGGCGCGCGTCCCGAAGCCGTCTCGGTGATCGGCATTGGCGTCGAGCCATCGGAGATCAGTGGAGGTGATGGTCCGGCGTTCAGGTCGCGACATGACATTGACGGACCAATCCTGCTGCACATTGCCACCCGCGCGGTCGCAAAGGGCTCAGATACCGTGCTCGAGGCCGCGCGTCTCCTCTGGAATCGTGGCGAAAATGTGACGCTGGTCATGGCGGGCGGCAGCATGCCCTGCTTCCGCGCCTGCCTTGACGAGGTGCGAAGTGAGCTGCCTGATGATCGGTTCATCGACCTCGGCTACATCGACGAGCGCGAGAAGCGCGATGCGCTGGCCGCCGCGGACGTTTTCGCTCTCCCCTCCCGCGCTGACGCCTTCGGGATCGTCTTCCTTGAGGCCTGGCTGAATGACATGCCCGTGATCGGCGCCCGCGCCGGAGGCATCCCTGCTGTCATCGAAGAGGGCGCGGATGGGCTCCTGGTTGACTATGGCGATGCAAAGGCCCTTGCCGATGCAGTGGCGAAACTGCTGGCTGAAACCGATCTTGCTCAGACCATGGCTCGCATCGGCCATGAGAAGGTCCTCGCCCGCTACACCTGGGACAAGGTCTTCAAACGCGTGATGGAGCGCTATGAAGCAAGTAACGCAGTGTCCTACGGGCGGCTTCCCGCCGGGTAGTGGCGCGTGGCGGGTAACTGCTCAGCTCTCTTGTTTCTCGGTCCGCTGCAGCAGTGGGATGCGACACGAAGAGACCTCAGGTATCGAGGAGCGACGTGGATGCATATACTTGTGATATCAGATTTCTATCCGCCAAGACACATCGGCGGCTACGAGGTCGCCTGCTGCATTGCGGTTGAGCAGCTTCGGGCGCGAGGGCATCACGTCCAGGTTCTGACGTCAACGCACGGTGTCGATGAACCCGTCATCGAGGGAAACGTCCGTCGCTGGCTGAAAGCCTACATATCCTGGCCCCCGCCCGGCAATGTCTCAGCGTTCACCGAGTTGATCCGGAAGGAGAGAGTGAATCAGGCGGCATTCCGGCGCGCAGTTGCTGAGGTGGAACCGGACGTTGTCTATCTGTGGAATCTGTCTCACGTATCCCCCTCGATTGCATTTATGGCAGAGGCTGAGGAGCTGAACGTCTGTTACAGAGGCACCTACTGGCACGAATGGCACAATGACCCGTGGTGGGGGCTGTGGAATCGGCGCTCATCGAGTTCACTGAGGCAGTTGCTGAAGTGGCCTCTTCAGCAACTGGCGGGCCTTTTGACCTGCATACCGCGCGGCGAACTGCAACTGGAGCACATCCATTTCGCCCTCGAAATCCAGAAACGAATCACGCTCCGAGCCGATCAACCCGTCATTCGCCCGGTGGATCAGGGCCGGGTCGCTGGCCCATTGTTCCCGCTCGACAGCTACCCGCCTGGCCCCGTGCGCTTTCCGCCACGCAAGCTCCTGTTTGTCGGAAATATCGTCCCGAGAAAGGGGCTCGAAACCGCGACTCGGGCACTGGCGGCCCTTCCTTCGGAGATGACTCTGACGGTCGTGGGCGCCCCGACCGATCCCGCCTATGGTGAGGAGATGCGACGCCTTGCCGAGGAGTGCGGGGTCTCGGAGCGCGTGGACTGGCGCGGTGGTCTGCCCCACGACGAAATCGCGCCGATATACCGAGACCATGACATCTTCCTTTTTCCATCTCACTGGGAGACGCTGGGCTACGTCATCGCAGAAGCCATGGCCTCAGGAACGGTGGTTGTGGGCACTGCACCCGGCGGGAGCGCCGAACTGATGCGACACGACGAGAATGCGCTTGTTTTCGAACCGGGCGATGCCGAAGAATGCGCTCGTCTGGTGAAGATGCTGTTGAACGATGAAGAGCTTTTCATGCGGCTGAGACGCAATGCGCGCGAGATGGTCGAGCGCGACTTCTCACTCGAGCCGACGATCGACCGCATCGAAGCACACCTTTACGAAGCCGCCGATCTGACACCTGACAAGGACCGGTCATGACGACAGCCGAAACCAACACTCGGACCTCCAGCACTCACTCGCAAGCACAGAACTGGCGCCGGCTTACCGACCTGCTGCAGATCCTGACGATCTCGCAGCTCAAAGCCCGCTACCGGCGCTCGTTCCTCGGCTTTCTGTGGTCGCTGATCGTCCCGCTCTTTCAGATCGTCGTCATCGGCTTCGTCTTCCAGGGGCTGCTGCAGCACGACATCCCCAATTACACCGTCCAGTTTCTCGTCGCCCTGCTCCCGTGGACTTTCTTCAACGACACCGTCCTCGCGTCATGCCCCACATTCTTGAAATTTCGCGATGTCGTGAAGAAAATCTACTTCCCGCGCTGGTCGCTGCCGATCTCAATCGTCACAAGCTCGTTCGTGCATTTCCTGCTCTCAATGATCATTCTCTTCGCCATCTTCCTTATCATCCCGGTCGCATTTGACCCGATATTCCTCTTCCTGATTCCGCTCACGCTGATCCTCATTGTCATGCTCAGCGGACTCTCGCTCGCGTTTTCAATGCTGCACACTTACTATCAGGATGTCGAGTACGCTCTCGGAGCGCTCGTGCGCATGTTCTTTTTTGTCACTCCGGTGATGTACCCGACCTCGGAGATTCCCGAGCACTATCAGTACTGGTTCCTCTTCAATCCCATGGCGACTATCACCGAGGGCTTCCGTGGCGTCCTGCTGCGCCACGAGATTCCCCTCCCCGAGCACCTCATCGTGACCACGTTCTTCAGCGTGTTGTGCCTATTGGTCGGCATCCTGATCTACCGGCGGATGAGCCCGCAGCTTCCGGAGGTGCTCTGAGCATGGCTTCCGAGACATTCCCTCTGGTGGATCTGCACGACGTCTGGAAGAGCTATCGCCGGCACCACGACCGCCCCGCGCGCCTCAAGGACGCGTTCCTCGCGCGCTTCCTCGGCCACACGCACGAGGTCGAGGTGGCATGGGCGGTGCGCGACTTCTCGCTCCGCGTCGAGCCAGGTCAGATCGTGGGCCTCATCGGCCCCAACGGCTGCGGTAAGACGACCGTGCTGTCGATCGTCGCCGGAGTGCTCGAGGCCACGGATGGCCATGTGCGGGTGGATGGCCGGGTGTGCCCGATGCTTCAGGCCGGCGCAGGATTCCATCGAGACCTGACGGGTCTGGAGAACATCTACCTCTCAGGCGCCATCCTCGGGATGGAGCGGCGCGAGATCGACCGCAAGCTCGACGACATCGTCAACTGGGCGGGCGCCGAGCACTGGGTGGACACCCCCGTGCGCACATTCTCCTCCGGGATGCTCATGCGCCTCGGCTTCTCCGTCGCCGCACACATGGAGCCTGATATCCTCATCGTCGATGAGATACTTGCGACCGGCGACGAGGCGTTCCGCTCGAAAGTTCGGGGGCGCCTACACGATGAGGCGCAACGCGGCCGCATCGTCCTCTTCGTGTCACATTACATGGAAGAGATCCAGATGGTCTGTGACCGCGTCGTCTGGATGGAGAATGGATCGGTGCTCCGTGCAGGCCCAACTGATGCGATCGTTGAACAGTACATCGCCGAGGGCCGCGCGAAAGAGGGCGAGGACGAGGAGCGATGATGAACATTCTCCGCGCACGGGCAGGCTGGGTGTGCGCAGTGGCGCTCACGCTCTGCGCGACCGTGGTCGCGCAGGAGCAGCCACCAACCGAGGAGAGGCCTCCCGAACTGGAGGCATGTCCTCCACCAGAGGGTGCGTGCTCGGAGGACATCGTTGCACACGTGCTTGCCGAAGAGATCGGTTCATGGCGGCGCCAGGGGGATCTCGTGGCAGGCGACGTCGCGCTCACACCGCAGTTGATCTCCCGCCTCGATGCAACCGGGCAGGAGGCATTGCCGACGTACGCGGCCACCTGCGGCGCCGCGGTGACCTATCGCAACACGGCCGGACCGGGCGTCGCTGATGTCCTGATGGTTGGCTTCGAGGGAGAACTCGATGCCCTCGGCTTCTTCGCAGCCCAGCGCACCAATTCAGCGAAACGCGTCCTCCTCACCTCCGCCGCCTACCGTGACGGGGGCGTTCTTCATGTCTACTCGTGCGCGTTTTACATTCGCGTCGAAGTCCAGGAGCCTCATGAACAGGCACTCCCGTCCGACCAGTACCTCGCCGCCCGCCTTGAAGTCCGCCTCCCGCAACGAGTCGAACGGCCCCGGATAATGGATGTCTTGCCCCGGGGCTGGTTGAACGCGCTCACGGTCAGCTATGAGCCGACAGATCTGCTCGGCGAAGATCGATCCCCGATGGCCCTCGGGGCCAGGCAGGAGGTCGGCGCGGCGATGATGCGGCTGCAGGTCCTCGAGGCCGAGGACGAGGCCCAGGCGCGGCGCTGGTACACGATGATGCTGCAGGAAGCGCTTCGTCGGGGGCGGGCATGGGAGATCGAGCGACTCGGCGATGAAGCGTTCTTCTCAGGCAACGGTCCCGGCCGCCGGGGCGTCGGCATGCTGCAGGATACGTTCGTGGTCCATCTGAGCACAGATCAGTCGCACGACGACGCTGTCTCGATTGCGCGACTTGTAGGCACGGAGATACGTATCACTCGACAGCTTCCAGGGGAGCCGGAGGGTTACTGCCCGCCGCTTGATCCGCAGGCCGCGCAGTAACCGTGCTCACCCCACAGCGGCCTCGCCGTCCTCATCGTCGTCCATCCCACTCAGACGCGCAAGATGTGCCCGCGCCTCTCGTGGCGCGCCGCAATCCCATGGATATCCGCCACGAGCACGCTTGTCGAGGTATGCCACCGTCTCCTCCGGACTTCCCGTCAGACCGTTCGCGGCCTCATACTTGCTTCGGAAACGGAGCGCAACGCGGTTCGTATACGGCTCCCACAACACGCGGAATGTCGTGAATGGGTCTCCGGGACTGGGGATATGATCGTAAAGTATTTGATGTGCCATGATGCCCGCTGACCTCCCTTCGATGTTGGCTGCGATTCCCCGCCGGATGACAACACACAGTTGCTTAACTTATACCCCGAACCACGTCGCATCTAACGTAAAACCCCAGCGAAAGCTGGGGCCAGTCGGGAGGTATCCTCGCCCGCTGCAGCGCAATAGTGATCGAAAGGACACGCGCGCGTATCGGCGGGTGTTACTGCTACTGGAGGGCGAACCGTGATGCTCATTATGAACGGTGATGGTGAGGGCCGACGCACGGACGACGAGATTCGAGCGGAGGTGCTGCGCGTTCACAACGCGGATCTCGTCGAGGGCTTCGGCGAGATCTCTGAGTGGGGGCGGGCCCACCGCGAGCGCGAGTGGGTGGCGTCATTCACCGATGCCCGTTGTGCCTACTACGTCCACCAGGCCGGCCGCCACCACATGCAGGTCTGGACCACACCGGTCCCGGAGCACACAGGCGCGGACTCGGTCATATTCGTCTTCTCCGTCGGCATGGGCATGGGCTCGATGCTTCCGCAGCCCTCCGGACGCTTCGACGTCAGCCTCAATGTCCCTCCCGGGGTCAGGACCGAGCTGCTCTCGTTCAATGTGACCAAGGAGAGCCGGGTCTGGCAGAGCGGCGACGTCGCGCTCGCGTACGACGTCAAGCGCCGCGACTGGGCGCCGGGCAACTCGCCGCTGAAGCTCGACGCGCACATAACCGAGGAGAGTGCGGCGACCTTCGGCATCATGACTCTGCGAGTGCCGAAGAGCATGGTCACAGAGGGTGAGCCGACGCGGATCGACATCGTCCCCTTCAACCGCCAGCCCTCGAGGCGCTGGTTCAAGGTCGATGTGGACATGTTCGCCCGGCCGATCTTCAAGTCGCACATCGAACCGGCGGTGGAGGCCTGTGTGAAGGGGCGCACTCCCCCATCGGTCGGCGACTGGAACGTCTTCTTCGGCGACGTCCACGTGCATACCGGCGAGGAGCACGGCTCCGGCCGCAGTTGCGGCACCGGTACGCTCGAGGAGAACTACGCCTACGGCCGCGACGTCGCGGGCCTCGACTTCATCGGCATCGCCGACCACGACTGGCAGTTCAAAGATCAGGATGACTGGCGGGGCCGCATGGAGCAGATGGATCAGTGGAATGAGCCCGGGCGCTACGTCGTCATCCCGGCCTACGAGTGGACGTCGGCGAAATACGGCCACCGCAACGTCTACTACCGCGACACCGGCTGGCCGTACTTCGACAACAACCCCGGCCCCGGTCATAACGCCATCGGGCCCGAGAGCCGCTCTCCCGCCGACCTGTGGGAGTCGCTGCGCGAGGCCGGCGCGAAAGCGCTGACCATCGCGCACCACCCGTCCACGGGCTTCTTCCCGGTGGACTGGTCGTACATGGATCCGGAGTTCGACCGCCTCGTCGAGGTCTACTCCACGTGGGGCAACTCCGAGTACTACGGTGCGCCCTTCCCCGGGACGGCCTCCGACCGCGTCCCCGGCCTTGGCGCGCTCGACGCGCTCAAGCGAGGCTATCGGCTCGGCCTGATGGCCTCCAGCGACGGGCATGACGGGAACCCGGGCAACGCCCAGTGGTCGAATCGCCAGCCTCACATCCACCACCGCCTCGGCAGCGGATACCTCGCGGTGCTGACGGACAAACTGACTCGCGGGGACGTGTGGGATGCGATGTACGCCCGGCGCTGCTACGCCACCACCGGCGTGCGGATCGTGCTCGACTTCCGCGTCAACGGCGCGATCATGGGCAGCGAAATCGATGCGCCTGAGGACGGCGTCAACGTCATCGAGGCAGAAGTGACGGGCACGGCGCCACTGGATCGGCTCGAACTCGTCCGCGACGGCGAGACGATCTGCGAGAAGTCCTGCGACGGGATGAGCGGCACGCTCAATGTCGAGGACGCGGGCGCCGAAGGCGAGACATTCTACTACCTGCGCGTCTTCCAGACAGACGGCGAGATGGCGTGGTCAAGCCCCGTCTGGATCGGGTGAACGGCGGCGGATGAGGGCAAACTGCGGAGCACGACTGCGAACGATGGTGACGGCTCAGAGGTCGCCGTCGTTCGCCGTTCACCATGTCCCGAACGTGGCGGATGAAGTAGTAGCTCCACGGCCACTCGTTCTTACGCCCGAGGCCGTCGAAGCAGAAGCCGTCCGTGCCGTAGCGCTCGCGGTGTGCCCGCAACAGTTCGAGCTGCTTATCCACGTCGTTCCATCATCAGCACATGCGAGCCGCCGGGCGCGTCCTCCATCTGCACCCGGCGGCGCTCATCGTTGAAGCGCCAGCCATCCTCACCCTCGAAATCCCAGTTCACGACGAGATTAGGGCCGAGTTCCTGCTTCGATGCGACGGTCACCGCGAGCATCGCGGTCAGGTCGGCAGCACTGCGCACCTCAATCACTCTCCTCGACCGAAGAATTCCACTTCCGCATGAGCCGCACCTCGGGCGCGGCTGGCCGCGAGCGCGGCGGGCTATGCGTCGGGAAGAGGCGGCGCCTGCTGAAACTGGTCGAGGTCGCCGTCATCGAGGTCATCACGAGGCTCGGGCAGTTGGAGGAAGAGGTAGAGCGCGGCCACCGCCAGCACGAGGGCGCTTACGAAAGCCGGCTGGTAGCCGAAGAGGTCGGCGCCCCAGCCGTAAAGCATCGGCGCGATGGCGAGCGGGACGGTGAAGGCCGTGCTGAAGCCGATGTACGAGGGACGCTGATCCTCGGGAGCGATGTCCATCAGGTAGTTGTTGTATCCGATCTGCAGGCTTGCGAGGAAGAGCCCCGAGCCGACGAAGGCGGCGCCGAGGACGATGACCTGCAGATTCACCTGCCACGCGAGGACGTCGATCAGCAGGTCCCACGTGGCGGCCGCGGCGAGGACCGCGGCCGCGGAGCAGAGGATCATCGACCAGATCATGAAGAGGATGGCTCGCCGGTTGCCAAGGCGGTCGGAGATGCGACCGGCGACGACGGCGCCGAGGAACTCCGCGCAGATGTGGATGGCGATGAAGGTGGCCGCGACCTCGTCGGGGAGATCCCAGACGGCGGTCGCAAAGACCACGAGGAACGGCCGGATGCCGGCCGCAATGCCAACCAGGAGGCGGATGCGAATGACGCGGCGGTAGCAGCAGTCATCACGGAAGAGCATCAGGCCCCGACGCAGGTGCTCAGCCCAGGTGACCGTCCGCTCGGTCGCGCGCGACGCTGGCTCGCGCACCTGCGCGAAGAGCAACCAGCCACATGCGGTGGCGGCGACCGACGCGGCAAAGAGTATGCTGAAGTTACGCGGGAAGTCGAAGGGCCCCTCCGGCCCGATCGCCCATGAGACGAAGGGTGTCACGCCGAAGAAGACTACCACGAGAGCGCCGAGCTTGCGCCACATGTGCAGGCTGCCGCGGCGCGTTGTCGGGACGGACTTGGTGAGGATGTCATTGAGCGCCAGCCCCGAGACTGCGAGGCCCGCGCGGTAGCCAAGCAGCGCGACCACGAAGACCGCCAGCACAAGCGTATTGGGGATGGCGTCGGCGAACCAGAGCACGAGTCCGATGGTGATGTACGTGAGCGATTGCGTCAGCGAGCCGAAGATGTAAGCGGGCTTCTTGCGGTCGCGGCTGTCGAGGCTGCGCGCCACGGCCACCTGGGCAAGCGCCTCGACGATCCCCTTCAGCCCCAGCACAACGCCCACGACCCACGCGGCGCCGGAGAGGCGATGGATGAGCAGCGGCACGATGGTGTTGGGATCCGCGACGCGGCTGCCGGTGAATGCAAAGATGCCGTTGACGATGCCGAAGCGGTATGTTCTGCGATTGAACGGGACGAGCATATCCCGCGCTCGATCGTTGCGCTCATCATCCAACGTTCATGCGCTTCCTCTCTACCACCCGCGACTGCGATGTGAAGTGCGGCGACCTGGAGGGGTCGGCGGCCGAACTGAGGGCCACTTTCACCATCTGCGTCGCGAGTCCTTTGCATTGTGCTGAAGATTTGGCCGATGATTCTCTGCCGCTGCCGGAGGCTCACTGCCCGTCATTGTCCGACTCCGGATCCGCAAGGTAATCCGCGAGGGCACTGTCGTCGAGTTCGTCACGCGGCTCCGGCAGTTGAAGGAAGAGGTACATCGCTCCGAGTGCCAGTATGAGAGCAATGACGAAGACGGGCTGATAGCCGAAGATGTCCGCGCTCCAGCCGTAGACCAGCGGGGCGATGGCGAGCGGAAGCGTGAAGGCCGTGCTGAAGCCGATGTACGATGTGCGTTTCTCCTCGGGTGCGATATCCATCAGGTAGTTCATGTATCCGATGCTGAGGCTGGCGAGGAAGACGCCGGAGCCGGCGAATGCGGCGCCGAGGATGATGATCTGCAGGTTTGTCTGCCAGGCGAGGACGGCCAGCGGGACGTCCCACTCGAACGAGGCGGCGATGACTGCCGCGGTGGAGAAGGCAAGCAAAGATGCGATCCCCACGAGGATGGCCTTGCGATTGCCGAGACGGTCGGAGACGCGCCCGATTACGAGGGCGCCGACGAACTCCGCGCCGACCTGGATGGCGAGGAATGTCGCCGCGACGTCGTCGGTCAGGCCCCACACATCGGTCGCGAAAACGATCAGGAAGGGGCGGATCGCCGCGGCAATGCCGATGAGCAGTCGGATGCGGATGACACGCCGGTAGCAACTGTCACACCGGAAGAAGGTAATCCCGCGGCGGAGGTGCTGACCCCAGGTGGGTTTCTGCTTTTCGGCGCGCGACTGTGGCTCGCGCACCTGCGAGAAGAGTATCCATCCGAGACCACTGACCGTGACCGAGACGGCGAAGAGAACGCCGAAACTGCGCGGAAAGTTGAACACGCTCTCGGGCCCGATGATCCATCGCTGAAAGGGGGCGACGCCGATCAGAATGATGACCGTTGCCGCGAGCTTACGCCACATCTGCAGGCTGCCCCGCCTGGTGGTGGGGACGGACTTGGCGAGGATGTCGTTGAACGGAAGTGACGCAAGCGCCGCACCGGCCGCATAGCCGATCAGGCATGTCACGAGGACGGCCAGCACGAGGGCATTGGGGATGGCGTCCGCAAACCACATGACGGCTGCGATGCCGATGTACATCGAAGCACGGATGACGGACGCGAGGATGTACGCGGGCTTTTTGTGATTGTACGTGTCGAGAGTGCGGGCCGCCGCAACCTGCACGAGCGTGCGGACAACGCCCCGCAATCCCAGCACCAGCCCGACCATCCAGGCCGTCCCCGACAGCTTGTGGATGAGCAGAGGAACGATGGTGCTGAGGTCCGCGAGACGGGCGCCGGTGACGCCGAGCATCCCGTTGACGATGGCGATGCGGTAGGTTCTGACATTGAACGGGACGAGCATGTCCCGCGAGCGGTCGTTCCCGTCATCCGACAATATGAATACGCTTCCCCTCTGATGCCGTCAGCGGAGGGTGATGGTCTGCGGCGACAGATGATGCTGACCGGTCAATTCATCATCCGCCGCTCGAGTCCTCCGTTTTCGAGCCGTAGTCGGAGAGTAACCGCGAGCAGCTTGCTGCCGACAGGCGGAATGTTTCACGTGAAACATTTGTTCGCCCCAGCTCTGCCCCACCTTTGAGCCACGCGAGCGGGTCAGTCCTCGTCGGCGAGGTCGCTGGCGGTCGGTGGGCGTTGAAAGTCAGCAAGTGCGCCGTCATCGATCTCATCACGCGGCTCGGGAAGCTGAATGAAGAGATACATTGCTCCGATGGCGACTACGAGACCGGTGATGAACACCGGGAGGTAGCCTACCACGTCGGCGCCCCAGCCGTAGAGCACAGGCGCGACCGCCAGCGGAAGGGTGAACGCGGTGCTGAAGCCCATGTATGAGGGGCGCTTGTCCTCGGGCGCGATGTCCATCAGGTAGTTCATGTATCCGATGCTGAGGCTGGCGAGGAAGACGCCTGAGCCGGCGAATGCGGCACCAAGGACGATGACCTGCAGGTTGATCTGCCATGCCAGGATGGTCAGCGGGACGTCCCACGTGGCCGAAGCGGCCATCACGGCCGCGGCGCAGCAGAACAGCAGGGCCGAGATCATGACCAGGATCGCGGTGCGGTTGCCGAGGCGGTCGGAGATTCTACCGACGACCGCCGCGCCGAGGAACTCCGCGCCGACCTGGATCGCAAGGAAGGTCGCCGCGACCTCGTCGGGGAGGTTCCAAACATCGGTGGCGAAGACGATCAGGAAGGGCCGGATCGCTGATGCAATGCCGATCAGCAGGCGGATGCGAATGACACGGCGGTAGGAGGCGTCACTGCGGTAGAGAGTAACGCCGCGGCGGAGATGCTGTCCCCACGTGAGCTTATGTGCGCTGGAGCGAGATTTCGGCTCATCGACCATCGAGAATGTTATCCACGATGCGGCCGAGAACACGAGTGCCATGAAAAAGAGTGCGCTGAAGCTGCGCGGAAAGTCGAAGGGCCCCTCGGGCCCAATCATCCAGGCGACGAACGGGGTGACGCCCGCGAAGATGATCACCAGCGCGCCGAGCTTACGCCACATCTGAAGACTCCCGCGCCGCGTGGTGGGGACGGACTTGGCGAGGATGTCGTTGAACGCAAGTGAGGCCGGACCGAGCGCCCCGGCGTAGCCCAGTAGTGCAAGCACCACGACGGCGAGGACGATGGTGTCGGGGATTGCGGCGCCGAACCACAGGACGAGCGCGATGGATGCGTACATCGATCCGCGGACTACCGCCGCCCAGATGTAGGCGAACTTCTTGTAAGGGCGTGTGTCGAGGCTACGCGCCGCCACGACCTCGACGAGCATCCGCATGACGCTGCGGAGGCCAAGGACGAGGCCGACCAGCCACGCGGCGCCGGAGAGGCGATGGACCAGCAGTGGGACGATCGTGTTGAGGTCCACCAGACGAGAGCCGGTGACGGCGAGGATACCGTTGGCGATTCCGAGCCGATAGGTGCGGACGTTGAAGGGGACAAGCATGTCCCGTGAGCGGTCATTTCCGTCATCCGACAATGTGAATACGCATCCTCTCCGATTGCCGCGGCGGACGCGACGGCGTTGGGCCGCGGACAGTGCACCATCACATAATTGTTCATCATCGCCCGCGCAAGTCCTTTTCAGTTTGGGCGGCCACCAGGGCGATTTTGGCGCACATCTTGACAGCGGTTTCTCAATTAGCTATTATGCTAAATACGTAATGAGCCATGACGACACCGTTGACCCGTGACGAGTTTTGAAGATGGAGTGCTGAGATGGACAGAACAGTCTATGAGGCACGTGCTGAAGTGATGAAGGCGCTTGCCCACCCATCAAGGCTGATGATCGCCGATGCCCTCGCGGACGGGGAGATGTGCGTCTGTGAATTGCAGGAGATTGTTGGCTCGACCATGCCCACCGTCTCGCGGCACCTCTCGCAGATGAAGAACGCCGGGATCATTGAGGGCCGACGTGACGGAAATCAGATCTACTACCGTCTGCTTGTTCCGTGTGTGCTTCGCCTCTTCGGGTGCATCGACGCGGTACTTCAGAGCGAACACCTGCGGGCCGCGGAGGCCGTGGAGGCGTAAGCGAATGTCCAATCGACAGAAGCTCGCGCTGTATGTTGCCGTGTTCCTCGCCGCATACTTCATTCCGCTGCAAAACCCCCGTATCCAGACCGCACTGTGGGATATGTGGGTCATGCTCCAGGATTACGCTCGTGAGCACGTTCTGTTCTGCCTCGTCCCCGCGTTCTTCATCGCGGGTGGGATCGCGGTCTTCATCGGCAAGTCGTCGGTGATGAAGTATCTCG
This sequence comes from Armatimonadota bacterium, assembly GCA_051745855.1. Lineage (GTDB taxonomy): Bacteria > Armatimonadota > Zipacnadia > Zipacnadales > UBA5352 > UBA5352. Next base: position 13,563 of record JBNJEK010000016.1, read on the forward strand.
GGCCGAAGGCAAACAAGGTTGTCTGCTACTCGGTGGCATCAACGTCCGGCAGCGTGCTCGCCGTATGCTCGTGCACCGTGCTGCCTCTCTTTGCGGGTATCTACTCGCAGGGCGCCGGGATTGGCCCCGCCGCGGCGTTCCTCTACTCCGGGCCGGCGATCAACGTGCTGGCGATCATCCTTACCGCGCGAGTGCTGGGGCTGGAGATCGGGCTTGCGCGCGCCATCGGAGCAATCATCTTCGGCGTAGTGATCGGACTCGTGATGGCGTGGCTCTTCCGAAAAGAGGAAGAGGAGCGTCTCGCTGAGTGTGAGGCCAACGGCATGGGTCAGGGCGAAGAGGAGGCGGACCAGCCGCTGTGGCAGGTGGCGTCATTCATCGGCGTCATGGTGCTGATCCTGATCTTCGCCGCGTGGGCTCGCCCCGCCGAGGAAGTCGGACTGTGGTGGGAGGTCTATCAGATCAAATGGTGGATCGTGATCCCGCTGCTGGGTGTGCTGGGGCTGATGCTCTGGCGCTGGTATGCGCGGGATCAGATCCAGGAGTGGCTCGATGAGACGTGGACGTACACCGAGCTTATCATGCCGCTACTGTTCGCGGGCGTGCTGGCGGCGGGCTTTCTGCTGGGGATGCCGGGCACCGACAACGGCATCATCCCGAATGAGTGGATCGCGCGCGGGGTCGGCGGGAACTCGCTCTTTGCGAACTTCGCGGCGTCGCTGGTCGGCGCGCTGATGTATTTCGCGACGCTGACGGAGATTCCGATTCTCGAGGGGCTGCTTGGCAGCGGGATGGGCAAGGGCCCGGCCCTGGCGCTGCTGCTTGCCGGGCCGGCGCTGTCGCTGCCGAACATGCTGGTGATCCGCAGCGTGCTCGGAACGAAGAAGACGCTGGTGTTCATCGCCATCGTGGTAGTCCTGTCCACCGTGGCGGGTGTCACGTACGGGTTGATCGCATAGACGTACATACTCACGATGGAGGGTTTGACAATGAAGGTTCAGATACTGGGTACGGGATGCCCCAAGTGCAAGAAGCTCGCGGCCAACGCGGAGGAGGCGATCGAGGCCAGCGGCATTGACGATGCGCAGATTGAGAAGATTGACAAACTGCCGGAGATCATGAAGTTCGGCGTGATGTCCACGCCGGCGCTGGCGATCGACGGTGACGTGAAGTCCGCCGGCAAGATTCTGTCAGCTGAGCAGATCCAGACAATGCTGGAAGGAGAGTAAGAACATGGAAAGCTGCAGTTGCTGTGGGCCGATCACGATGTTGCTGGCGTGCTCGGGCGGCTCGAATGTCGGACAGATTTCGAATGAGGTCGCTCGAAGAATGACGGTTGACAACAAGGGTGTCATGTTCTGCCTGGCGGGCCTCGGCGGGGATGTTGAACCGTTGATCGAGCGCACGGAGGGGGCAGAGCGGATCCTGGTCATCGATGGCTGCCCTGTCGCGTGTGCGAAGAAGACGCTCGAGCGGCACGGGATCGACCACCAGTGGCTGGAGATCACCAGCCTCGGGATCGACAAAGCGCCTGACCTTGAGCTTGACGCCGCACAGGTGGAGTGCGTGATGAACGCGGCCGACGAGATGCTGGGCGCGTAGACGGTCAAGCCGCTTCACAGTCAATACCACGAGGAGGGCGTTTCTCATGTCCGCTGCAGACAACCACACCGACCCCATGCTCACCGCACGTGAATGTAAGTCATGCCACGTCTGGCTGCCGTGCTGCGTGATCGACCAGGTGGAGAACCGAGCGAAGGGGGACGGGATCAGCAGTTCAGACCTGGTGCTCGCGGCGCTCCGGGACTATCTCGGCGAAGATTTTACCGAGGACGAGACGGAAAGCTCGTCCGGCTGAGGCGCGTGTCGAGCCAGTCCGGACGACCGGTCACGGTGGGTGGGCTTCCCGTCATGGCGCTCGAGGGATGCGGAAGCCCGCCCCGTCCACTTCCCGCCAATGATCGCCCGACTACCCCGGACCGTGTCAACCAGATGTGGTGAACGATCGGCGAGCGGAGGCTGAGAATATGCCTGACAGGAAGAAGATGTTCATTGTGCTGGCGGTGGTCCTGGCCGCACTGCTGGTGCTCGCGTACAAGGATGATCCGTCGGCAAGGGCGCCCCGTGCGGGCGGCGCGGACGCGGTGGTGGCCGACAGTGGGTCCTCGCACTCCGCCACCGAGGAGAGCGAAAGCGGTCTCCCCCGCTTCGTGGAGGTAGGCGCGGAGAGTTGTGTGCCGTGCAAGATGATGCAGCCGATCCTCGACGAGATGCGTGAAGAGTACGACGGTGAGATGGAAGTGGTGATGGCGGATGTGCACAAGACCCCCGAGCTCGGCCGGAAGTACAACGTGCGCTCGATCCCGACTCAGATCATCTACGACGCCGAGGGCAACGAGGTGTTCCGCCACATTGGCTTCTGGCCGAAAGACGAGATCGATGCGAAGCTGAAGGAGCTTGGTATCATTGAGTAGCAAACGCGCAACGCTCTTCGTAACCGCTTTTGTTCTTGCCGCATCGGCGCTCGTCCTCATCGCCGGCTGTCGCGCGGCAGAGACGCAGGCTCAGGCACAGACCGAGTTCGCGCCGGCCGATCAGACCGTGGATGACGCCTACCTGGGCCTCAGCAGCGGGCCACTGTCTCAGGCGACGATTGTGGATCTTCCCGATGGAGTCATCGTGCAGTCGGGTGATCTTACTGTCACGCGGGAGGAGATCGACGCATTCATTGAAAAGCGCGCCACCACGCCGGAGGCAAAAGAAGAACTCCAGGCGGAGGCCTTCTTCGTGGCAGAGCAGCTTGCAGTTGAGCCGCTGCTTGAGCGCGAGGCGGAAGAGTGGGCGGAGCAGCAGGACGATGCTCCCGATGTCGGCGTGATCGACGCGTACGTTCAACACCTCGCCGAGCAGGTCACTGTGAGCGACGAGGACGTCCGGGCGTTCTATGACGCCAACAAGGACATGGTCCAGGGCGCTACGTACGAGCAGGTCGCGCCGCAGATTCGCTCCATGGTAGAGCGGCAGGAGCAGCAGGCGGCCGTGACCGACCATATCAACGGAGTGGGCAAGCGACAGGGTGTCGCAGTGGATGCGGACTTCCTCGTCGAGGTCGCTCCGAAGGCGTTCGACAACCCCGTAGATCAGGCCCGCCGGTCCGGCAAGCCGACGTTCGTTGACTTCGGCGCCGAGGGCTGCCAGGCCTGCGACATGATGGCGCCGATCATCGAGGAGCTTGAGGCGGAAATGGGCGACCGGGTGAACATCATCCTCATCCAGGTGGACGAGGAGCAGTATCTCACCGCGCGCTACGGCGTGCGGTCGATCCCGGTGCAGTACATCTACGATGCCGAGGGGCGGGAGGTCTTCGACCACACGGGGTTCCTCAGCAAGGACGCGATCCTCGAGCAACTGGCCGAACTGGGGGTCGAGTGAGCTTGGAGCAGCTTTTCGTCGCGCTGACGCAGGCGGTCGAGGGCGCTCCGATGGTGGCGCTGGGCGCGTCCTTCGTCTGGGGGATCCTCAGCATCGTGCTCAGCCCATGCCACCTGGCGAGCATTCCGCTGATCGTGGGGTTCATCGACGGGCAGGGGCTCATCACGACGCGGAGGGCGTTCTGGCTGTCTGTGGTCTTCGCGTCGGGGATCCTGGTGACGATCGGGGTCATCGGAGTGATCACGGCCGGCCTGGGGCGCCTGATCGGCGATGTCGGCCCGTGGGGCAACTACTTCGTGGCTGTGGTCTTCTTCGTGGTAGGGCTGCATCTGATGGACGTGATCCCGCTGGAGTTCAAGGGCGCGACGCCGGGCGAGACGCAGCGCAAGGGATTGTGGGCGGCGCTCGCGCTCGGGCTGATCTTCGGGATCGCGCTGGGTCCATGCACCTTCGCATACATGGCGCCGATGTTGGCCGTGACGCTACGCGTGGCGACGGAGAGCTTCATCTACGGCGCAACGCTCCTGCTGGCCTTCGGGGTCGGCCACTGCGCGGTGATCGTGGCGGCGGGGACTTCGACCGAGGCGGTGCAGGGCTACCTCGACTGGACGGAGGAGTCGCGCGGTGCGATCATCCTGAAGCAGATCTGCGGAGCGCTGGTAATACTCGGCGGGTTGTACATGCTTTACACTGCGTAGTCCGCGATGGTTGACGTGCGGGGCCTGATGTGTTATCGTATTTTTACGATGAAACGCAAAAAGGCTGTCGTACAATCCAGTGATTGCTGCGAGGATGGCATTCCATCCTCGCCGCAAAACGTGTGGCAAAACGAGGATGAGGAACTGGCCGCGCTCGCCAAGGCGCTGGGACATCCGGCGCGCGTGCAGATCGTGCGATTCCTCATCGCGCATGGCGAGGGGCAGTGCATCTGCGGGGACATCTGCGAAGAGATCCCGCTGGCGCAATCCACCGTCTCCCAGCATCTGAAGGTGCTCAAGGAGGCGGGATTGATACGCGGCGAGGTTGATGGCCCGCGGATCTGCTACTCGATTGACGGGGCATCGCTCGCGCGGCTCAAGGAGCGTGTCGCAGAGTTGCTGGCTGAGTGATGCCCCCGGCTTTTTTCAGTTCGCTCATCGTATTTCGTCGAATTACAAGGAGTGGTGATCAGAGATGGACGACATCAAGAGACGAGTTCGGGAGAGATACGGGAGCATCGCGCGCGAGCGTCGATCGAGTTGCTGTGGAACATCCTCGCAGGCGATCGGGTATGACGCAGCGCACGCTGACGAGGTGCCGGACGGGGCGGACCTCGGTCTCGGCTGCGGCAACCCGACGGCGATCGCGGACCTGAAGCCGGGCGAGACGGTGCTCGATCTGGGCTCAGGCGCGGGCTTCGACTGCTTCCTCGCGGCAAACGCGGTCGGGCCGGAGGGGCGGGTCATCGGCGTGGATATGACCGAGGAGATGATCGCCCGCGCCCGCGAGAATGCGGAGAAGGGCGGCTACGCCAACGTTGAGTTCCGCTTCGGCGAGATTGAGGACATGCCGATTGAGGACGAGACCGTCGATGTGATCATCAGCAACTGCGTCATCAACCTCGTCCCGAGCAAGCAGCAGGCCTTCGCCGAGGCGGCGCGTGTTCTCAAGCCGGGCGGCAGGCTGCATGTCTCGGACATCGTGCTGGACGGGGAACTTCCGACGGCCGTCGCGGGCAGCGATGAGGCGTATGTCGGCTGCGTGGCGGGGGCGGTCAGCCGTGAGACGTATCTGACCGCGATGGAAGCGGCCGGACTGGACGACATTGAGATCGAAAGCGAGAGCGACGCGAGCGAGCTACTCTCGGGGTGCTGCACGATGGACACCGGCTGCGCGTGCAACTCGCGGGAGAATCCTCTGAAGGGCATCGTTACCTCGATCACCGTCAGCGCGCGCAAGCCATTCGCCTGACGGATCAGTGTGCGCCGGTAACGCGGTCTCGCTGGAGTTGATGGTTCATGCAACGCTCAGTCGTTCAGAAGCTTTCTCTGCTCGATCGCTACCTGACGCTGTGGATATTCCTGGCGATGGGCTTTGGCGTGGTCGCGGGGTATCTCTTCCCGCGGGGCATTGAGGCGTTGAACGAGGCCACGCAGATCGGGACGACGTCACTGCCGCTGGCGATTGGCCTGATCCTGATGATGTACCCGCCGCTGGCGAAGGTGCGTTACGGCGAGCTTGGCGAGGTCTTCCAGAACTTCAAAGTGCTGGGGCTCTCGCTGGTGCAGAACTGGCTGATCGGCCCGATCCTGATGTTCGTGCTGGCGATCGTGTTCCTGCAGGGCTACCCGGAGTACATGTACGGGCTGATCATGATCGGCCTGGCGCGCTGCATCGCGATGGTGCTGGTGTGGAACGAACTGGCCGAGGGCAGCAATGAGTACTGCGCCGGGCTGGTGGCATTCAACAGCATCTTTCAGGTGGTCTTCTACACGGCGTACGCATGGGTCTTCCTGACGATCCTGCCGACCGTTTTCGGCATCGAGGGGACGGCCGTTGACGTGACGGTGCGGCAGATCGCCGAGAGCGTTTTCATCTACCTCGGGATCCCGTTCTTCGGCGGCATGCTCACGCGCTTTGTACTGGTGCGGCGGAAAGGGCTTGAGTGGTACGAGCATGAGTTCATCCCGCGGATCAGCCCGATCACGCTGATCGCGTTGCTTTTCACCATCGTGGTGATGTTCTCGCTCAAGGGCGAGTACATTGTGCAGCTTCCGCTGGATGTGATTCGCATCGCCATCCCGCTGCTGATTTACTTCGTGGTGATGTTCCTCGTGTCATTCTTCCTGAGCATGAAGGTCGGGGCGAACTACGAGCAGACGGCCACGCTGTCGTTCACCGCGGCGAGCAATAACTTCGAGCTGGCGATCGCCGTCGCCATCGCGGTCTTCGGCATCGGGTCGGGCGAGGCGTTCGCCGCTGTGATCGGGCCGCTGGTGGAGGTGCCGGTGCTGATCGGATTGGTGCATGTATCTCTGGCTTTGCGGCGAAGGTTCTTTGAGAAGGAGCCGGTTGCGGCGCCATGCGCAAGAGGGAGTGAGTGAGATGTTCGCGAAGATATTGGTGGGTACCGACCTGTCGGAGTCATCGCTCGCCGTGCTGGACTACGTCCCGAGGCTGCGCGAGTTTGGGCTTGAGCGGGTTATCCTCGCGCACGTGGTCTACGTGCCGGATGCAGGCGGAGCGGAGCATGTCCTGCTGGAGCAGGCGCGTGAGGATATCAAGGGGCAGGCTGACCGGCTGCGCGAGGCGGACCTCGACGTGGAGACGGTCGTGAAGTGGGGAACCGCGCCACGGACTCTCGCGCAGTTGGCCGAGGAACACGACGTGGAGGCGATCGTTGTCGGCTCACACGGTCGCTCGATGCTGCAGCGGGTGTTGCTGGGCAGCGTCGCGATGTCGCTGCTGCATCACGCGACCAGACCGGTCGTCCTGGTGCGGATGCAGTTGTGTGAGACGGACGAGGGCATCTCCTGCGAACCGCTCGGCGACGAGCCGCTGAGGCACCTGCTCTTTCCCACCGATTTCTCGGAGGCCGCCGACGCGGCGTTCGAGTGGCTGGAGTATCTCGCGGCGGAGGCGGGGGCGGCGGTGACGCTGCTCCACGCGCAGGACACGGGCGCTCTCGGCCACAGAATCGACGATGTCGAGCGGTTCAACGAAGAGGACAGGGAGCGGCTGGAGGGGCTTGCCGAGAAGCTGCGGGATGCCGGGGTCAGGGAGGTAAAGACCGTGGTGAAGGACGCGTCGCCCGCGGAGTTGATCAACCGGGTGGCGGCCGAGCATGCCGCGACGATGATTGTGATGTCAACACACGGGCGCGGAGCGCTTCAGGAACTTGTGCTGGGGAGCGTGGCGCTGAAGGTGGCGCGGACCTCGCCGGCGCCGGTGCTGATGGTTCCGCACCGATAGTCGAAAGATGTCGCCACCTGAAGTGGTGGACGCCAAGGGAGTGGATTACATGCTGAGCAAAGTCGTTGTCGGGACTGATTTCTCAAAGCCGTCGCTCGCCGTGCTTGACTATCTGCCGAGATTGAAAGACGCGGGTCTGCACGATGTGGTGCTGGCGCACGTCACGCACCCACCCTCTCCGGGCGTGGGCGAGGTGTTGATGGAGGGCGTGCGTTCGTCTCTTGATGAGCAGGCCGATCATCTTCGGGAGCATGGACTGGAAGTTGAAACGATCGTCGAGCACGGTGCCACGGCCGTCACGCTCGCCGATCTGGCCGAGAAGCATGGCGCCGACGCACTCGTGGTAGGGTCGCATGGCCGGTCATTGCTCGGGCGGATCCTGCTGGGGAGTGTATCGATGTCGGTGCTCCACCAGTCGAGCGTCCCGGTGCTGATCGTCAGGGTGGCGTTGTGCGAGACCGACGAGGGGATCTCGTGTGAGTTGCAGCCAGACCGGCCTTTCGATCATATCCTGTTCCCCACCGACTTCTCGGAGGCGGCGGATGTCGCGTTCGAGCAGATGACCGATCTCATCGCAGGGAGCGCATCGCGCGTGACACTGCTGCATGTGCATAACCCGCCTGCGTACGATGATGAGGACGAGTTTCGTGGTGAGGAAGAAGAGGCCGCAGATATTGAAGCGCTTCATGAGGAAGACCGTAAGCGGCTGAAGCGGATGGCCGAAGCTCTGCGCGACAGGGGCGTGGACGACGTCGGGACGATCGTGACGACAGGCGCGCCCGCGGCCGCCGCGACCAGGTACGCCGAGGCGAATGATGTGTCGCTGATTGCGATGGGCACACAGGGGCGGGCCGCGGTCGAGGAGCTTGTAGTCGGAAGCGTGGCGCTGAAGGTCGCGCGGACATCCCCCGTCGCGGTGCTGATGATACCCTATCAGCAGTGATTGCTCGCGCAAAAGGCACATGGGCTTCCGCCCCGGCGCAGCGGCGGGTCTTCACCACCGATCTCACTGACGTTGCGTGAAGGTCTGAAGCGCTCGCGAGTCGAACACAGGCGCGTCGATATCCCGGCGCGCCTGTGGTGATTGCGGATGGCCCTTCGTGTGCACTTCCCAAAGATCTCGAAGTTCGATCGTATCGCCGAGCCCACGACCTGTGCCGTGCCCTTCCCCGAAGGTCAACTGTCACCGCATGCGGCGGTGGCGCTCACGCGTGACGGTGCATCGGCGCCGACACAGACTCGACCAACCGCGCTGTGGCCTGACGGCTCGGTGAAGTGGCTGCTGGTGGACGCGCTGGTTGACCTGCCGGGAAATGACTCGACGGACTACGAGTTGATCGCTGCAGCGGATCCCCCCTCCCCCACCGATGAGGCCCGGGTTGAGATCCGCGACGACGCCTCGCGGATCGAGACCGGGCGGCTGGTGCTGGAGTTGTCCGGTCCAGACCAGCGCGGGCTGATCCGATCGATCGCGGTCGATGGGCGCGTGGTGGCTTCCGGCGAAGAACTCGTGGGACCTGAGGTGACCATCGAGGGAGACCGGTTGATCGCCACTGTCGCCAGGGGCGGCTGGCGGGTGGTCGAGGCGGGGCCGGTGCGCCTGGTTGTGCAGGGGGATGGTATGCATGTGAGCGCGGATGGCACGCGGGCGCTGGATTTCCGCGTGCGGATCACCGCGTGGGCCGGAAAGCCGTGGTGTGAAGTGCACTACCGGGTGATCAACCGCGAGCCTTTGGAGAGCACCACGGTTGAGAGCATGACGTGGGCGATGCGACCGGATGTTGCGCCAGACGGTAGCAAGACAGCGATCACCGTCTCGAACTACCGCTCGCGGACTCAGACCGCCGAGGGCGAAGAGGCGATTCGGCAGTTGATCGACGCGGAGTACCTGTTGTACACCTCGAACGAGCAGGTCCCTGAGGTCAACTGGGGGACCTTCACCGGGCACTGGCGGCATCCCGAGCGCGGCGGCCTTGCGGCGACGATCTTTCAGGCGCCTCAGAACTTTCCGAAGGCGCTCAGTGTGGGCCCGGACGAGTTGACAGTCGAGCTTGTCCCGCAGGACGCGGAGCCGTTGCGGCTGCTGCGCGGGATGGCGAAAGGCCACCGCTTTCTGCTGCACGCTCACACCGGCGATGTCTCCGAGGATGAACTGATCGTACGCGGGCTTCAGTACCAGATGCCCGACCGACCGATCGCGGCGGTGGGGGGGGCATACCGCGAGGCGGATGTGCTGCCTGACCTCTTCGTCGATGAGCCGGTGCGGCGTGTGGAGCGACGTTTGCTTGATCTTGCGGATGAGCGGACGCGCGCGTACGGGATGCTTCACTGGGGCGATGCGCCCGAGATCGGATACACCCACCAGGGCCGCGGACGCGGGGAGCTTGTGTACTGCAACCTGGAGTACGACCTCCCACGCGCGGCGCTGATCATGTTCGCGCGTACCGGCGAGCGGCGGATGCTCGACTACCTGCTGGTCTCGGCCGAGCACTGGATGGAAGTCGATGTGTGCCACGAGAGTGACGACCCGATGCGCCACGAGGGGATGATCGCGCACTCGGCATGCCACGCCACGGGTGGGGTCACGATCTCTCACGAGTGGGTGGAGGGCCTCCTCGACTACTACCATCAGACCGGCGATGAGTTTGCGCTCGAGACGGCGCTTGGTGTCGGGCGAAACGTGCTGCGGCATCTCGAACGGATGATGGCGCGCGGCGTCGGGGCATTCGCGGCGCGGGAGACGGGATGGGCCATCCGGACGCTGGTGGCGCTCCATGAGGAGACGCATGAGGAGGCATGGCTGGAGCCGGCTGAGACAATCGTGGGGCACTTTGAGGAGTGGATGGACGAGCACGGGACGTGGCTGGCGCCGTACACTGACCACACGCTCGCGCGGGTCCCGTTCATGATCTCGGTGGCGGTCAGCGGGCTGATGTGCTACTACCGCGCCCGGCCTGAGGAGCGGATTGAGCGGATGGTTTTGCAGGCGATGGATGACCTCATCGAGCACTGTCTGATGCCCGACGGACGGTTTTACTACAAGGAACTGCCGAGTCTGCAGCGACGCGGAGCAGGCATGCATGTGCTCGCTGGACTGGCGCACGCATATCAGTTGAGCGGCGAGGAGAAGTATTTGCGCGCGGGGCTGGACACATTCGAGCTGTCACTGACCCCGAGTTCAAGCGTGTGGTCCGGCGGCAAGTACGCCGATGCCGATGCGGTCATCGACGCGCGCGGTCCGGGGCCGAAGTCGTTCGCCGCGTGTCTGCGCCCGATCGGCAGCTTCTACCGCTGTGCGGTCGAGGCGGGGCTGCTCAAAGAGGATTACTGAGACCGATGCAGGAGGAGACGAGCTTATGAACCTTGTGCTGATCTGTTCGGATACGTTCAGGTGGGACTACCTCGGCTGCTACGGCAACGAGTGGATTGAGACACCGAACCTCGACGCGATGGCGAAGGAATCAGCGCTTTACGAGCAGGCTTTCGGCGAGGGCCTGCCGACGCTGCCCGCGAGGCGGGTGATGGTGACCGGCCGGGGCATCATCCCGATGGAGCACCACCCGCAGCACAGCGACAAGGTGAACGTGCCCGGCTGGCACCCGCTGTTTTTCGAGGACGTCACGCTGGCGGAGCACCTCCTGGCGAAGGACTACGCGACCTGCCTGGTGACGGATGTGTACCACATGATGAAGCCGGGCAAGAATTTCCATCGCGGGATGGAGTATTGGTACTGGATCCGCGGCGTCGAGGATGACCGCTACAACTGGCGCGACCTCGAGCGCGTGAAGGACGTCTGGCCGACGGTGCGAAGCTGGGGACAGCCGCTGGAGAACCCGCGCCACTGGCTGGTGCAGCACATCAACGGACGGGTGCAGTGGCAGGATGAGAGCGACAGCCTCACCGGGCGGACGATGACGAAGGCGATGGACTGGGTGAGGGGATTCCGCGGCGACTACCCGTTCTTTATGTGGATCGACATGTTCGACCCGCACGAGCCGTGGGACCCGCCCGTGGAGTACGGGAGGAAGTACGATCCGGATTTCGACCCGTACAAGGCGGCCTTCCCGCCTTCGAGCACGAAGAACATGAGCGAGGCGGACTTCCGATGTGTGAGGGCCGGCTACGCGGGCGAGTGTTCGCTGGTGGACGCGTGGGTCGGGCGCTTCATGGACACGCTGGCCGAGCAGAATCTGCTGGATGACACGATCGTGGTGTTCACCTCTGATCACGGGGGGATGATGGGCGAGCAGGGAGAGGTTCACAAGGCCTCCAACCGCCTGCGGAATCAGGTCACGCAGGTGCCTCTGCTGATCCGCCACCCCGGCGGTGAGGCCTCCGGTGCCCGGGTTAAGGGGTTCGTCCAGCATCAGGACATCATGCCGACCGTGCTGTCGATGATGGGCGAGGACATCCCTGAGCGGTGCAACGGACGAAATATCTGGCCACTGGCGGTTGAGGGACGCGACAGCGAGGTCGAGCAGATCATCTCGTGCTTCGGCTGGCATGCGTCCGTGCGAAATGCGAGATGGAACTACATCGCACCATGGTCCGATGTGCCCCAGCAGCGCCAGCCGGCGCGAAGCGAGCTTTACGATCTCGTGAACGATCCGGAAGAGCTTACGAACGTGATCCACGAGCACCCCGAGGTCGCCGCCGAGATGCATGCGTGGATGGAGGGGTACATCGCCGAGCGCGGGGGCGAGGCCGGCGGTGATCTCGGCCCCGGTCAGACAGGCCCGGACCACGACCAGGCGTATATCTGAGCGGCAGCCGGAGGCGTCGCTGCCGCACTCGTCGCCGGAACACGGCCCGCACCTTCTATTACGCACAGGCGCGGGCCGTTGCGCTGTATGAGAGCCACGAGAACACCGCTTTGGCGGAGGCGCGCATCGCGCGAGACAGCCTCGCCCCCGGCAGGCAGGTGACCTGTGTGTTCAGCGGGCGATTGCCCGCACGTTGACGACTTCGTCGTCAAAGGGTAAGATGAACTTGGTTTGAACGGAGGCGTCTGTGATGAAGAGATCACGGACGGTATACGAGGAGGTCGTGTGGACTTCTACGTGCCGGGTACCCTCTCCGAAAGCGCCTACCACCTTCTGACGGTCATTGATTTCCTCTGCCTGGCGGGCGGGACCTATCTTCTGCTGATGCTGCACGATCGCACCAGGCGCAGCGGGCATCTTCTGATCGCGGGCGGTCTGGCTGTTCTCACGCTGCAGATCATCCCCGAGCACCTCATGGGCACCGCTGCATCGCTGCGCTTCGCCGGCGCCACGCTGTCGCTCGGCGTGGCGTGTGTGCTGATTGCGGTCGGAACACTGGCGCTGGTGGAGGATCGTCCCCGGTGCACACCCACGGGGGCGCACCGCGCGTTGCTGGTTGCTGCCGCCACGGTGGCGGTACTTGGCACAGTCTTCGTGTGGGCGTTGCCGTTCTGGGAGCCGCTTCGTAACCTCCTGACGAACGCCAGCAATGACAGTGCCTTCGTGACCTTCCAGCATGGGTTACGCGTGGGAGTGGCGTCGGCGTTTTTGGCCTGTGCCTGGATCAGTTGGGAGCGCCGGGTGCTCGGCGAGGACGTTTCGCGGATGTTCGGTGCCGCGTACGTGTGCTGGGCGATCTTCCTGCTGATTGGCGTGGCCGCTGCCGTGGGCCCCGAGCAGGGGTTCTGGCTGGGCAGGGCCACGAAGGTGCTCGGCAGCCTCTTCATCGGGAACGCGCTGGCGGTGTACGTCTACCACGCCGAAAGGAAGGCGAGCGAGAGACATCGGCGGCTGAGCCTGATCGACCGCGTCACCAGCGCGGCGATCGCCGCCCGGGGGCTCCAGGCGATGATCGAGGCGACGGCCGCGGAGTTCTGCGCTCTGCCGGGCGCGCGGGTGGTTGCGACGTACATGGTCGATCGGGAGCGTCTCGACCTTCTGAGGCTTGCCCACGCCACGGATGACTGCGCGGACCTCCCGGCGGAGTTGCCGGTGGAGCACCACGATGCGATCGCAAGGGCTCTCACCAATCGCGAGGCGGAGAAGCTGGCGATCGAGTGCCGAGAGCAAATGCTCTCGGGCGTCGCGGTCCCGCTGATGGGTGTTTCACGCGCGATAGGCGTCATCGTCGTCGGCATGGAGCGCGGCAAGGATCCCGGCCCTTCGGACGTGGAGAGCCTGCAGCGGGCGGGTGCGCAGCTTGGCGTCATCATGCAGCATACGCTCTTGCTTGAGGAGACGAGCCAGGCGCGCGACCGCTGGCGGCAGACATTCGACAGCATCACGGAACTGCTCACGGTACACGACGAGGAAGGCAGGATCGTGGCGGCGAATCGCGCGGCCCTTCAGTTCAGTGGCATGAGCGAGCGGGAGGCTATGGAACGCACGCTGAGCGAGGTCTTCGGACCGGAGTGTGGGGCGCAGGAGGAGACGCTGGAGGATTGCATCTCCACGGGAAAGAGTTCCACGGTGGAAACACACAGGATCCGCGGGCGCATGTATCAGGTCCAGATGACGCCACTGGCCAGCGACGAGCGAGGGGTAGTGGGCTGCGTGCGCGTGGCGCGGGATATGACGTCGCATTGGCGGGCTGAGGAGCGCCGGGCGCAGTCGGAGCGGCGGTACCGGGAGCTTGCAGAGGGCGCCAATGACATCATCTACACACATGACATCGAGGGAAGATTCCTCTACGTGAACCCGGCCGCGGTGCGGGTACTGGGCTACTCACAGGGCGAGCTTGCGAATCTCACGTTCTGGGATATCGTGGCGCCATCTTCGATCTCGAAGGCCCGGGATTACATCGAGCACCTGCTTGACGGGAAGCCTCAACCCGGCCAGATCGAACTGCAGATGACCTGCGCGGACGGCCGGGTGGCGATGGTGCAGCTTCGCGCAAACATGCTTCAGCGAGCCGGTGAGGGGGACGTGGTTCACGGGATTGCGCGCGATGTGACCGCTGAGAAGCAGCTTACGACACAGCTTATCCAGGCCGACCGACTGGCCTCGGTGGGCGCGCTGATCGCCGGAGTGGCTCACGAGCTTAACAATCCGCTGACGACGATCAGCGGGCATGCAGAGGTCCTGGCGGGTCAACTCCGTGACGGCGAGAAGCTGAAGGCCGTCACGACGATCGCCGAAGAGGCGGCCCGCTGCCGCGATGTGGCGCAGAATCTGCTGAACTTCGCCCGCCAGAGTGAAAGTCGTCTGACCGAATTTGACTTTAATGCGCTGACCCGAGGGGTGTGCGATCTTCGGGCGTACGACCTGCGGTCTGCCGACATTGAGCTGATCACAGACCTGCAGGAGGACTTACCGCCGATGGTGGGTGAATACGGGCAGATCCAGCAGCTCATATACAACCTCGTGGAGAACGCCTGCCGCGCACTGCAGGTGTCGGGTGGGGGCAGGCTTGAGATCTCGACCTGGGCTGCAGAGGATTACGCATATCTGCGTGTTGCCGACAGCGGACCGGGCATCTCGGAGACGGTGATCGATCGGATCTTCGAGCCCTTCGTGACGACGAAGCCCCGGGGCGAGGGCACCGGACTGGGACTGAGCATCTGCCGACGGATCGTGGAGGCTCACGGGGGCGAGATCGAAGGCCACAACCGGCCCGGTGGCGGCGCGTGCTTCGTCACGATGCTGCCGGCCAGCGGGGCCATCCCAGCAGGAGCAAAGGAGGACGAACCTGTGGAGGATAGCTCTGAGAGGCCGATCCAGCCGGATGGCCCCCTGCGTATGCTGGTCATCGACGACGAGGAAGCACTGTGCGCCCTGGTGCAGGAGTATCTCCACAAGCACGGCCACGATGTCGCCGTGGCTCACACTGGCGAGGAGGGCCTTGCGCGGGCGACCGAGGAGCACTTTGACGCCATCATCTGCGATATGCGTCTCCCCGGAATCAGCGGGGAGGACGTGTGCATGACATTGCTCGAACACGACCCCGAGATGGCCGATCGAATCGTGGTGGCCACGGGGGACATTCTCAGTCCCCAGACGCAGTCTTTCTTTGACCGGACCGGTCTGCCGCACATTCAGAAGCCGTTCAAGCTGGATCAGCTTCAGACTACCATCGCCCGGCTTGTCGAGGGGCGCCCGGTGCGCGATGGCTGACCGGGCGCCCGGTCGAGGACCGTCACTCAATCATCCGCCTCGAACTGCATGGACCTGGTCTGCACAACGGCCCCATCGGCGCCGAGCAACTCCGCGGTGAGTGTGTACTGGTCGGCCATGCCGAAGAGCATGAGTCTGAGGTCCACCTGCTCAGCCGCCTCCCAGGTGCCGGCAGCGTCGGCGATGGCGGTGCCGCTCTTCACGTCGCCCGTCAGGATGACTTTCCGATAGCTGATCGTCCAGCGCACACGTGATTCGGGGGGCGCGGTCCCCGCAGGTCGGATGCGGCGCCCTGTCTCGGCACCCTCGGCGGGCGTGGTGATGGCGAACTCGACTTCAGGGGCCGTGATCGTGACAGGGGCGGCGGCGTTGGCCTGATATTCGGTGCCGTCGGCGGCGGTGAAGCTGGCCGTGACAGTCGCCTCCGCCGCGGTGTCCCCCTCCTGCACGGTGTAACTGCCCTCGTAGGTGTTCGCGCCTTCCACGCGCGTCATGGCGATGTCGTCGGCGACGCCGTTGATAGAGAAGCTGGCATCGGTGCCTGGGGCCGCGACTGTCATTGTGACGGTCAGCGTATCACCCGGCGTCAGGGCCGCGCCGGCGTCATGTGAGACCGTCTGAATTCCGGCGTCGGCCTCTCCGATGGTCCACGCCCAGGCGTGGGTGGCGGCATTGCCCAGTTCGTCGGCCACCGACGCCGATGCCTGGTGCGCACCGGTGGCCAGCCCCTGAGGCGGAGCGTAGAAGATGTGGTCGGCCTCGATCCGCGCTTCGGCGGTCACATCAGCCCCGTCGAGGCTCAGTTGGGCGGTGTTCGGATCGATGCCAACGCCATCGCCGTCGCTGAAGCTGATGCGGATGTGCGTGTTGGCGTCGGCGACGGTTGCTCCGTCCTCGGGCATGGGATTGTGGAACGCCGGTGGCTGCGCATCGATCATCACCGCACGATTGCTCTGCACACTCGGAGAGCCTGCCTCACCTTCCTGCAGCATGGCGAGGAGGTGGTCATCGGCGATCAGCAGGTCGGCGGGAATCTCCATCGTTCCGGAGTAGATGCCCGGCTCGGTCTCCGGCACGCTGACGGTCGGGCCCCCGGCGCCAAGTTGCACGCTGGCGGACGCGCCGCCGCTGCCCACGATGCGGATGTTCAGTCCATCGCCCTCGCCGAGGGGGCCGTCGTAGCGTGGCAGGGTGAAGGCGGCGAGGACGGGTGCATCCATGTCAGGTGGAGTGGTTGTGCCGCGCCGCTGCGCGAGGATCTGCCAGACGGCGCCGCTGTCGGGGTTCCGGGTGAGGATCGCCCCCTGGCCGACGGCGGCGAGCAGGTGCAGCGGCTGCCCGTCAGAGCCGACAGCGCGGACGCCCTCGCCGAGCGGATAGCTCTCGCCTCCCTGGAGCGTAAGCTGATTGCTGTCGATTGAGGCGATGGTGCCGAGTGATTGCGTGTAACTGGCTCGGATCCCGACGGCAGTGGTGGTATCATCGACCACGATCTCAAGCTCGTCACCTGGCTGGAGATCCTCGCGGCCGGCGGACATGGGAGAGCCATCGGCGGGCCCACGCTGGACGACGATGTCGTCGGCAAGAGGGATCTCCTGGAGTTGCCCGGTGTCGTCGAGACGGACGAGCAGCCCGCCGGTGTCCGGCATCTCAAGGAGAGTTGCCGCGACCGTCGGGCCGCGCGGCATCATCATCGCGCGGGAGATGTCAAGCGTGAGCACTTCTGCGTCCCACCGGGCATTGAAGCCGAGTCGCCGGGCGGTCTCGGCGGCATGAACGTAGGGGCGGCGGTTGAAGGTCTGCAGACCTCCGGGAAGCTCCTGCCGCGTGCCGTCCACGGTCACCCAGTCGCGATCGACCCACATCACAAGCCGGGTATCACCCGACTGCACGTCAAGCTGCTGCGCTCCCGGATCCCAGTCGGAGGTAGCGCCGAGCGCCTCAAGGAAGGTCTGAGCGGGCAGCAGCGGATAGTCCATGTTCACCATCAGCACCGGATCGGTGAACGCCACCGGGGTGTCGTTGACTGTGACCTGAACGTTGGCCGGGGCATCGTCCTGTGCGAAGACGGTGACGGACAGGAGAGCGATCGCAACGACGACGGCGACTGCTCGTTTCATGGCAGTGGACCTCCCTGATGTCTCGAGGCGGATGCGAAGCCGAATGTTATCAGCGTGTGTCTTGAGATTCTACGCCCGGGGCGCGTCACCTGCCCGTGTCCGGCGCGCCTGGGGGGCTCCGGTAAGGGGCGACGCTTTATTGCGCTATCTCGGGGACTTTCAGCCATTCGCTGAAGTTGACGTTCGGGCTCGTATGATGGTAACCTGTCCGGGTGGTATGCTGGTAAACTCTCCGCTCGCTTGAGGTGTCTTGACCGTGCCGATTCTTACGACGCAATTCGCCGGACTTGAACTGCCAAGCCCGATCATTGCCGGTTCGGCCGCAATAACAAAGGACCTCGACCAGATGCGCCGCGCGGAGGACGCGGGCGCGGGCGCGGTCATCATGAAGGGTTTCTCCGACATTGAGGCCATGCGGATCTCCCCCGCTCCGCGTTACCGCCTGATCGAGCACGAGCTTGCGGATCGGGACGCATTCACCTTCTACTCCTACGAGCAGGCGAGCCACTTCGACGCCCATCGGTACGCCGATGAACTCGCCAGTACCGTTGAGGCGCTGTCGATCCCGGTGATCGCGAACGTGGACTGCCAGACCCTCGAAAGCTGGCTCGCCAACACCGCGATCATCGCGGACGCGGGGCCGTCGGCCATGGAGATCAACGTCTCATGCCCGCACGGCTCGATCGCTTTCAGTGGCGAGGACGTGGAGCGGCGGATCCTCGAAGTAGTCGAGGGGGTGCGGGCTGAGGTCGATCTGCCGCTGATCGTGAAGCTCACCCCGCAGCTTACCTCGCCCCCGGCGTTCGTCAAGGCAATCGAGGAGATCGGTGTCGAGGCAATTACGATGTTCAACCGCTTCACCGGTCTTGACGTGGACGTGGAGAGCGGGCGTCCCGTGATGCACGGCGGATACGCGGGGCACGGAGGGCCGTGGGCGCGGAACTTCGTGCTGCGGTGGGTTAACACTGTCTCACCGCAGACCGACCTTGAGATCAGCGCGAGCGGCGGGGTCTCGGAAGCAGAACACGCGCTGGCGTACATCATGGCCGGCGCGCAGACTGTGCAGGTCTGCACCGGTATCTATCTCGAGGGCTTCGAGATCATCACGCGCCTCAACAAGCAGATCGAGGAGTTCCTGGAGGCGCGCGGCACGGCCACGATCGAAGATCTGCGAGGGGTGATGACGGAGCGTATCACCCCGCTCGAAGAAGTCGATCGCAGCCACGACATCGTGGCAGAGATCCAGCCCCGCGGTACACCTCCCTGCCGCTGGGAGTGCCCGATCAACGAGGACGCGCAGGGCTACCTGAACCTGATCGCCGAGGGGAAGTACGATCACGCGCTGCGCCTGATCAAGCAGAACCACCCCTTCCCCGGCGTGCTCGGGCGATGCTGCCACCATCCGTGCGAGACCGTGTGCACGCGCGGCGAGGTCGATGATCCGATCTCAATCGCCGGCATGAAGCGCTTCGCCGCGGATCACGGTGGCCGCTATCTGCCCGAGACCCCTGAGCCGGCCCCGCGACAGCCCGAGCGCGTGGCGATCGTCGGCGG
>JBNJEK010000017.1:0-32448 GCA_051745855.1 Armatimonadota bacterium
TTCCTCCGCGCCGCACCCACCCCTGCGCCGCGTTGACTCGGCGCGGAGGCGCTGATATACTCCTCAAGCAGCGTGTGGGCCGGTGCGCGCCGGCCCACTCCTCATTTTCATGCATTCGGGGAAAGCCCCTGCAACCATGACCCATGAGCAGCAGCAAATCGACAGCCTCCACGAACACCTCATGCGCCGATGGGTCACGTGGGGAATCGCACCCATGCTGGCCTGCGCGCTGATCGCCGGTGTGCTGGCGATGTGGGGGCCCGACGGGCCAATCGAGGGCAAGCAGCAGACCCGCCTCGCGTTCGAGATCGTCTTCGGCGTCGCCGCGGCAGTCTTCCTTGCGGCCTTCTACATCGACGGGCACTGGACTAACCGCCAGCGGCTTGCGCAGAAGATCTACGACGCCGCCGGTGGGAACGAGGACCGCAACCCGGCTTCATGGGCGCAAAGCGGCGCGCACCGCTCGGCACTGCGTGAGAAAGCCGGGATCGCGCTCGACTCGATCCGCGCCTCCGCCGACGCGATCACCCTGATGGGCGGGACGATCGGACTGGTCGCGATCGTGAGCGTGCTGATGGGCCTGCCGGGTGCGCACGCGGTTCAGATCCTGATCATGGGCGCCTGCTACCAACTTTTCATCTACTCCCGCCACCCACACTACATCGAAGTTGCCGAGGACGCGCTCGACGGCCGGCTTCTCCCGCCGAAGCAGAAGGAGTCGGAGGGCTGGAACCTCAGCAAACTGTGGCGGTCGTAACTTACGAAATCTGCCGGGAACCCACGAGTTGATTTGTGATGCGCTATCAGAGACCGAAGGGAACACAGGACATCCTCCCCGAGGACGCGCCGCGCTGGCGTTTTGTCGAACGCACCTTCCGCGACGTCTGCCGGCGCTACGACTACGGCGAGATCCGCACTCCGGTCTTCGAGGAGACCGATCTTTTCGTCCGCTCAGTCGGCGAGGACACCGACATCGTCTCCAAGGAGATGTACACCTTCGAGGACAAGGGCGGACGATCGCTGACCCTCCGGGCGGAGGGGACGGCGCCGACGGTGCGCGCGTTCATCGAGGAGAACATCCAGGGCCAGGACCGCGAGCGACTGATCAAACTCTACTACGTCGCCCCGATCTTCCGCCAGGACAAGCCGCAGGCGGGGCGCTACCGCCAGCACCACCAGGCGGGCATCGAGGCGCTGGGCTCCCCCGAACCGGCGGTGGACGCGGAGGTCGTTGATCTCGCGCTGACATTCTTCCGCTCGCTGGGGATCGAGGGTACGCGCCTGCTGATCAACTCGGTGGGCTGCCCGGAGTGCGCACCGCAGTTCGTGGACACGCTGAAGGCCTCGGTCGCGGACGCGGTCGAGAGCATGTGCCGCGACTGTCAGCGACGCTACGACACGAATCCGCTTCGGCTGCTGGACTGCAAGAATGATGTCTGCCGTGAGGTCACTGAGGGCGCGCCGAAGATGCTGGACCTGCTGTGCGGCGAGTGTGAGGAGCACTTCGACGGCCTGCGCGAGCACCTCGAGGCGCTGGGGATC
Organism: Armatimonadota bacterium; assembly: GCA_051745855.1. Lineage (GTDB taxonomy): Bacteria > Armatimonadota > Zipacnadia > Zipacnadales > UBA5352 > UBA5352. The sequence continues at coordinate 1,543 of JBNJEK010000017.1, forward strand.
GGGTATGAGATCGACCCGCGGATCGTGCGCGGGCTTGACTACTACACGAAGACGGCGTTCGAGTTCCGCCACGATGCGCTGGGCGCACAGGACTCGATCGGCGGCGGCGGGCGCTACGACCGTCTCATCAAGCAGTGCGGCGGGCCGGACATCCCGGCGGTGGGCCTTGGCACGGGCATCGAGAGGATCCTGATGGTGCGCGAGGCGCTGGGCCTTAAGGACGAGGAGGAGCCGCGCGACGGCAGCTTCATCGTGGCGATCGGCGATGATGCGTGGATGCCGGCGTACGAGTTGCTGCACGACCTGCGGCAGGAGGGCGTGAAGGCGGAGATCGACTACCGCAGGCGCTCGATCCGCGCGCAGATGCGCTACGCGGACAGTCAGAACTACCTCAACGCGGTGCTGCTTGGCGGGGACGAGATCGCGAAGGGCGTCGCGACGGTCCGCGACATGGTCTCCGGTGACCAGGAGGAAGTGCCGCTGGAGGGGCTGGCGGAGGAGTTGAAGGCAAGGCGGGACGGCTGACGAGAACGGCGGCCTCAGCCCGACTCGCTCGCTGCGCTCGGGGTTAGCCCCTCTCCCTGGTCCCGCCTAAACGGCAGGCGGGACAGGCGGGAGAGCGGAGGACACAATTGTTAGTGCATAAGCAATAGCGTGTCGCTGCGTAGAGAACTGGACTCGATCCCCCTCCCGCCAGCGATGCGTCGTTTGCATCGCCAGGGAGGGGGTGCCCGAGCGTCGTGTGCGAGGGCGGGGGAGGTTGTCGTGTCCGACGACATCCGAGAGAGCGCACCGCGGACGGTCCGGGACGTTGCCGATAAGGGCAAAGTCCGCTTCGCGCGGGAGCAACGCCGTCAGCCGACGCCGGGCGAAAGGATCCTGTGGCACGCACTACGCGACGGCAAGCTGGGGGTGAGGTTCCGGAGACAGCATCCGATGAAGAGCTTCGTGCTCGACTTCTACTGCGCTGAGCTGCGACTCGCCATCGAGCTTGACGGTATCTCGCACGAAGGACGTGAAGAGTACGACCAGTGGCGCGACGAGGTGCTTCGCTCCTGGGGGATACGTGTCATGCGCTTCAGTGAGGCACAGGTACGAGACGAACTGCGCACGGTTTTGAAGGAGATACGGGCCATCGTGGAGAACGGCTGAACGACTGCCTCACCCCCCGGCCCCCTCTCCCTGGTCCCGCCTAAACGGCAGGCGGGACAGGCGGGAGAGGGGGAGGACACAATTGTTAGTGCATAAGCAATAGCGTGTCGCTGCGTAGAGAACTGCACGCAATCCCCTTCCGCCAGCGACGCGTTGTTTGCATCGCCAGGGAGGGGGTGCCCGAGCGTCGTGTGCGAGGGCGGGGGAGGTCGGGCCGGGAATACGCGCCGCTGGAGGGGCTGGCGGAGGAGTTGAAGGCAAGGCGGGACGGCTGACCTCACCCCCCTCGATCCCCCCTCTCCGTTCCGGAAGAGGGGGGAGGAACGCGACTGTCAGCGCGGAGGAGTTGAGGAGGCGAAGGGCGCAGTAACTATCGCCTTGCCGCCGCCATCCGGAGAGGCCGGACCCCGCTCCGGCCTGTGCCGTTTGTTGTTTGCCGCATCAGGAGATAGCTCACATGCTCTGTCCACAATGCCAGCAGGGAGTGCAGAAGCCGGAACTTGCGGCGGGCGCGTGCCCGTACTGCGGCTTCCCGTGCAAGGACTTCAGCCGCCGGGTCACGCATATTCAAACGATCCTCGCGGCGCTCTTCGGCTCCACGCTCATCTACGGCATCATCGTGGCGGTGCTCGAGCTTTATACCGGCTATGAACCGCCCGGCCTCGGCGACAGCGAGTTCATCCTCGGCATGGCGCTGATGGGCCTCACAGCGGGCGTGGTGGCCGCTTCGATCATGTTCGAGCGCCGCACGCGCGGGGCCGAAACGCTTGTGACCTGGCAGCAGATGACGATCATCCTCGGCGCGATCGCCGAGGCGCCGGCGGTGTTCGGGCTGGTGATGTATCTGCTGACGGGGAGCCTGCCGTGGATGGTCGCGTTCCTCGGCGTCAGTTGGGCACTGATGATCAGACTGGGCCTTCAACTGCCGCGGATACTGCGCGGGATGACGGATTGCCTGCGGACGGAGTGACGGACAGCAACGGATAACGACACAGGCCGGCACGGGGGCCGGCCTCTCCAACGACAAACAACCGGGCGGGAATGTAATCCCGCCCCTCCAAACGACTGGACCGGAGTGGCGATGATGAGCGAACTGAGCGAACTTACTGACGATCTCAAGCGAACCCACACCTGCGGCGAGTTGCGCGCGGATGATATCGGCGAAACTGTCACCCTCAACGGGTGGGTCAACCGCCGCCGCGACCACGGAGGGCTGATCTTCATCGACCTGCGCGACCGAAGCGGCCTCGTGCAGATCGTCTTCGATCCGCAGATCGACGGGGAGGCGCATAGGCTCGCGCATGACCTGCGCTCGGAGTTCGTCGTCGCGGTGCAGGGAATCGTCGTGCAGCGCCCCGAGGGCACCGAGAACCCGGATATGCCCACCGGCGAGATCGACGTGCACTGCGACACCCTCGCGATCCTCAACACCGCCGAGACCCCGCCGTTCACGTGGCAGGATGAGACCGAGGTCGATGAGAAGGTCCGCCTGCAGTACCGCTACATCGACATCCGCTCGCCGAAGATGCAGCGCAACCTGCGGATCCGCCACGACGCCGCGCAGGCGACCCGGCGGTTTCTCGACGATGAGGGCTTCCTCGAGGTCGAGACGCCGATGCTCTTCCGACCGACCCCCGAGGGCGCGCGCGACTACCTCGTCCCCAGTCGCGTGAACCCCGGCAACTTCTACGCGCTCCCGCAGTCGCCGCAGATCATGAAGCAGCTTCTGATGATCGGCGGTTGTGACCGCTACTTCCAGCTTGCCCGCTGCCTCCGCGATGAGGACCTTCGCGCCGACCGCCAGCCCGAACACACGCAGATCGACATGGAGATGTCATTCGTCCGGCGCGACGACGTCTTCGAGATGACCGAGCGGCTCTTCGCGCAGATCTGGAAGGAGGCCATCGGCGAGGACCTTCCGCGCCCGTGGCCGCGGCTGACCTACGCCGAGGCCCTCGCGCGCTTCGGCACCGACAAGCCCGACATGCGCTTCGGCCTTGAGCTTGTGAACGTCACGCCGATCGTTGCCGACGCCAAGTTCAAGGTCTTCTCGGGCGTCGCGAAGTCAGGCGGCGTAGTCAAGGGGCTCTGCGCGCCGGGATGCGGCGACATGGGCCGCGCGCAGATCGACAGGCTCACCGAGTTCGTGCAGGAGCACAAGGCCAAGGGCCTCGCATACTTCCCCGTGACCGAGGACGGGCTTGAGGGGCCGATCGCGAAGTTCTTCTCGGAGGAGGAGCTTGCGAATCTCACTGAGGCGTTCGATGCCGAGGTCGGCGACATGATCATGATCGTCGCCGACGAGGCCGAGGTCGCCAACGAGGCGCTCGACTGGCTGCGACGGGAGATGGGCCAGCGTCTTGACCTGATCGATGAAAACGCGTGGGCGCCGCTGTGGGTGATCGACTTCCCGCTCTTCCGCTGGGATGAGGACGAGAAGCGCTGGGATGCCGAGCACCACCCGTTCTGCATGCCGCACGAGGATGACTGGGACAAGCTCGAGAGCGACCCCGGCGGCGTCCGGGCGCAGTCCTACGACGCGGTGCTCAATGGCTTTGAGCTTGCGTCCGGCTCTATCCGAATCCACCGCCGCGACATCCAGGAAAAGGTGTTCGAGATCCTGCAGATCTCCCGCGCGGAGGCGGAGCGGCGCTTCGGCTTCTTCCTGAAGGCCTTCGAGTACGGCGCGCCGCCGCATGGCGGGATCGCGCCGGGCTTCGACCGGATCGTCATGCTGCTGTGCGGCGAGAAGAACATCCGCGAGGTCATCGCCTTCCCGAAGACGCAGAAGGCGACGGACCTGATGGCCGACGCGCCCTCGCCCGCGGACGGCAAGCACCTGCAGGAGCTTCACCTGCGGCTCGACCTGCCTGTGAGCGAGGAGCAGCCGCCGGAGGAGAAGGTGGAGGAGTAAGAGCGCTCGTGGACAGCACATACATCATCGACGTCATGAAGGCGCAGGAGCTCTATGCCGAGGCCGACGATCTCCCCTGGTCGGAGAGGCGGGAGAAGCTGGAGCTTCTGAAGCAGGCGGATAAGGCCTGCAAGGCCGCGCTGAAGAAGAGCCCTGAGGCACTGGATGCGTTGATGCTCAGTGCGCGTGTCCTGGTGCAGATGGCGGGGTGGCAGGTCGACCATCCGCAGGCGAGCAAGCGCTACTTCCAGCGGGGCCTCGACCGGTTCAGGGACGCGGCAGAGGCCCACCCTCATGAAGAGGAGCCCTACCTCCTTTGGCAAGCGCTACTCAGCACGGCGTTTCATTACGTGGAGGTTGAGCCCACGGAGATTCGGGACATGGCGCTGGACTGCGCGAAGTGGTGCGAGCGCGTCGCGGTGGAGGGCAACAGATCGCCGTATCTTCCCGAACTGTGGCAGGGCGCGGCGCTGGAGTTTGAGCAGCTCATCGCAGACGAGGAGGATCCAGACGGCAGGCGCCATCTTGAGGCGCTTGAGATGCGGCGGCGGATCGCTGAAGTCTTTGCTGAGATGCCCGAGGTGCTCGAGGAGGAAGCAGCCGCCATCACCCGGATTGCCCAATCGGTCGCCGACAGGATGCCCGAGCGCGGCCGCGAGGCCTGTGAGTTCGTGTACGGCCTCGGTGAGCAGATCGAAGAGCTTGACCCTCAGAGGTCAGCGGCGGCTCGGACCATCGAGGCCGAGGCTCTGATGGCGCTTGCGCTCAGCGCCCATGTCGATTCCGACGAAGCATTCGCGTTGTGGATGCGCGCCGAGGAGAAGATGCAGGCTGCTCGCGAGGAGCTTGCGGAAGCCCGGGACGCCGACGGTCGGCCGGGGCGCGACGAGACTCTCCTGATGCGGGAATTCGCCACGGACACGCTCACTCTGACCCGCTCGCTCGCGGCCGAGGGCCATGCTCGGATCGAGCGGCTCCTGACGACGGCCCTTGAGCTGCTTCGCGAGGTGCCGCCCGTTCTCGGTGATGAGGAAATCCGCAGTCGTCTCAATCTCGTCCATTATCTGATGTCCACCGCCGCGACGCTCTCTGACGTGGACCTCGAATTGATGGAGAGAACGTTCCAGGAGGCGCTGGCCCTTATCGACCGCCTCGATCCACAAGAAGCGAGTGAGGGCGGCGTCCTGCATGCGAGGGCCACCATCCTGCACACGATGAGCAGGGCTCTGGCATCCACGAGTCCGGATCGGGCTCGGGAATATGCGACGGGAGCCGCCGATAACTACGCCGCATACGACGATGCGGTGGGACTTTTCACTCCCGATGACCTGATGGAGTGGGCGAGGGCTGCGGCTCTGGGCGCGCAGCTTGCGCATGAGGACGGAGATGTCCGCAGGGCGGTGCAATACTACTCAGCGGCCGCGGAAGCCCTCAGACGAATAGACGAAGTAGAGCCTCTTCACGGGCCCGACTTGGAGACATTGATGACCTGCCAGTTCCACGCAATACAGGGCCGAGAGCGCCTCGGATTCGATGACACAACCGACGGTGAGGGCGAAGGGGGCTGGCGCTCTGGCGTGGACCTGATTTGCCGGGTCATTGCCGAGTGTCACGAAGCCGACGTGATACCAGATTTCGTCATAATGGGCCTGACGCTGACGATTGCTCAGCCACCCGACGACGTCGCGGATGCCATGAACGACATGGCAGCGGCGTTCAACGCGGCGCCCGCGGAACGAAAGACGCCGCGATACGTCGAAGCTATCCTCAATGCGCGAACCGATGACGTCGGCGCCGTGTTCAAGCACCTCGAGGCCGCGCTGATGACCCGAGAGATCGAATGGTCGCGAGTGGCCGGTGACAGCTTCTGGGGTAATGTGCGCAAGGATGACCGCTGGGCGCAGTTGGAGGCCCGTTACGGAACCGATGGGAACGTGTCGGCGGACACAGAAAGCACCTCGACTTCTCCGGTCCAGCTCCCCCTTGGGTTTGACGATATGACTGTCGACCGAGACGGCGAAGTCTGACCGGGGCCTCAGATACGTACGCAAGACCCCGGGCAGCAACCGGGGCCTACAATACGACGCGGGAGCATAAGACAGATGGGGAAGACACAGGCACAGGTCCGACACTTCATGCCCTCACCGAACGTAGTCGTATCATGTCGCGGAGAGGATGGCTTCGACAACGCACTTGTCGTCGGCTTCGCGTGCAACTGCAGCTTTGACCCGCCGATGGTGATGGTCGGGATCGTCCCGTCGCGCTACTCGTACGAGCTTGTGAAGCAGAACCCGGCCTACGTGGTGCATTTCGCGCGCGCCGACCAGAAGGAGGCCTGGGACTACCTGGGCTCCGAGAGCGGCCGCGATGGCGACAAGCTCGCACACCTTGGGCTGACCGTGCAGGATGGCGAGGTCGTCAATGCGCCGATCATCACGGACTTCCCCGTGGCGGTCGAGTGCACAGTCGTCGACTCGATCATGACCGGATCGCACGAGATGTTCGTCGGGAAAGTCGAGGCCATCCACGCGGACGAGGAGTTCGTGAATGAGGACGGAAAGCTCGACCTCTCAGCCGGCGACCTGATCTGAGGTCGCACGCACTCTGCCGACTCAAGAGCCGCCCGAGTGATCGGGCGGCTCTTTCTGCGCACCCGGGGAGGTCTGTCGGACCCTCGCGGCGTATTCTTCGTCCGACGTCACTCCGTCTGGATTGCGAGGCATCAGTCATGATCGGAATCGCCCTTTTCGCCAGCACACTCTCAGGCGCTCCAGCGGTCGGCGAATGGCCCATCGAGGTGGTCTGTGAGGGGCAGTACGAACACCACCTGCAAGGGATCGCCACCGACGGGAAGGCGATCTACTGGAGCTTCACCACGGTCGTGGTCAAGACCGACCTTGACGGCAAGGTCCTCGCGCGAGTCGAGGGGCCCTACCATCACGGCGACCTGTGCTACCACGACGGGCGCGTCTACGTCGCGTGGTCCAACCACTTCAACAAGCCCGACGCCGACTCGCAGGTCTGGGTCTACGACGCCGAGAGCCTCCAGCTGCTCGAAAAGCACATGATCCCGGAGGTCACCTACGGCGCGGGCGGGATGGACTACGCCGACGGGCACTTCTACGTCATCGGCGGTCTGCCCCACGAGATCGACGAGAACTACGTCTATGAGTTCGACGCGGACTTCAATCACGTCGAGACCCACGTGATCCCCAGCGGGCACACGCACCTCGGCATCCAGACCGCCTGCTTCCATGACGGACGCTGGTGGTTCGGCTGCTACTCGCGAGAGGGCAATCCTGGCCTGCTGGTCTGCGATGCAGACCTGAATCTGCTGAGCATGCACGACGTGCAGCCGTCGATCGGGCTGATCGGCTGGGGCGAGGGGCGCTTTCTGATGGCGAAGCACTTTGGCGAGAAGTATCAGGCCCGCGCGGTTCCGATGGTGGCTGACGAGAAGGTGGGGCTCATCCCTGCCGACTGAGCACACGAGCTTCCGCCGCGGGGCGCAGGTCTCCGCCCATCGAGACGCCCACCGGCGTCAAACCAAACCGGCCCCCGCATCGTCAGAAACATTGAGAAAGTACGCCTTGATGCCCGATTGACACCCGCCCGCCGCGAAGATATAATGCGTGCGGGAAAGGATGTGCCGCCTGTTGCAGCGAATGTGGGCTCCGTGGAGAATAGGATACATCACCGGCGACCGGCCGGAGGGCTGCGTCTTCTGCATGAAGATCCAGTCCGATGAAGATGAGGAGAACCAGGTTCTGCACAGGGGCGAGCACAACGCCATATTGCTCAACACCTACCCCTACAACAGCGGGCACCTGATGGTGGTGCCCAACGAGCATGTCGGAGAATTGACCGATCTTTCGCCCGAGGCCGGTTGCGAGCTGTGGAACCTGACCACACTCGCGGTAAGGGCCCTCAAGCATGAGCTGTATCCGCAGGGCCTCAATATCGGCATGAACCTCGGGCACGCGGCCGGGGCGGGGATCGGCGACCACATACACATGCACATCGTGCCGCGTTGGAGCGGCGATACGAACTACATGACCACTGTTGCAGAGACGCGCGTGGTGCCTCAAAGCCTGGAGGAAAGTTACGAGCAACTCCTGCCCGTGATCGAGGAGCTTGCCGCCTCCGGCGACGAGGGCTAAAGTGGCCCTCGCGAGGCTCGACGGCCGTTGAAAGGGGAAGAGCGATGCGACGCCGCTCGACAGCTCTGACGGCCCTGATAGCGATAATTCTGCTCGGGACCTGCCTCGCGGCGAGCGCCCAGGGCGTGCGATTCATCACGCCCGAGGACGGCGACACCGTGCGCGACATGGTGCGGCTGCAGGCAACCAAGCCCTCGTCCGATGAGGGCTGGATCTCCTACAGGATCGAGCACGGTGGCGATGGCGAGTTCGTCGCCGCCGTCACGCCTCCCTTTAACTGGGTGTGGGACACCCGCTCCCGTGACGAAGAGGGGAACGAGATCTACGCCGACGGCCAGTACACCATCACGGCCGTCGCGCTCAACCCCAGCGGGAACAAGGTCGGCGAGGCCTCCATCACCGTGACGCTCAAGAACAGCGTCTCGGCCGCCGATGCCCCCGACCGGGTGGATCTGAGTCTATTCTACGACCGCAACGTGGAGGTCCACTACCGGGCGGACGGTGAGTGGACGCTGCGCCCCGCCTCCAACGAGGAAGACCCCGAGGATGCCTACGAGATGGCGAAGAGCTTCAACGGCGCCCTCGTCGCCAACTGGAAGAACAAGGTCATGAGCCCCACCTACGCGGCCGGCCATGCGCTCCTGCATGTGGTCGTCGGCTCGGCGGGCGCGCAGGCCGGTGAGAGCGAGGTGGAGCGTCTCGACCGCTCGGGCGATGTGATCACCTACAGGGCACTGCGTAGCGGCGAGATGCGCCGCAAGCACGATGACGACCCCCGCTTCGAACTGGCCGAACTGTCGGTGCCGCTGCCCAATCGGCAACTCAGGGTTGGCGACTCCTGGCAGGGCCGCATCCAGGTCTGGCCCGATCCGCTGAAGGGCACCGCCGCCGCCGGCGCCGGCATGGGCGAGATGGGCGGCATGGGCGAGATGGGGATGATGGAAGATCCGATGATGATGATGGATCCGGGCATGATGGATCCCGGGATGATGGATGAGGGCATGATGGGGGAGGGCATGGGGGCGGCCGAACCGGCCTCCGCTGCCCCGAAGAGCTTCGAGACAGCGCGAATCCGCGCGACGCACACCGTTGACGGCTTCGAGTGGGTGAAGGGCTACCCGACCGTGCGCATCAAAAGCACCTTCAGCGATGACAACGCGACCGTCACGGTCCCCGGCGGCCCGTCCGCCGGTGGTCTCGGTGGCGAGATGATGGGCGAGGAGTTCGGCGGCCCGATGATGGATGAGCCGGGCATGTTCGGAGACATGGGCCTCGGCGAGGGCGACATGGGCATGGGCGCTGGCACGCCGGGCGGCGAGCGCGACAGCTCATACACCGGCGAGCGCCTGACCTACTGGTCATGGGACCTGCAGCGCCCGCTGCGGATTGAGGACACGATCAACCACACGCTGGAGATCGAACGCGCGGCAGCCACCATGGGCGGGGAGTTCGGCATGATGCCCGGCGAGGAGGGCATGCCGATGGAGGAGATGTATCCGCCGGGCATGGACCCGGGCATGATGGAACCTGGGATGATGGATCCCGGCATGATGGGCGAATTCGGGGAGTTCGGCGGCCAGATGCAGCAGCCGGAGCCGGCTGAGCCGCTGAAGCTCAGGATCCGGGTGCAGCTTACCATCCAGGAGGTCAATCCCTGAAGACGACCGCCGCAGGGGACCGCACAGTGAGCGCCTCTTCGATGAATGAACGGACCGGCCGCGGGCTTCATGCCGCGGCCGTGTCTGTATTGGCGGCCGCGCTGACCGTGGTGCTGATGACGCACGTAGCGGGTGCGGACGACCTGAGCGAGATGGGCCCGCGGACGAACCTGCAGGTAACCCTCTGGGAGACGGAGATACCCGGTGAGAAAGCAGCGCTGCAGGAGCTGATCTTCAGCTTCCAGCGGGCCAACCCCGACGTGATCGTCTGCCTCGAGTGGCAGGACGCTGAGCTTCAGGATGAGTGGACGCGGCGCTGGTTCGGCGGCCAGCGGCACTATGCCCCGGACGTGACGGTCGTGACCGAGCGGCGGGCGTGGGAGAATCGCCATGAGTTGCTGGAGATGCCCGACGACTTCGGTCGGGAACTGCGGGGCGAGTATCAGCGCTCGGTGATGCGCCGGCTCCCCGGACAGGCCCGCGGCGTCCCGTGGAGCGTGCGGACATACGCGCTCTACTATCGCGCCGACCTGCTCGCGGAGGCCGAACTGTCACCGCCGGAGACACTGGAGGAGCTGGTGGAGTGCGCGGAGGCGCTGGCCGACCCGCCCGCCTGCTTCGGACTGGGCATCCCGCAGCCGTTCGGTGGGGGAGAGGAGCTTGTGCACGCGCTGGCGCAGGCGGCGGGCAGCGGCGGTGTTGCCGGGGACGGCGATGATGTTGACGGTGATGGCGGCGAGGCCGGGGACGCAGAGGCCGGGGACGCAGAGGCCGAGGACGCAGAGGCCGAGGACGCAGAGGCCGAGGACGCAGAGGCCGAGGACGCAGAGGCCGAGGACGCAGAGGCCGGAAACGCAGAGGCCGGAAACGCAGAGGCCGGAAACGCAGAGGCCGGGGACGCTCTCGGTGATGGCGACCGTGAACGAGAAGGGGTGGACCACGCCGCGGCGCTGGAGATGCTGGTCGATCTGCAGTCGCGGGGTGCGCTGCAGCCCGAGACGCTGACGTGGACCGACGGGGAATTGGTGGAGTTGTTCGTGGATGGTCGGCTGGCGATGATCATCGCACCGATCTCGGCGGCCCGAATGCTTCGCGGGGCGGATGAGCCGCCGGAGTGGGCGAGCGTCCCGTTGCCGATGGCGGAGGACGGGTCGGGCCACCTGTCGGTGGATTGGATGGTGGCGTTCGCGGATACCGATCGTCGCGAACAGGCGGTCCGCCTGCTGCGCTACATGGCGGAGGCCGAGAGCCAGCGGATGCTGGCGATGCTCCCGAGTGTGCCGGCGATGCGGCGTTTGGCCGCCGAACTGGGCGATCGCGCTCCATGGCAGGCGCATCTGGCGCATCTCGATGACGCCGAGGGGCTCCCGCTGGCGCGATGGGAACGTCTCCGCCCGCAGCTTGGCGAGGCGCTGATCTACGCGATGAGCGGTCGGCTGACCGCGCGTGAGGCACTCGCCCGCGCGGCAGAGGCAGGGGGATAGGGTGTAAACGCAGACTGTCGGTGCCTGCCTCCGTGTTATCTCTTCCCGGGGGAATCTCGCCCCGAGTTTGGAGTCCAGGCGCCTCGCCTGGACGCCGTTTCCGCTTCAGACGTCGGCCTGAGACGACTCTCCGGGCGGGGGCGACCGGCGTCCGGGTTCATTGGTGAACGCTGCTGCGGTGCCGACAATCTCAGGATACACCCGGGGGATAGTCGAACTTGACAGAGAGGGCGGCATCGACTACTCTACAACCGTACGCGATCTACCGCGAATTCGGCACCGATCGGGCCGCCTGCTGATAGTCGATGGGGGCTATTCCGCGCACCCGACTCAGTGGCCAGACGACCTTCGTCACCTTACCCATCACATTCTCCACCGGGATCGGCCCATAGTCTCGGCTGTCTTCACTGTGATTTCGATTGTCGCCCAGTACAAACAGGTGTCCATCGGGCACCCTGATGGCCATGGGCAGTTCAGTGACGGGCTCTTCTTTGATATACGGTTCCTGGAGCCAGCTTCCGTTGAGCCAGACCTGGCCGCGACCGATGCCGATCCGGTCGTCGGCGACACCGATGACGCGTTTGAGGAAGGTGCCGTCGCCCGGGCGGTCGAATACGATAATATCGCCGCGCCTGGGCGACCGGCCGTTGTTGTAAGCGTCAACGCGGAGGATGTAGTAATCGCCCAGTCGGAACGTCGGAGTCATCGATTCGCTCGTGACCGTCCCGAACCGGGCCATATTCGTGAAGACATGCCACATCGCACCAGCAAAGATCACCGGAATAATGATCCGCAGCATCACGCGCCCGAAACGCCTGCCGGATTCTCGTGATCGATCGCCTGTGGCCATGATGGTACTCCGCTCTTGTGAACGCCGTGACCGCCTTATGCCGAAAGGGATCCGAGAGCGCGCCCGGACTTTCGCCCCGAATGTAAGTGTAGTCTTCGCGATGGGCGAAGTCAACGAGCGAGATTCGACAGAACTCAACCGCCGGGCGAAATGTCAGTAAAGGTACATCACGCCATCTTTGCCGCGCCGCCGAGCAGGCCGCTGAAAAAATGTTTTCGGTCGGTGAAGGAGAACTGCGGCGGCGGGTAGAAACACTCATTCGTCGCGGGGATGGACGTTGGACGGGACCAGCATCAGGAGTAGACTATCTGACCCGGCCGCGGAGATTCATTGTGTGCGACGTTCGCCGGGGAAGGGATGGAAGACCGGATGGCAGAAGGCCCGATGATTAAGGCCGAACTGGCGCGTAAGATATACAAGTCAGACACCGACTGGGGCCAGGTTCAGCGGCAGATAACGCTGCCGTGGGGCCAGGCGGCCCGAATCAGCTACCGGAATGTGACGATGCGTCTGGGCCGCGCAATGATCACCGGCGCGGGTATCGTCCTCGGCATCGCATTCCTGACATCGGTGTGGACCGCGAAGGTGGCGCAGGAGGGCATCACCGCCTACGAGGCGGCCAGCGCCACCGCGATCACCGCAGACGAGGAGGCCCTTGCGCCCGGCGCCGAGGAAGCGGAGGCTGAGGCAGAGGCGCGCGCGGCCAGGCAGACATGGCTCGTCGTCATGTCCCTGATGGTCTCAGCGGTCGGGATCACGAACTCAATGCTGATGTCGGTGACCGAACGGTTCCGTGAGATCGGCACCATGAAGTGCCTCGGTGCGGTCGATGAGTTCATTGTACGCCTGTTCTTGATCGAGTCCATCGTTCTCGGATTTTTGGGCTCGCTCGTCGGCGCGCTCCTCGGGCACGGTATCATGCTCGTGGTCTACCTGATCAAGCAGAGCGGGGTCGTAGCGATGATGGACTGGGGGCAGATGCTTGTCTACATGCTGATCGCCCTCGCCATCGGGATCTTCCTGTCGCTCGTCGCCGCTGTGCCACCGGCGATGCGCGCTGCGCGGATGCCTCCCGCAGCCGCGCTGGCAACCGAGATCTAAAGAGCATTCACTTACTGCCCGGCGCCGCGTGAGGATCGTAACGGCGCCGGCTGAAGGAGAGCGTATCATGGCGAGAATCGAATGCCCTGACTGCGGCCACGTGGAGGAGACGACCGGTCTCGTCACCGTGTGCCCCGAATGCAAAGCGGACCTTCGTGGTGTCATGGAGGACATGGGCCACCGTCGGGAGAAGCTGCGCGAGGTCGCACATGACGACTCGGCGACCACGCACGAGTTCATCGTCCGCACCAAGGACCTGCACAAGATCTACATCATGGGCGAGGTCGAGGTCCCCGCGCTGAAGGGTGTTGAGGTCAACATCCGGCGCGGCGAGTATCTCTCGATCATGGGCCCCTCAGGCTCCGGGAAGAGCACCCTGTTCAATATGGTCGGAGGCCTCGACAAACCGACCAAGGGCACGTGCTTCATCGAAGAGGTTGACATGGCGCAGCTTGACGCGTTCGAGCTGGCCTGGCTGCGCTGCCGGAAGATCGGTTACATCTTCCAGAGCTTCAACCTGATTCCGGTCATGACGGCGCTTGAGAACGTCACGCTGCCGATGATCTTCGCAGGAATGAGCAGCGACGACATGATGGATCGCGGCGCGATGTTGCTCGACCTTGTCGGCCTCGGCGACCGCCTGCATCATAAGCCCTACGAGCTTTCAGGTGGTCAGCAGCAGCGTGTGGCGGTTGCGCGATCGCTCGCGAACAACCCCGCGATCATCCTCGCGGATGAGCCGACCGGTAACCTTGACCTGCAGACTGGCAAGGAGATCATCGACCTGCTCAAGGAACTCAACGAAGAGAGCGGCGTGACGATCATCTCCGCGACTCACGACCTGAAGATGATCGACGTGTCCGACCGAGTGGTGCACATTCGAGACGGCGCAGTCGAGCGCGTTGAGAACCGCGCCGACCTCGACCTCGACGTGGGCACGCTCGGCGGTGAGGGATCAACCGGACACGGCTAAAGAATGCCGATGGATGGCGGGCCGTTTTCGATACGCATCCAGACCCGCAATTGGGAGCGGGCTGATGGTGGTGGGGTAAGCTGTCTGATTGGCGCGCGGTCCGTTGCCGCGCGCCAGGTTTCTCTCTGCGAAGGCTTACGGCTGTGACCGACAGCCGGGCCTGCAATTCTCCGGAGGCGGTGAAGGGAACTTGCTCCGTCCACTCAGAGCCGCAGGCATCATCTCATCCATCCTCGCGCTGGCTGTACTTGCCGGGCCTGCGCTGGCGCAGGGCGGTCATGAAGAAGAGATCGTCCTCGAATCGGACACCGACTACGAACTGGCGGCTTCTGTCGTCGATGAGCGAGCCATGCGGCAGCTCATCACCGACATGGAGGGTCTCGGTTCGCGTGTCACCGGATATCCCGGCTGCCGTGAGGCCGCACAGATGGTCAAGGACGGCTTCCGCGAAATCGGGATAGACGACATCGAGGTGCAGGAGTTCCCTGCGGTCGTGCCGATAGCCGAGCGCGATGAGCAGGGGCGGCCGGCCTCAATCTCCGTCAGCGACGGCCCGAGCTTCGAACTGCTGCCGATGTGGCCGAACCTCGTCCGGACGCCGAAGACCCCCAGTTCGGGCATCAGCGGCGACCTGATCTATGTCGGCGCAGGGAATCTTCGCGCGTTCAACGGTCAGGAAGTCACCGATTCGATCACCATGGTCGACTTCAACTGCCAAACGGAGTGGTTCAACGGACCGCTGCTCGGTACCAAAGCCGTGCTCTTCATAGAGCCTGATGAAACGATTCGCGGCGAGGCTGAGGCGAAGTTCCTGTCGATTCCCGCGGACATCCCGCGATACTGGATTTCCCGCGAGGCGGCCGACCACCTCCGCGGACTGCTGCTCTCCCAGGACGACGTTCCGGTCACGGTCAACTGTGACATGACGTGGCGGCAGGTCACCGGCGAGAACATCATAGCCACCATCGAGGGGACCGATCCGCGGCTGAAGAATCAGCGGGTCGTCATCCAGGGGTACTACGATTCGATCTCGCTCACCCCCGACCAGGCTCCCGGCGCGGAGAATGCCGCGTCGATCGCGGCGCTGATGGAACTGGCTAAGGCCTTCGAGCAGCAGCCGCCCAAGCGCACCGTCGTCTTTCTCGCCACCGCCGGCCACTTCCAGGCGCTCAGCGGCACCAAGGCCTTCGTGCGCCAGTTCGTGCGCGGGGCACATGGTGAGAAGCGTGTCAGCCACATGTTCGACCTTGTCAACAATGCGCGCAAGGACCTCGAGGATGCGATCGCGCGGGTGTGGGAAGAGACCCGCGATGTCGAGGAGAAGACCGCTGAGGAGATCGCTGAAGAGCGGATGCGCGCGCTGGGCCGCATCGAGAGTTCGATAAAGCTCGCGTCCAAGACCGCCAGGCGGGTCGAGAAGACCGTCGCCCGCGCGCGCGGGGAGGACCCCAACAGGGGCAAGCTGGTCGAGTTGCGGCTCACCGCCGAAGAGCTGGCGGAACGAGAAGAACTGGTAGACGAGTTCGACGCCGCCGTTGCTGACATTCGAGCCGCCGTGGACGAGGCGCGGGCAGTAATCGATGCAGCCGAGGATCTTGGTGGTGACACGTCGCTGCAGGCCAGGCAGGCCGCGCTCGAGACGGTGCGCGAGCAGGCATTCGACGTGGTGGACGCCCTCGACTTCTCCGACAAGAAGGTCTACCTGTGGTTCTCCGTTGATCTGTCCAGTCACAATGAAGCATTCGGCATTTTCTACAAGGGCTATTTCTACAACTACCGCGAGAGCATCCAGTGGAAGTTCTCCGACATCGGCAAGAAGGCCCGCGAGTATTCCGACCTGATCGCCGCGGCGCTGGGTGTGCCGGTCAGGCTCAGGGACGGCATCAACGCCATCCAGGGCAAGTCGTGGCAGACATACATGGCGGGGAGACTGGCTCTCTCCAACGAAGTTGCTACCCTCGCGGGGATCCCGGGTCTCGGTTTCGCCACGGTGCATGACTCTCGCCCGTGGGTGGACACCCCGATGGACCGCATCGAGCACATGCAGATGAGCAATCTTGTCGAGCAGACCCGCTTCCTCTCCTGCCTGCTGCTCGACATGGTAAGTGTCGATGATCCCCGCGACCTCTACGATCTCGAACTGGCCGACGACTTCGTCGAGGTCAAGGGACGGGCCGTCCAGTTCAGCCCGCAAGAGAGCCTTTTCCCGGATGATCCGATCCCCGGCGCCGTCGCAGTCGCGCGCACCGGCAGCAAGACCGCGATGGGAGTACGCGGCGAGGTCTTCGACATGGTCGACGACTCCGGCCGCTTCTACCTTCCCGGCCTGCCAAACGCACGCGCCCGGGGCGGGACCCTCAACGTCGAGGCGTACCTGCTTGACGACGAGACCGGAGCCGTGCGGATGGCCCCCGACCTCGGCGTGTCAGGGGGCGACCAGTTCCCCAAGGAGATCGCGCTCGATCAGCCGATCAAGCCCGCCACGGTCGTCATGTTTGACTGCAGGCCGATGGCCATCTTCGACATGGTCGATCAGCGCTTCTTCCAGCTACTGAGCGAGATCCAGGTCCTCGATGCCGCCACGGATGCCGCACCCTACGAATACGGCTACTGCCTGCCGCTCCCGCCCGAGCAGTTCAGCTCCAGCTACGAACCCGTGGCCGTGGTCTTTGCGCCCTCCGGAACGAACGTCAAGATCACCATGGGCGCGAGCCTGCTGGGGCTGCGTTTTATTCTCGTCAATCCGACTGAGCAGGACGAACTCGGCTCCGGCTACCTCGTTGACCGCTACCCATCGCTTTACGCGACGCCCTATCGGGTCGCGATGGACATGTGGCAACTTGACGAGTACCGCATGGAGGACCTTGCCCGGCACGGGATCACCAACGAGCGGGTCGAACGCTCGCACGATGAAGCGGCCGAGGCCCTCACTCTGGCGAATGAGTACCTCCGCCAGCGGGAATACGACGAGTTCTTCACCGCCGCGCGCTCCGCGTGGAGCTACGAATCGCGAGCCTATCCGGACGTGCGCAAGACCGCGGACGACGTCGTGAAGGGCGTGCTCTTCTACCTCGCGCTGCTGATGCCGTTCGCGGTGTTCGCCGAGCGCCTGTTCATCGGCGGCCGCGAGATCAAGCGCCAGATCATCGGCACGGTGTCATTCTTCGTGGGGATCTTTATCCTCATCGCGCTCGTGCACCCCGCCTTCGCGATCACTTTCACACCGATGATCATTCTGCTCGCGTTCATCATCCTTGCGCTGACGGTGGTCGTCATTGCGATCGTCGTGCAGAAGTTCGAGGAGCAGATGCGGGAGATGCGCTGGGAGCAGACCGGTGTCCGTGAGGCGGACGTGGGCCGCGTCTCGGCTTCGGCCGCCGCATTCAACCTCGGCATCTCCAATCTGCGGCGGCGTAAGGTCAGGACGCTGCTGACCTGCGTCACCCTCGTGCTGCTGACGTTCACGGTTCTCTCGACCACATCGATCAAGCAGACCACGCGCAGCAACCAGATCCGCCTGCCCTACAGCGCCGAGTACAATGGCATCATGATCCGCGACAAGACCTGGATGCCGATCGGCGAACCGACCTCCCGGGTCATGCGCAATGAGTTCGGCCGCGATTACCCGGTCGCCCCGCGCGCGTGGTACTTCTCAAGCCGCGTCGGCGAGCAGTCATTCGTCGATATCGCGCGGGCCGGCCAGACCTATGCCGCCACCGCGATGGTGGGCCTGACGCCCGAAGAGGCTCAGATCACCGAACCTCAGAATGCACTCAAGGAGGGCCGCTGGTTCGGGCCCGACGACACACTCGCCTGCATTGTGCCCGAGGAGATGGCGGAGACTCTCGGGATCACCGAGAGCGACGTCGGTAACGTGTCTGTCTCGGTCTTTGGCACCTCGCTGCGCGTGATCGGCATCGTTGACAGCGACCGCTTCAAACGCATCGAGGACCTTGACGGCGAGCAGATTACACCGGTTGACTATCTGCTGATGCAGGAGCAGCAGGCTCAGCGGCAGTCGATGCAGGCCGGCGGCGATCAGATGAGTGAGGATGAACTGCGTGAGTACATTCACCTCACACCTGACGCGGTGCTGATCGTCCCCTACAACTTCGTCCTCAACGCCGGCGGCGACCTGCGGTCTGTGGCAATCGGCATCCCCGAGGAGCCGAGCGTTCTTGAAAATCTTGACAACCTGATGAAGCGCGTCGAGCTAAACCTCTACGCCGGCGTCGGCGACGATACGTACCTGTGCAGTTCAGTGGGTGCCACCGGCGTGCAGGGCGCCGGAGACGTGATCATCGTTGTGCTCATCGCCGCCCTGATCGTTCTGAACACGATGCTCGGTTCGGTCTACGAGCGAACAAACGAGATCCACATCTACTCGTCACTGGGGCTCGCCCCCACGCACATCGCTGCGCTGTTCGTGGCCGAGGCGTCGGTGTACGCGGTCATGGGCGCGGTGGCGGGCTACCTGGTCGGACAGGCGGCGTCCAAGTTGATCCTTTTGACCGGGTGGTTCGAAGGACTCTACCTCAACTACTCCTCACTGGCCGCGGTGGGCAGCACGCTGATGATCATGCTGACGGTGCTGCTGTCGGTGATCTACCCCGCGCGAGTGGCCTCCAAGATCGCCATGCCGGGCATCGAGCGCCGCTGGTCGCTGCCCGATCCTATCAACGATGTGATGGCGATGGACCTGCCGTTCACCGTGACGGGCGACCAGGCGCTGGGGGTCAACGTCTTCCTTCTCGACTATCTCGCAGCGCACGCGGACTACTCGCTCGGCAACTTCTCAACCGGTGAGACGCAGTTGACCGAGGAGCAATTCGAATACGGCCCCGGCTACTCGCTGGGTGTGATGGTGTGGCTGGCGCCGTACGACCTCGGTGTGTCCGAGTACATGACCATCGAAACGGTGCCGACCGAGGAGGAGGAGATCTTCCAGATCCGCGCCCGCATCCGCCGCGAGAGCGGAGATGAGGCATCGTGGATCCGGGTCACCCGCAATTTCGTCAACCTCCTGAGGAAGCAATACCTGCTGTGGCGGACGCTGCCGTCGCCGGTCAAGGGCGACTTCGGCTCCCGCGGTCGCGCGATTATCGCTGGAGAGGAGATCCCGGAGTCGGCGGAGTAGAGGGAGATTCGGCCGCACCGCCGCCGGGATCGGCGCTCACATAATCTGCATCAACTTCATTCATTGGCGCCTGGAGGTGTCAAGTGGCTCATCTGGACCCCGAACTTGAATTGTATAGAGGGCTGATGGACCAGCCCGAACAGTACGAGGATGGCTTCGACGTCAAAACCATCATCGGAGCCCTTTTCATTGGTTTTGTGATGATGCCGGGCGCCATCTACCTGGGGCTTGTCGCGGGGCGGAACCTGGGTCCGGCCGCCGAGTGGACGACTATCATCCTCTTCACGGAGGTGGCACGTCGCTCGTTCATCACGCTCAAGACCCAGGAGGTCTACATCCTCTTCTACATCGCCGCCGCCCTCGCATCCACCTCGGGCGGGCTCCAGCTCGCCGGTGGCGTGTTTGCCGGGAAGATGTGGGAGCAGTATTTCGTGCGCTCACCAGCCGCGCGTGGCCTCGGAATCGCCTACGAGATTCCGGACTGGGTCGTCCCCGGGCCTGATTCAGCCGCGCTTGCACACCGGACATTCTTCCACCCGGACTGGTGGTACCCAACGGTCATTCTGTTAATTGGGGTCATTCTCAGTCGACTGAACTGGTTTGGCCTCGGGTACGCACTCTTTCGAGTCACCTCCGACTACGAGCGTCTCCCATTCCCATACGCGGCCATCACCGCACAGGGCTCGACAGCACTCGCCGAGACCACGGCCAAGGGTGAGACGTGGCGCTGGCGCGTGTTCTCGATCGGCGCGATGGTCGGGCTGGTCTTCGGGGCCTTCTATGTCGGCGTACCAACCATCACCGGCGTGATCATGACCGAGCCGCTGCAGCTCATCCCCATTCCGTGGGTTGAGCTCACGCGGAACACCGAGAGCGTGCTCCCGGCTGTGCCCACGGGCATCGTCATGGACCTCGGGACCATCGTCGCCGGGTTCGTGATTCCATTCTGGGCGGTTGTGGGAAGCTTCGTGACGGCACTCGCCACATTCTTCCTCAATCCGGCACTGTATCGGGCCGGTGTCCTGCGGGAGTGGACACCGGGCATGGACACCATTCAGACGGAGTTCGCCAACCACATTGACTTCTACTTCTCGGTCAGCATGGGGACAGCATTCGCGGTGGCGGCCATTGGAGTCGCGGGCATCGCCGCTCACCTCTACAGAAACAAGAGAGCCGACGAGGAAGGAGCCGAGCGGGAGCCGGGTACGCTCGCCGGCGTGCCGGGCAGAGGCGACATCTCTCTCGCGCTTGCTATCGGGATGTTCGTCGTCTCGACGCTCGGCTACGTGGCACTGTGCCGGCACCTCGTGCCCGAGTTCTCCATGTGGTGGATCGCTTTCTTCGGCTTCTTCTTCACTCCCTTCCAGTCATACGTTGACGCTCGCATGAAGGGGCTTACCGGCCAATGGGTGAGTATACCGATGGTCAAAGAGGGTGTGATCATCCTCTCGGGGTACAAGGGTATCGACATCTGGTTCGCGCCCATTCCCGAGTTCGATCACGGCGCTCGCGCCCAGCAGTTCCGCGTTCTGGAACTGACCGGTAACAAGGTCATCTCACTGGTGAAGGCCGAACTGCTGATCCTGCCGATTGTCATTCTCTGCAGCGTGCTCTACTGGGAGTTCATCTGGCGCCTGGCACCCGTGCCATCGATTAACTACCCGTACGCGCAGAAGATGTGGCATCTGGCGGCACTTCGCCGCGGGCTGTGGCTCACTTCCACCATGACCGATCAGAGTCTGTTCCATCGCGCCTTCAAGTGGGAGTATGTCGTCGGCGGCTTCGGCTTCGGCGTAGTATCCTACGGCATCCTTGCAGTGTTGAAGATGCCCACCCTGCTGATCTACGGTGTGGTGCAGGGGCTTGGCAGTCGCCCCCACAGCATCTTCCCCCGGATGATCGGGGCCCTTATCAGCCAGTACTACATGATCCCGCGCTTCGGCGCGCGGCGCTGGAAGCAGTACGCGACAGTGCTCTCCGCCGGCTACGCCTGCGGGATGGGGCTCATCGGAATGGGTTCGGTAGCGATTGCGCTGATTGGCCAGGCGGTCTCGCAGATGCCGTATTAGCGACCGCCCGCTATCTCTTCGGGCGCTCTCGGGGCCGGCGCCGCAAGGCGTCGGCCCTTTCCACGACACGTCGATTGCGTCGGCGGCACAACTCTTTTGCACGGAGAGGAACAAACGTCGCCCGCGGCTGTTTACTATACACAGCAGGCCGACCGCACGTCGGTATCAATCCATCGGCGAATGCCTCGCGGGCAGCGGGCCGCGGGGAGTCGAGGAGGCCCCGAAGATGCCCCACCGGCAACGTGGATTCACCCTTATCGAACTGTTGGTGGTGATCGCAATCATCGCGATCCTCGCGGCGATCCTGTTCCCGGTCTTTGCGCAGGCGCGCGCGAAAGCGCGACAGGCGGCCTGCATGGCGAATCTCAAGCAGCTTGGTCTCAGCATAACGATGTATGCCCAGGATCACAGTGAGATGCTGCCGGTCTGGGGCTACGGCGACCCGGGATCGGACGGCACCAACGGTCCTGCCCAGGGGTTCTACTCGTGGGACACGGTCATTGAGCCGTATCTGAAGAACCAGCAGATCCTCAAGTGTCCTGACAACCCTTACGATCGCGATGCTCGCGGGTACGCGATCACGCGGTACACCGGCGACGCCTACGGGATCGATCGGCCGATACACATGGACCTCCCGCCTCTCCCGACCGAGACCGTGCTGCTCGCTGAGAAGGGCGACAAGCTCCCAGGGCAATCGGGCGACTGCGCGATGGAAGCGTTCTATCAGAGCCACGATGCCGGTGATAATGTCCAGACAGACATGTTCCACAATGACGGGAAGAATTTCCTGTTTCTCGACGGCCACGTGAAGTGGCACAGCGAGAACTCAGGGCCGTTCGCCTACAACAGCGGCGTAACCTGCCCGCCATCGAACCTCCCGTCCGGCGCTCATCCGGCGTATGAGGAGCACGGGCCGGGGCACTGTGAGTTCTACAGCGACTGGCCGCGTTAGGCTGATGATCCGGACGGTAGTTGCGGGGCCGGGGGGCCATCTCCCGGCCCGCGTCGCGTGTCCGGGGTGGCTCTACGGCGGGGTTTGCCCCCCGCCGATCGCGGGTGTTCATCCGTCGGCCGAAGTACCCGCGGCCACCGTCACAGCGTGAGTCAGGATTCGGGTGGGTAGATGAGCACGTAAAGTGGTATACTGCAGGTGGAGGATCACCCGCCGCCGTAGGCGGCGCCTGAGAGAGTCGCCGGGCGCGTGTCTGCGGCGGGGCTTCTGGCGGGTGACCGACCTCCTCGGCAGAGACTCTCGGATCGATCTACAGGAAGGTGAAGCGCGAATGCGAAACCATGAGCGACGCGACGGCTTTACTCTTGTCGAGCTGCTGACGGTGATAGGCATCATCGCGGTCCTGGCCGCAATACTCTTCCCGGTGTTCAGCAGCGCTCGGGCCAAGTCCCGGCAGGCTCGCTGTCTGTCGAACCTCCAGCAGGTCGGTGTGGCGATCGAGACCTATGTACAGGACCATCACGGCTTCCTGCCCACGTGGTCGATAACCCATCCGGATGTTCCCGCCCCCTCACAGGACGCGTCCACTTCTGGAGGATGGGATCTGGAAGGGCTCCCGGAGAACGAGCCCCACGAGGACGTTGCCACGTGGGACCTGAGCATCATGACCTACCTCAAGCAGCCCGAGGTGCTTGTCTGCCCTGACAATCCCAATGACGACGGCCAGGAGGCCCGCTCCTACGCCATCGCGCAGTACACCCAGCGGCCGGTGCAGACCACGGATGGATGGATAGCACTTGGTGGGTACAAAGATGACATTCCGCTCGCTGGCGAGACTGTGTTGCTCTTCGAGAAGGGCAACAATGCGCCCGGCTCATGGGGCGACGCGCTCGGGCAGAACGTCTATCAGCAGGCCGGCGGCAACGCGCCGGAGCACGACGCCACCGCCGAGGAAATAGAGGGATTCAAAATGTGGCATCAGGGCGGGAAGAACTTCCTCTACCTCGATTACCACGCGAAGTGGTCGAAGTCGATGTCAGGCCCGTTCGAGAATAAGCCGACCGACGCTGACCGGCCCGGCGCCTGCGAGGACTGGGGCAAACAGCCTCAGGGCGACTGGCCGATGCCATAGGACAGCCGGCGGGCTCGCGAAACCTGAGTGGTCCTGTGCCGCCGCTCGGCGGCAATTGAACGCAACCGCGCTCTGAACCGTCTCAGTACACAGTCCGGCCACATGGCCGGGCTGTGTTTCTATGTGTCCCGGCTTTGTGCTATACTTCAGACGGTATCATTGGCCTGAGAGCACCCGAGGTATCTTCCTGCATGAGTGTCCTGCGCCGCGTCGATTTGCAGCTTCTCACAGTGGTCCTGCTGCTGTGTGTTATCGGCGCAATTGCAATCTACAGTTGCACCCGCAATGCCGACAACCCCTCCGCCCGGCTGACCATGCAGCTTGGCTACATCATCGTCGGACTGGCCGTCATGGCCGGGACGATGTCGATCGACACCGGGAAGATCAACGGCCTCGCCTGGCCCTTCTTCCTCATCGTGATGGGGCTGCTGGTGATCGTTCTGATGATGGGTTCGGTGCGGGAGACGCAGCGGTGGATCCCAATCGGCCCGGTGAACGTGCAGCCGGCGGAGTTGGCGAAACTGGCGGTCATTCTGATGCTCGGAGCGGCCGTGTCGCGGATGGAGGCCGAGGAGTACGACTTCATCTACCTGATGAAGACGCTTGCGTATGTGGCGCTTCCATCCGCACTCATCATGCTCCAGCCTGACCTCGGTACACCGATCGTGCTGTTTTTCATCTGGCTGGTGATGATGTTCACGCTGGGCGCGAGCCCGATCCACCTCGGAGCATTCGTGCTGGCGGGGCTGTTGCTCTTCACCGGGGCGTGGGGCTTCGGGCTGATAAAGCCGCATCAGAAGGCGCGTCTGATGGCGTTCATGAACCCCGATGATGCCTCGCTCGCGGCGTCGTACCACCTGCGGCAATCGCTGATTGCGGTGGGAGCAGGGCATCTGTGGGGGCAGGGCCTGTTCCATGGTGCCCAGAGCCAGGCGGACTTCATCCCCGATCAGGAGACCGACTTCATCTTCACGGTGATCGCGGAGGAACTGGGGTTCGTGGGAGCGGCCAGCGTGGTGGTGCTCTACGGACTGCTTTTGTACCGCGCGCTGTGCATCTCGGCAGCGGCGCCCACGACCTTCGATCGGGTGGTCGCCGCCGGCATTGTGGGGATGCTGTTGATCGAGGTGTACGCGAATATCGGCATGACGATCGGCCTCGCGCCGGTCAAGGGGATGGCGTTACCGTTTCTCAGCTACGGCGGGTCGAGCCTGATCACGAACATGATAGCGGTTGGGATTCTTCAGAGCATCCACATGCGACGCGAGCAGATTGTATTCTGACACGTGAGACGGGGCTCAAGGCGATGACGACCATGGATACGAACGAGTGGACAGTGCGCGCCTGGGAGGGCGTGCTGGTGCAGGTCCCGCCCGAGTGGGATATTGCGGCTATCAGCGGAGACCGCGGCCAGGGCTACATGCGACTGGACGACCAGGAGAACATGCCGCGGGTCGAGGTAAAGTGGCAGAAGTCCTCCGGCTTCGTGGACATCGAGGGCGTGGTGGATGGCTATCTCAAGGATCTCACGAAGAAACGGAGCAAGGACGAGCCTGAGATCGAGACGGTGCGCGACTGCCCCGTGGTCAGCAAGCGGCAGATGCGCAAGGCCGATCTGCACTGCTTCGGGTGGGAGGGCGAGCTTGAGGGCCGGGGCGCGGCGTGGTACTGCGAGGACTGTGAGCGGGTGATGGTCATGCAGGTGATGACCAGACCCGAGGAGAATGGCGAGCGGATCGCGCGCGAGGTCATCAGCCGAATGGAGGATCACCCGCGGGACGGCTGGGTCGTCTGGTCCACCTATGGGCTGCAGATGGAGGTGCCGGAGCGGTTCGAGATGTCGGATCAGAAACTGATGGCCGGACTCATCGAGCTTCAGTTCGCGAACCGTGGCGAGCAGATCGTGGGCGCCCGATGGGGGATGGCGAATGTCGCGCTGCGCAACAAAGACCTGAAGCAGTGGGCGAGATCCGAGATCCGCGGCTATCACAAAAAGATCAAGCTGCAGTTCGAGGAGACGACTTTCCGGGGACATCCCGGGCTGGAGGTCTCCGGGTACTTCTCCAATCCACTCAAGCACATCCAGTCCTTCGTCATGCATGTCATGGGCAGGCCCTACCCTGAGGCGGTGCGCGGATGGGTCTGGCACTGTGAGGATGAAAACCGGATCTACTACGCCGGCGCATTGCTTGATGAGGACCACATGGATATCATCGACAGGGTCGCCCAGAGTGTCGTCTGCCCCGAGGGTGATGCGGATGAGTCCGAGGAGCCGGAGGAGCCGATTCGATGAAGAGTGCGCGCGCCGTCGCGCTTGCAACGTTGCTGCTGGGAGTAGTCGCCGTCGCACCCGCGTGGAGCGATGAGGCCGGGGACAGGGCACGGGTGGCCGAGCTTATCGGGCAGAGTCAGCGTCTGGCCGATGAGGGGGATCATCAAGCCGCGATGGATCGGCTCCTGCAGGCGCTTGAGATCGCTCCCGACCGGCCCTCGATCCACTCGCACATGGGCTACCTCTACGAACTGCAGGATCAGCCGCTGAAGGCCCTCGAAAGCTACGGGAGGCTGCTGGAACTGCGCCCGGAAGATGACTACGGGCGCGAGCGCATCACCGGCCTCTTCTTCAGCGGTCAGTTCCCGCGGCGACTGAGGCTGGGGCTGCTAAGGTTCAGCCCGGTCTCGTTCATCACCGACGTGTGCCGGATGCAGTTCGACGGCCCCGATCAGTTGCAGCGCCGGATCGCGTACACCACCGGACCGATCTTCCCCGAGGAGATGGAAGATGGCGGCGCGCCGATCACGAAGTCCATCCCGTCGGCGGGAGGGCAGGGCGTCGTGGGCGAGGCGCGCTTCAACCGATCGTGCTACGGCTACGTGGCCGTCCCCGAGGGTGAAGAGCTTCGCATGACGACGATGGTCCACTACCCCTCCGAACTGCTTAGCGAGGAGGCGAAGGACTACGCGGGACTGGCCGAGCGGATTGCGCACATGCTGCTGCGGATGCATTGTTACAGCCGCGCCGCCTACGGCCTCCCGCCGATCGCGAATAACCATGTCATGCAGGTGTGGATGTGCGAGGACGGGCCGACAGGCGCCGAGCAGTATGAGGACGACATTTTCATCTACGACGTCGGGCGCGATCGCAAGCCCGAGGAGTGGTTGCGTCAGATCGCGCATGAGTGGGGCCACTACGCGCTCCCGACGATGGGACGATTCAGCCAGCCCGAGCCGGACGCCGCCGGCGTGCTGGGCGAGGCGCTCTTCCTGCAACTTCTCGCGCGGGAAGCGGGGCTGGTGGTTGATGATCCGTGGCCGTCCGGACGGGCTCAAGCTGCGGTTGACGGGCTCTGGGACAACGGTGAGGTGGCGCTGCACGAACTGCTGACGGACACGCGCGAGCGGACCATCGATCTGTGGCTGCGCGAGGGGCCGAACTCGCAACTGGCCGCGGGGCTGGGCGAGGATTCGTTCAACTATCTGGTGGGAATGCTGCTGTGGGTGGAGGCGGCCCACGGGCATGACATTCTGCGCTCGACGCTGCTGAACGCGCCCGGCGAGACGCCCGCCGACTACTACTACGCCTACCGACAGGCCGTCAAGGAGGCCGCGGCCGGGGGCGAGATCACGCTGCACGCCGGCGCATACGATCCGGAGGCCAGTACATTCACCCGGCCCCCCCGCGAGGGGGCGCTGCGAAGGGAGGACGTCACGCTCGAGTCGGGGGATCGCGCGTGGTATCCGGTCTACCTGCTGGAGGGGCCGGCCGCGGTGCGAATCACGCCCGGGCTGCGCACCGCGCGGCTGAACCTTTACGTCGATGAGATCGGCCCGCTGCCGATCGAGGGCGGTGAGCCAGTGAGCCTCGGCCAGCGCGAGCAGGGCTGGCACACGCTGACGATCGAGGCTCCGGAGGATTGCGCGCCGGTCAGTCTCGATCGCCTGGTCATCACCACCGGCGAAAGCGATGTCCCCGCGCCGGGGTTGTAACGCGGGGGGCGCCCGCGCGTCACTGCTCGTCCGACCGAGTGGTCTCGCCGCGTATCGCGTCGATGAGGTCTGAGTTGGGGCCGCCCTTGGTCACGTAGCTGTCAGCGCCGGCCTCCCGCATCTGCCGGGCCACGTCTCGCTCGGCATGCATCGACAGCGCGACAACGCGGATCTCGGGCTGCTCCTCGACGATCCGGCGCGTGGCCTCGATCCCGTCCATCCCCGGCATGCTCACGTCCATCACGACCACATGCGGGCGAAGGTCTGCAGCCATCGCGACCCCTGTCGCGCCGTCACACGCCTCGCCCACCACCGTCATCTCGGAACACTCGCTGATGAGCGCCACGAGACCCTCGCGCACGATGTCGTGGTCGTCCACCACCAGGACCCGGAGTTCGCCGTCAGGTTGCTCGGAGGACAGCCGCAGTGAGGTCTGCTCCGTCCTGGACCTCGGTGCCTCGGCCGCCGGCACCTGCTTCGTGTGCAGGATGAGCCGGAACGCCGCTCCTTCACCCGGACTGCTGTGGATCTCCAGCGAACCTCCGAGAAGCTGGAGACGCCTGCGGATCCCCGGGAGGCCGGAGCCGGTCTTCTCGCCTCCCCGCGATTCGCCAAGCTCGGATGGATCGAAGCCCCTGCCCTCATCGCTGACCGCGATCACGATCCGGTCGTCCTCGCGACAGACGCGGACGGCAGCGCTGTCAACTCCCGCATGCTTCACAACGTTGAAGAGCAACTCTCGCATCGCCTGCAGCAGGAACGCGGAGAGTTCCTCACTCTCCGGCTCCACGTCTCCGTCGACCTCAACGGTCACCTGCAGTTTGTGGGTGTCCAGCATGTGGTCGGCAAGCCACTCGGTCGCCGCGGCAAGCCCGTGCGTGAGTACCGGCGGGCTGAGTTCGACTGCAAGCGACCGCGAGGCATCAACCGCTTCGGAGAGCAGGTCGGTCAGTTCATCGAGCATCGAGCGCGTGTCCTCGTCCGCGGTCTGCTCGCCGAGAAGGTGCGCTCGCATCTGGCCTGCGGTGAGCAGTTGCTGGAGGTGATCGTGAAGCAGGTGTGCGAGGCGCCGGCGTTCGCGCTGCTCGGCGTTGAGCAGGTCGCTCGCCATTGATTGCAGCAGCGCGGCCCGCTTCTCCGCGACTTCGGTGCGCTCTGCGACCTTGCGTTCAAGCTCCTCGTTAAGCTTCTCAAGCTGCTCCGTCTTCTTCTGAAGCGCGTCCTCGACTTCCTTCAACCGGACGTACGCGATCTGCCGGTCGCCTATCACCGCATCGACCTCATGGCCGCGGAGAGCCGCGATCGCGCTTTCAGCCTCCGCCAGTCGAGCCTCAAGCTCCTGATATGAGGGTTTCCCGTCGCTCATCGTCGCTTGCCTCCAGCCCCAATGCATCCAGTACCTTCCGCGTGTTGCTCAGATTCCCGAAGACGGTCACAGTCCGCCCTGGCCTCTCGATCACGAGAGCAGGGGTGACGTAGATGCCCATCTCGAGCGCTCGTTGAAAATCGCTGAAGACGTCCGTTTCCTCGATCGCGCAGTCCCCGGCGAGGTACTCGGAGCAGATGCGCTGCAGATTCTCCCGCGCTCGCCGCGAGTTGGGCTCATCACCGGCCACGAAAAGGTGCAACTGATAGCGAGCATCCGCCTCGCCGGACGATCTCTCCGCCGTGTTGGAGGCTCTGTCAGCCATCAGACGCGCCCCCCTTCTCCGCCCTCCGGGCTGCCACCGCCGTGTGGCTCGATCGACAGCCCCGAGTCGGTGATCTCGAAGCGATGGCGTCTGTTCGAGTGGCTCATCCCCCGCGACTTGAGCACCAGCATTGTGCGATCGAAGACGTTTTCGTTTTCCTCGTAAGCCAGCAGGATCACGGTGTCGAGGAGCGATGAGACACCCATCGCCCCGATCTGACTGCGCTCCGAGATCTGCTGAGCCTGGTGCGTCAGGACGCAACTGATCCCAGCCTGCCTGCATGAGTTGATGAATCTCATGAGAAAGTCATAGGCCGCCTCGCGAGTACTCATCCTCGACGCGGCGGTAATGGCGTCCAGGATCACCATGTCGGGATCATGCTGCTCGATTATCTCGAGTATGCGGATCAGGTGCTCCTCAACTCCCAGCGCTTCGGGCATCGTCGCCTCGATGTGCAGCAGGCCGGCCTCAATCGCCGGCCTGAGGTCGATCCCGGGACTGAGCATTCTGTGGACCATCGTGGGGCCGGCTTCCTCGAACTGCAGGTAGAGGACGCGCTCGTCCCGCTCCGCCGCGGCCCGCGCGATGGTGGCGGCGAGGGAGGTCTTCCCGGTGCCGCTCGCGCCCGAGACGAGAGTGGCCGATGACCTGACGAGGCCGCCCCCGAGCATCTCGTCGATCCTCGTATCCCCCGACGAGAAGACGTCATCGGAGGTCACATGCACGAGACCAACGGTCGTCACCGGTACCAGCCGGATTCCTCGTTCGGTGATCGCAAACGGATATTCGTTCCGTTCGTAGCTCGAACCGCGGTACTTCAGCACGCGGGTCCGCCGCGTGCTGACCTGCCCGTCCACACGCTGGTCGAGCTTGATGACACAGTCCACCATGTAGTCGAGGAAGTCGTAGTCGGTCTGTACGGCATCCGCGCCGGAGGTCTTCACACTCAGCAGTGACGTCATATCCTGATCTGAGAGCCAGCGATGCAGCACTTCAAGCTGCTCCCGCTCGATTCTCGGGTCGTCGAGCAGGCGCAGCAGCCCGTCGATGGCGTCGATCACGACAAGGGTTGCGCCCATGGCCTCGGACTGACCGCCGAGGATGGCGAGAAGGCCCTTGATGTCGAAATCACCGGCGCGGACCGCGTCGGGATCAACCCGGCCGTCGAGGATGGCGACTTGCCCGGCGTCCTCCAGGGTCGAGAGGTCCCAGTTGAGGGATGCGGCATTGCGCCTGATGGCGGCGGGAGACTCCTCAAAGGAGATGAAGATCCCGGACTCTCCCGCGATTGCGGAGCGATAGAGCATCTCCACCCCGAGCACCGTCTTGCCCGACCCCGGCCCGCCGCTCAAAAGGGTTGTGCGGCCCCGTGGGATGCCGCCGTGGAGGACATCATCAAGTCCTCTCACCCCGGTGGCCATTTTCGGGATGGACGCTTCCTGCCCGCGTTCGTCACCACCGCTGTCCGCAGAAACGTTATCTGCCATGTTTTTCTGCCTCCCCTGATCTCCCGGCAGCAGTCTCCTGTGTGCCGCCCGGTAGATTCCGCA
Organism: Armatimonadota bacterium; assembly: GCA_051745855.1. GTDB lineage: Bacteria > Armatimonadota > Zipacnadia > Zipacnadales > UBA5352 > UBA5352. Next base: position 32,353 of record JBNJEK010000017.1, read on the forward strand.
ACAACACGGGCTTCGCCGCGTACCCGTTGGAGTCCTCTGCCCGTGGGCCATCCGGCGAGATTCTTCCTGCCTGAGACACCTGCGTCATGTCTCAGG
>JBNJEK010000018.1:0-30826 GCA_051745855.1 Armatimonadota bacterium
GCGTCACTCCATCCGCTGAAAGATCAGTATAAACTGATGGTGGATGTTGCCGACGAAGGCGTAGGGGATGGCGAGCGGGTAGAGGCCCTTTGAATCCTGCAGCAGCACCGTCAGGCCCTTGAGCTGCAGATCCTCGTGGCAGCCCTCGATGAGGCGCGCGATGTCGGCGTGGTAGAGGTGAAACTGCGGCCCGTGGCGGAAATCGGCGACCACCACGCACATGTACTGCTTCGTCCGCAGGACCCGCGCGCACTCGGCGAAGACATCGCCGAGGCGGGCGAGGAACTCGTCGTAATCCTCGACGTTGCCGAGGTCCGCGTCAGATTCGGAGTACTGCGTCGGCAGGCCCTTGTCCTCGCGCTCCTGGGCCGCCTTCTCGCCGCGCTTTTGCAGGATGCTCCAGTAGGGCGGGCTGGTGACGACGAAGTCGACGCACTCGTCGGGCATCGTCTCGAGTGAGGCGCGCGAGTCGCCGTGAACCAGCGCGTGGGCTCCGAGGGCCGTCGCATCGATCGCCTCGTCGGCGGGCACAAGCCGGTGCGGGACCTCCGCCGCCTCAAGCCGGCCCGTCGTGACATCCACCCAGCGCTGGATAAGCTCGATGCCGATGCCGATGCGGTCGGTCTCCTGGCAGGCGAGGAGCGTGGAGCCACTGCCGACGAACGGGTCGAGGACCATCTGTCCGGACTTCGTGAAGAACCGGATGAGGCGCGCGATGTCCCGCTCTGAGAAGGTAGCGGGATGTGTCGCCTTCAGCTTGTCGCGCGGTGGCGGATATGACCAGAGCGCGCTTCGAAGAAGCTGCCCCATCATCTCCGACGCGCGCTCGTCGCCATGCTGTTCGGCGAGGAAGAGACCGAACTGCTCCAGCAGATCGGGGTCGAACCACTCGGGAAGGTCCTCGTCGGCTTCGGAACGCCAGAAGCTCTTGGTCTCGATCATCCACTCTCGGTTGCTCAGTTCGTTCATGCGGTTGCGGGGATCGGCGGTCTCACTCACGTGGGGCGTCCTCCGGTGGCGCGTGATTATGCAGCACGCATATTCGCCGCGAAAGGGCCGGGGACCTTCGGGCACGAGTGGGTATCAGCGGGTTCCCTGCCCGCGGTGATGCAGACGCGAAGGGGATATGCTGGTCTCCGTCGAAGATGCACTTCGTCGCGAGCATCAGTCGGGTGACTTTCGGACGGAGGAACAGCGGATGGCGCGGAAACAACCCCGATCAGGCGTCGGGGTGCGGATACTCATGGGCGTTGCGCGAGTGCTGGCCGCGGCGGTCATCGCAGTGGCGGCCAGTGCGGCCCTGGCGGACCTCGATGTACGCCCCATCGAATTCTCGCGCATTCTCCCCGTCGTGCTCACCGGTGAGGGCATCATCTACATACTGATGCTCGGCGGCGGCTCCGTGGCCGCGCCGATCCTGCTGCTGTCAGTGATACTCAGCTTCGTGGTCCGAGCCGGCATCGCCGTCGCCGCCGGCGCTCTCTCTCCACAGGTCACCGGCGACCTGCTCGCCAGCGCACAGTTTTACTACGCGTCGTACTGGCCCGCGGCGGCCGCGCAGGTGCTGATGATGGCCGTCGCGCTCCGGCTGATCCGGCCGCTCATCGCCACGCGCGTTCGCAGGCGGCGAAGAGGCCGCCCGCAGGTCTCCGATGCGCTCCACGACAGCCGGCGTGAGGCCGAGCGCCAGGACGTGCTGCTCAAGGCGCTTGCGGAGAACACCGACGAACCTCCGGTCAGTCCGACGGTCCTCGAAGAGCGACAGATCGGCGACCTTGCCGAGGTGGTCGAGCGTGAAGCGGGCGAAGAAGACGTGCCCGAGGCCCCGGCGCTGCCCTTCGACGAGGAGGAGCCCGAGGAAGTCGAGGCGGAGGCTGCACCGGAGGACGCCGAGGAGGAGGCATTGCCCCCGGGAGTGATCGACGCCACGCCGGAGGCCGCCATGCGCGCGTCCGCCGACGAGACTGACGGTGGAAGCGTGCCCGAGCCGGACGCGGAGATAGAGGAAACTCCTGAGCCGGGCTCTGAGGACGAGCAGGTGCCCGGGGAGTCACCTTCGACTGAGGCTGCGGATGAGCCCGGCGAGCTTCCGGCGGAGACCGCCGAAGCGGCGGAGGAGGTCGCTCAGCCGCCTGAGACGGCCGCGCCCGAGTCCGCCCCCGGAGAGGACACCGCGCGGCTCTCGCCGGTCGAGCCTGCCCCTCCCGTGGATGGAGCCGAGCCGGAGCGTCCGGAGAACTTGCGGGGGATGATAGACGTCATCTCAGATGCGGCGGGCGCGGGCACGGATGTGCGCGTCTGGCGGACATCAGATGGACGGACCGTCATCGCGGCGGTGCCGTCGGGAACTCCCGCCGCGGGCACCGGGGGCCACGCCGACGCGCTCGTGAGCGCACATCTCGAGATATGTGCGTGGCTTGGCGCCGGGCCCACCGCACAGCAGCTTTCGGCGACGGCGATCGGTGCGTGGGCGCTACAGGCGCTTGATCCGGCCGCCACGACGGTGCTGATCATGGCTGCGCGAGGCGAGACCGCGGCCGGGAGGATCCAGCTTGCGGCCGCCGGTGTGGCGCAGGCGGTGCGCGAGTTTGTCGAAGCGGCGGACACCGACCGCGCGCCGGATAGGCCCGCTGAGGCTGCCTCCGCTCTCCCGCTCAGTCCGGAAGCGCAACTCGGTGAGATGCTCGATGCGGCCTCCGCGGATGCGGGCGGCCGCTTCGGGACCGGTTGGAACGCCTGGCGTGGCCCGCATCGGCGGATCATCGCGGTGGCGCCGGACGGGGATGCGGAGACCACCGCGCGGAAAGTCGCGCGTATGGTGGCGCCGATCGAGCGTTTCGCCGACGCGGTTGCGCTCGACGGGCCCGACTGGACAGTCATCAGCGCGGGGGAGAGGCTGCTCGCCTCGCACTGGGCGGAGTATGATGGCGAGTCGATCGTGCTGGCCGCGACGGTGAGCGGCGAGGCCGCGATCGGTCGCGTGCGGTGGGAGCTTGATGAGATCGCGCGGCTGATGCAGCAGCAATGATATCTTCCATGAGGGGACGGACGTGGAGCGCATACGAGACTGGGTTCGAAATATCACGAAGACGATCAGTGGCTGGTGGCAGCGCCAGCGGGCGCCGGGGAGATTCCTCTGCGACTCGTGCCGCTACGACTACGGCGATGTCTGCAGTCGCCCCGCGCGGCCGAACGCCAAACGCTGCCCGGACTACCGGCGGAGGTAGGAGATCGGGCGGTGGGGCGAGAATCTTTACGTCGGAAGCGATCGGGAACTGAGAACGCAGAGAGGACACTCAAGATGATCATTGCGCCATCGATGCTGGTTGCGGATTTCGCGAATCTCGGTGAGGACGCCCGAGCCCTCGAGGAAGCCGGGGCGGACTGGCTGCACTGGGATGTGATGGACGGGCACTTCGTCCCGAACCTCACGCACGGCGCATTGCCGATGGCGGCATGCCGGGAGTATTCGTCTCTGACCTTCAATGCCCACCTGATGATCTCCGAGCCTCTCCGCTACCTCGACGGCTTCATCGAGGGCGGAGCGGACCTCATCGCCGCGCACATCGAGGCCGAGGATGACGCCCGCGAGTTCATCAATGCGGTCCGGGAAGCGCAGCGGCGCCCCGGTCTTGCAATCAGCCCCGACACGCCGGCGGAGGAGATCGACGAACTGCTCCCGCTGGTGGACCTGATCACGGTGATGGGGGTGCACCCGGGATTTGCCGGGCAGGAGTTCATCGAGGAGACCGTGGGTAAAGTGGGGCAGGTCAGGGAGATGATTGAGGCGGGCGGGCGCGAGGTGCATATCCAGGTGGACGGGGGTGTTGACACCGACAACATCGCGCGCCTGTGTGACGCCGGCGCGGACGTGATCGTCTCAGGCTCATTCGTGCTGCAGCACCCCGAGGGCTACGCCACGGCCATGGAGCAACTTCGCTCCCTGGAGTAGGCGGGCGCCGGTCGCTGCGAAAGTGCAACACCTGTGCCCTCGCCGATTTCGGCGGGGGCTTTCGCGTAGATGGGTAACGGCCGACGGAGCGCTGCTTCGAGACGCTTTCGCGCAGGACAGGCGACTCTGACCGACAATATGCGCCCCACATTGACTCAATCCCGAAGATCCCCTATAATTCCCAACGTCGAAATATGACGGTTATCGGGTGATTTTAGCCGCTTTTAGCGGAACTGCTCTTCAGAAGAATCAACCATTTTCTTCGAATCTGCTTGACTCGCGGGGATGCGAAAGGTAACATGGGGATCAACGGGGATTCAGGTCGCTTGGATTTTGCGGGGATTTGAAGGACAAAGCCATGGGTCCGCAGGGACCGACAGTCAACAAGCTCGACGCATCGGGGAGGATCGCCCTCCGCGAGCAGCACCTGGAGGAGCTTGAGGGGAGCGTCGTCCTGACGCAGGGCTTTAATGGCAATCTGGTGATGATGGGTCCCGCGCAGTGGCCGGATCTGATGCAGGAGTTCGCGGCCAAGAGTGCACTCGATCCTGACATGAACGATCTGCGCCGCATATTCATCGGTGGGGCGACCGAAGTGGAGATTGACGATCGCGGGAGGATCAAAATCCCGGAGGCGCTGAGAAGTGCGGCGGGTCTGAAGCCGGGGGAGTCGCGGACGATGCTTCTGAACATGGGCACGACGTGGGAGATCTGGGAAGAGCAGCATTACCTTGACTACACGCGCACCCAGCATGAGCATCTCAAGGAGCTGGCGCGGATGCGCTTCGGCAGTCTTGGAGTTCGCTCTGGCGGGACTGAGGCGACGTCCGAGGCAGGGGTGCAGTGACCGACTTCGAACACATCTCGGTCATGCCTGACGAGGTCATTGAGTATCTGAAGCCGCGCCCGGGCGGGACGTACTTCGACGGTACGGCGGGTGCGGGCGGACATTCGAAACGAATACTTGAGAGCGCGCCGGACAGCCGCGTCATCGCGGTTGACAGGGACCCGGCCATGCTGGAGATCGCGGCCGAGAGGCTGGCGGAGTACGGCGACAGGGTCACGCTGAGGCGCGCAAGCTACGAAGACTTGCTTGATGTTCTCGCCGAACTGGACCTTGAAAATGGCATAGACGGCGCATTGATCGACTGCGGTCCAAGTCGCGATCAACTCGCGGGGCGGACGGCGGGCCGTGGCAGAGGTTTCTCGATCTGGGGCGGCGAGGAGCCGCTGGAGATGGCGTACGATCCCGATCAGGGGCGGACGGCCTCATCGCTGCTCGCCGAGCTTTCGCAGTCGGAGTTGCGGGAGGTGTTCGGCCGGACGTTACGCGGGGGAGAGGTCGGGCGCGTTGTACGGACGATCGTCCGGGAGCGCGAGCAGGCTCCGATCGACACTCCAGAGCGGCTGACACGGGTCCTCAGAGATGCCTTGAGCTTCAAGGGGCCGGACGTTGAGAAGCGGGTGATGGCGGCCTACCTTGCCCTGCGCATCGCGGTAAATGAGGAACTCGAGGGGCTTGCGAAGGGCATCGACGCCGCAGTCGAGGCTCTCAGGACCGGTGGGAGGCTGGTCGTGCTGACCTTCCACGGCTCCGAGCACCGGATTGCGCGGCGAAAGCTCCGGGATCTCGAGGGCGGGCCGATCGGGCCTCCGCGGCTGATTGGAGGGCCGGAGCGCGAGGCGATGGTGGAGGTGCTCACGCCCGGACCGCTCTACCCCAGCGACGAGGAGATCGAGAGGAATCCGGCAGCTCGTAGCGCTCGGCTTCACGCCGCGGAACGTCTCTGACACTCGCGCCGTCTACGCACAGGTCTTTTGACAAAAGGATTCTCCGGAAGGTGTGCTCCAGGCGGCCATCGACCGGAGACCGGGAACGGGTGCCCGGGAAACACAGGCAGCAACCTTTGCAGCACAATCAAAGCACACATCGCAGCCACTCATCGCAGCAATGAATGAAGCAAAGGTCGCGGCAATTGACATGAGGCACCGTGCACCCAGGGCACGCGGTCCATCGCAGCATTGCATCGAGGCAATACCGCATGGGCGCCCGTTCCCTCACAATCGTCAGGAGTTCGTACGCCACACAGATCGGGGGAGGGAGGGCTTTCGGAGCGCTTCTCTCCCGGCTGAAGCCGGCAGCGATCGGAACCGGCGGGGAGGGCTCGATGGGAAGGCAGGCAACATCGCAGATGCAGTCTCGCTCGACCCCTCGCATGTCCCCGGCGCGCCGTGTGTGGTCTGATATCATCTGGCCCGCTCTCGTCATCGGGATGATTGGAGCGGGCGCCGTCGTGTACCTTTTCGCATGTGCGCGCATCTCCATCATCGAATGTGATCTAAGGCGCCTCGATCGCGCGCGGCAGGCGCAGCAGTCCGCGGAATATGAACTCCAGCAGCAACTGGCGGTCCTGCAGAACGCCGAGCGCATTCAGGATCACATCGTCGAGCGGGAACTCGACCGGCCGCGGGGCACAACGCATGTGCGCCTGACCGATCTTCCTCCCGAGCTTTACGAGGCGCTCCCCACGGCCGGTTCAGACCGCGAACGCCGTGAGATTGTGCTGGGGCAGCTTGCAGTCGGGCCGGGCGTGCCGCTTCATGCGAACGGCCGACAGATCGCCTCGGCGCAGGTCCAGTGACATGTGCGGAGACAGCACGGAGATGAGCTGATGGCATACGGGAGAGCGCACACCGGCCAACCGGAGACAGTCACGCACCCGCTGGCTCGAGGTCGGGTGCGTCTGTTTCTTGCGGCCATGTGCATGTTGATGCTCGGGATCACCGGGCGATTGCTGATGGTGCAGGTCTTCGATCGGACGCACTACCTCGAACTTGACGCGCGCATCCACCGCGGCTCCGACCCTGAAAAGCCCGTCCCGGGTGGGATATACTCCCGCGATCTGCAGCCGATGGCGGTGAGTGTGCCACTGGAGACGCTCTACGCCAACCCGGTGCAGATCGCCGGGTCTGACGAGGGGATCGACGGGACCGCCCATCATATCGCACGACTGACCGGACTGGACGCGGGGGAGATTCGGACGAAGCTCGTGGACGGCGCGGAGCGCGGCCGCCAGTCGATCCACCTGGCGCGGCTGCTTGAGCCTGAGCGGGTGGTGCCGCTGCTGGAGGATCGGCCTCCGGGCGTGTGGACCGAACGCGAGTGGGATCGGATATACCCCGGTGGGAAGATGGCCAGTCATATCCTCGGTCGCAGAAGTCCCTGGCATGAACCTCTCGAGGGCATGGAACTGCGCTGGGCGTTTTTGCTTGACGGAAGGCCCGGAACGCGCGCGAAGAATCTTGACAGCTACGGGCGCAGTATCCTCGGCGCCGACTCAACACATGTGCGGCTCCCCGAGGCGGGCAATAACCTGGTTCTGACGGTGGACTGGTCGCTGCAACAGGTGGTTGAACTGGCGCTCGATGAGACCATGGAGAGGAACAGGCCGAAAGCGGCCACCTGCACGGTGATGGACCCGCAGACCGGAGAGATACTGGCGCTGGCATCGCGGCCGAACTTCAACCCGTCCGGCCTCGAGGAGGGAACGCCTGAAGAGATCAGCGCGAGGATGCAGAACCTCCCGGTGACCCGGCAGTACGATCCGGGGTCGCTCTTCAAGGTGCTGCTTGCGGCGGCCACGCTGGAATCAGACGAGTACACCGGCGCGCAGAAGTATCACTGCAGCGGTCTTACGCCCGACCTTGGGGGGCGGCCGTTGCGCTGCTGGGATGATCGAGGGCACGGGACTGTGGACCTGACAAAGATGGTGTCACATTCGTGCAATATCGCCGCCGCGCGCTACGCGTTGCTGATCGGCGGCGAGCACTACCATCGCTTCCTTCGCAACATTGGACTGGGCGAGCGCACGGGGATCGGGCTGCCCGGCGAGGTGGCCGGGGCGTTGCGTGCCCCGGACGCGATGCGGGTGCGCGACCTGGCGAACCTTGGGTTCGGACAGGGCGTCTCGGTGACAGACATTCAGATGCTCAGCGCGATCTGCGCGGTGTCGAACGGCGGCATGCTGATGCAGCCGCATATCGTCCGGGCGGTGATGGATGCGGAGACGAACCTTCCGGTGCGTGAGGTGCAGCCCCTGGCACTGCGCGAGGTCTGCTCGGCGGCGACCTCCGAGCGGGTGCGGGAGATGATGCAGGCGACGGTCGATCGAGGGACGGGGCGTCCCGCTGCGATCGAGAGGGTGCGAGTCGGTGGAAAGACGGGGACGGCTCAGAAGTGGCTGGAGGAAGAGGGGGGGTTCGTCAGAGGACGAAACATAGTATCATTCGTGATGGTCGCGCCCCTCGAGGATCCCCGGTTCGCGATTCTTGTCACCGTCGATGAGCCCGCGGTTGGAGAGCACGGCGCAGACGTGGCGGCGCCCGTAGCCAGGGCGGTCATGATGGCCGGGCTTCGCGGCGCGGGGCTGCTTCCCGAGCAGGTTGAGATCAGCGAGGACGCGGGCGCGTAAACGCAGCAGTGGACGGGGGGAGCACGGTCGACACCTTTGGCGCAACGGAGCATCATGGACAGGACCACGTTCTTCAGCACACTCGTGAAGGATCTACCGGGGCTGCTGAGCCACCGCGGCGATGCGGCGGTCACCGGCATCGCTTCCGACTCACGTCTCGTGGAGCCGGGAGACATTTTCGTCGCCTACCGCGGCTTCGAGGCCGACGGGCATGATTTCATTGAACGGGCACTGGTGAACGGCGCGGTGGCGGTTGTATTCGATGATCCGCGCCATGAGACGACGGTCGAGGGAGTTCCGTGGGCCCGGGTGGCGGATGCCCGGATTGCCTGCGCGGAGCTTGCCGTGGCGTTCTTCGAGGACCCGTCGCGCGCCCTGCTGCTTGCAGGAGTGACGGGGACGAACGGAAAGACCACGACCACCTTTTTGATCGACGCGGTGCTCGCCGCGGCCGGAAAGCGCGGTGCGGTGATAGGCACGCTGGGCTACGGTGCGACCGAGGAGCTTGCCGAGGCTCCGCGGACAACGCCGGATGCGATCGAACTGCAGCGGCGGCTGCGGGAGATGGTGGAAGTGGGTGTCGAGGGTGTGGCGATGGAGGTCTCGTCGCACTCGCTCGTGCTTCACAGGCCGTGGCGCTGCTCGTTCGACGTGGGGGTGTTCACAAACCTCTCGCAGGACCATCTCGACTTTCATGAGGACATCGAGCGCTATCTCAATGCGAAGGTGCTGCTTTTCACCGATTATGCCGAGGCGTCGACGAAGCCGATGGTCGGCGCGATCAACTTCGATGATGAGTTCGGCCTTCGCATTGCGCAGCGCGCCAGTTGTGAGGTGCTCGGCTACGGGCTGCATGAGGACGCACAGGTGCGCGCAGTTGGCGTTGAGATGGGCGCGGCGGGCTCAAGTTTCGACCTGCTGCTGCCCTCGGGAACGGCGCGGGTGGAGTTGGGGCTGCCCGGGGCATTCAATGTCGAGAACGCGCTGGCGGCTGCCGCGGCGGCGGAGGCGATGGGCATCGGGCCGGACGCGATCGCCAGCGGGCTGTCGTCGATGGACGCAGTGCCCGGAAGGTTCGAGAGCGTGGACGTCGGCCAGCCTTTCGGAGTGATCGTGGACTACGCGCACACGCCGGAGGCGCTGGAGAATGTGCTCCGGGCTGGCCGGCAGCTCGATCCGGGCAGGCTCATCTGCGTGTTCGGCTGCGGCGGAGACCGGGACCCTGACAAGCGTCCGAAGATGGGACGCATCGCAACTGAGAATGCGGATTTCACCGTCATCACATCGGACAACCCGCGCTCCGAGGCGCCGGAAGCGATCATCGATGCGATCGCCTCCGGGGTGGTCGGAGACAGGTACGCCATCGAGTCTGACCGCGCGAGCGCGATCAGGCTGGCGCTTGAGGCCGCTGGACCCGACGACCTTGTTGTGATCGCCGGGAAAGGCCACGAGACCTATCAGATCTTTGCCGATCGCACGATCGACTTCGACGACAGAGAGATAGCGCGCGAATTGCTCGAGGAGATTTACTGCTGATCACATCGCCGCACCGCACACGTTGATCCGAGGTGGCAATTGTGTCACAGACAGAACCTCACTTCTCTGCGACCCTTGGGGAAGTGGCCGCGGCCTGTGAAGGCGCGGTCGAAGACGGCCGGGAAGGTCTCGTCGTCTCCGGCGTGAGCACTGACACCCGCGAACTCGCCGGCGGCGAGCTTTTTGTCGCGCTTGTCGGGCAGCATCACGATGCGCACAGCTTCCTTGCGGCTGCTCAGGAGAAGGGGGCGGCGGCCGCGGTGATCTCCGATCCGGAGCGGGCGCCCACGGACCTGCCCGTGGTGATCGTGGAAGACACCCTCAGGGCGCTCGGCCTGCTTGCCGCCTGGCACCGTGCGAAGATGCCGGCGCGAGTGCTGGCGATCACGGGCAGCACGGGAAAGACGACTACGAAGGATATGCTCGGGCAGATCGTCCAGCGCATCGGGCCGGCGGTGGTCGCGGAAGGGACGCACAACAACGAGATCGGCGTCCCGCGGACTCTGCTGGGGCTCTCGCCGGAAGATCGTTTTTGCGTGCTGGAGTTGGCGATGCGCGGCCCCGGGGAGATCGACTACCTCGCCGGGATTGCCCGTCCTGAGGTCGGCGTGATCACGAACATCGGTCAGAGTCACGTCGGGCAGTTGGGCTCCCGCGAGGCGATCGCTCAGGCGAAGGCGGAGTTGCTGGCCCACGTTCCCGTCGATGGCGCGGTGGTGCTGAACGCGGATGATTTCTTCTTCAGCGTGCTGTGCGCGATGGCGGAGGCGCCGGTGGTTTCCTTCGGGATCGAGCGGGAGGCCGACTTCCGCGCGGTGGATGTTGATGACAGCGATGTGAAGAGTGTCGGCTTTCGATTGGTGACTCCGCTGGGTGAGGCAGATGTGAGGATGTCGGTGCCGGGGCGACACTCGGTGCTGAACGGGCTCGCCGCAGCGGCGGCGGGCAGCCAGATCGGCGCGACGCTGGAGGAGATATGCCGGTCGCTGGAGGGGTACGCCGGAAGCCCGATGCGCATGCAGCGGCTGGAGGGACGCGAGGGCGCGGTGATCCTCAACGACGCGTACAATGCGAGCCCCGATTCGGTTGGGGCGGCTCTCAACGTGCTGGCCGCAGCGGAGGGGCGCAGGGTCTTCGTGTTCGGGGACATGCTTGAGATGGGCGCTGAGGCCGAGCCTGCGCATAGGGAAATCGGGCGCGCCGCGGTGGAGGCGGGTGTTGACTGGCTGATCACCGTGGGGGAACTGGCCGCGCTGGCCGCGGAGAGCGCGGCGGAACGGGGCGTCCGTGTCAGCACAGTTGACGAGGCCCCGGCGGCGGCGGAACTGGTGGGCAGTGAATTGAGAGAAGATGATGTTGTCCTCGTAAAGGCATCGCGGGGGATGGCACTCGAACGAGTCGTGGAGGCGTTGACGGATGACAGTTGAAGTCTTGCTTGCATGGATGTGTCTGGTCGGCGGGTGCGCGCTGAGTGGAGCGCTGACAGGGGCGCTGCTTCCGAAGCTGAGGCGGGCGAATGTCCGCCAGCATGTTCGCGACGACGGTCCCGAGAGCCACCTCGCGAAGGCCGGCACGCCGTCGATGGGCGGGCTGGCGATCCACGTCTCAGTGCTGATACTCGCCGGTCTGATCGCGGTCGGGATGGGGGGCCTGAGCGGGAAGACGCTCGCGGTGGTTGCCTTCATCGTCGGGATGGCGGCGGTCGGCTTTTTTGATGATTATGAGAAGCTGCGAAGGAAGACGCACTACGGCTTCGGCGCGCGGATTCGCCTTGTGCTGGAGTTCGGCTTCGCTCTGCTGCTGGTGTGGTACCTTGGCGGACATCAGCCGGATGAGTTGGTGTCGGGGCTGACGGTGGCCTCCCTGGCAAACGCAGGCTGGCTGTGGAAGGTTTTTGCCGCGGTGGTCGTGGTGGGAGCGGCGAACGCGGTGAATCTCACCGACGGCCTCGACGGGCTCTCAAGCGGATTGACGGCTTTGTGCGGGGTTGCGCTGGCGTTCGGCTGCTGGGTCGTCGGCGAGATCGAGCTTGCTTTGCTGGCGCTGGCGGTCGCGGGGGCGGCAGCGGGCTTTCTGTGGTACAACGCGCCCCCGGCGAAGGTCTTCATGGGCGACGTGGGGAGCATCGGCCTGGGGGCGGCGCTCGGCGGGATCGCCATCGCGGCACGGATCGAACTGCTGCTTCTGCTGGCGGGGCTGGTCTTCGTGATTGAAACGCTGTCGGTGATCGTGCAGGTTGTGAGCTATCAGACGACCGGTCGCCGGGTGCTGCGGATGTCGCCGCTGCATCATCACTTTGAGCTGGTCGGGTGGGAAGAGACCGCGATCGTGGTGCGGGCGTGGGTGATCGGCGCCTGCCTGGCGGTGACGGGCATCATCTTCGTGGTGGCGCTGACACTGTGACCGTCGGAGAGATCATGCGACTTGAGCCTGTCCGGAGCATCGAGGAGATCGAGGACTACCGCAGGTCCCTGCGCGACCGCGACGTGGTGGTCATCGGCGCCGGGCGTAGCGGCATGGCCTCGATCCGCCTGCTTGCTGAGACGGGTGCGCGAGTACGCCTGGCGGACTCGAAGTCGCGCGAGGAGCTGGGCGAGGCCGCCGAGGAGGCTGAGCGCCTGGGCGCGGCGGTGGTGCCGGGCTTTGAGCGGCTCGACGAGGTCAGGGCAGCCGACCTCGTGGTGTCAAGCCCGGGGGTTCCCTGGGAGCATCAGGCGCTGGTGGCGGCGAGGGAGAGCGGCGTGGAGACGTTCGGGACGCTGGAGTTCGCGTGGCGACTCTGCCCGTCGCCGGTGATCGCGATCACTGGCACGAACGGCAAGGGCACCGTCTGCCGAATGCTCTCCGGCATGCTGGCGGAAGCCGGCATCGAGCACATTCTCGCCGGCAACATTGGTCTTCCGCTGGCGGATACGCTGAGTGGTGCGGACCCGTGGACGCCGGCCATCGTGGAGGTCAGTTCGTTTCAGCTCGAGTCGATCGTGCGATTTCGCCCCCGGATCGCGGCGCTGATCAATCTGTCTCCGGATCATCTCGACCGCCACCCGAGCTTCGCCGCCTACGCGACGGCGAAGGCCCGCGTCTTTGAGAATCAGCGGCCGGAGGACGTGGCGGTGATCAACAACGACGATGAGAATGCCCGGCAGCTTGCGGAGGAGACGCTGGCACAGAAGCGCCGGATCTCGCTTGTGACGGACATACTTGACGCAGGCGTGAAGGGCGGGAAGTTCTTCGTCAACGTGGGCGGTGAGCAGCGGGTCATCTGCCCGACCGGCGATCTGGCGATCAGTGGCCGGCATCACATGATGAATGCGCTGACAGCCGCGATGATCGCATCGCTGGTCGGCGCGGACACTGAGGCGATGGCGGCAGCGATGCGCTCGTACAAGACTCCGAGGCATCACATGGACCACGTCCGCGGGCCCGGCGGTGTGGAGTTCATCAATGACTCGAAGGCCAGCAATCCAGCCTCGGCTGTGGCGGACCTCGAAGCGATGGAGCGGCCTTTTGTCGCGATCGTCGGCGGGAAGGACAAGGGGGCTGACTTCGGAGAGCTTGGGGCGCTGCTGAGTTCGCGCGCGCGTGGAGTGATCCTGATCGGCGAGGCGGCCGATCGGATCGAGGAGGCGATGGGGGGCGGCGCTGAACGGGCAGATACGCTCGAGGAGGCAGTTCGGCGGGCGTACGAGCTTTGCGAGCCAGGCTGTGCGGTGGTCATGGCGCCCGCGTGCTCGAGCTTTGACATGTTCCGCGACTACGAGCACCGTGGCGATGCGTTCCGGGAGGCAGCAGCAGCGCTGAGGAGGGAATGACGCGATGAGCGCGAGCGCGGCAGAAGTGGACTATCGCAGCGACGTGAGTGAAAGTGGGCGCGAGAGGACCTCAGGTCCGATGGATCGCACGTACTTTCTGCTCGTGTGGGCGCTGATGGTGACGGGGATCGTCTTCGTGTTCTCTGCGAGCTTCCCGAGGGCGAGTCGGCCCGACGCGATGCTGCTCCCCGGCGATCCTTATCGCCATCTTGTTCCGCACGCCCTCTTTGTCGCGATCTCACTGGTCGCGATGCTGATTGTCAGTGTCCTGCCCCTTCGATTCCTGCGCAAAGCTGCTCCCTGGGCTTTCGTCGCCGGGGTGGTGCTGATGGGCCTGGTGCTCTTCAGCCCGTGGGGGGTCACATCCGGAGGCGCGAGGCGGTGGCTGGATGTTCCTGGACTGCCCTCCTTCCAGCCGTCGGAGTTGATGAAGGTCGCATTCATCCTTTTGCTGGCGCATTTTCTCGCCCGCAAAGATGAAGCGGCCGGGGATCGGGTCACGTCCTTCGGCTGGGTGTTGGTGCTTGCGGTGGGGATCGGCGGCCTGCTGCTGATGCAACGCGATCAGGGGATGGCGACGATTTATTCGGCGATCGCGTTCGCGATGTTGTTTTTCGCGGGCATGAACCTTTGGAAGCTGATCCCGCTGGCACTCTCAGCCGTCGGAGCTGCGCTGCTTCTTGCATATCAGGAGCCCTACCGCTGGCGGCGGATCATGGCGTTCATCGACCTTGAAAACGCCCCGCCGGACGATCGTTATCACATTCTCAACATGCTGATTGCACAGGCGCGCGGTGGAATCACCGGGACGGGATTGGGAATGAGTCCCGACAAGTGGCATTCGCTGCCCGCGCCGCACACTGACAGCGTCTTCTCCGTCATCGGTGCTGAGATGGGCCTGATAGGTGGGCTTGTGTTGCTGGTCGTGGTGGGTCTGGTAGCGTGGCGGGGGTTGCAGATCGCCCGCCGGTCGGACAACGCATTCGGGTTCTACGTAGCGGCAGGCGTGACCACGATGCTGTGTGTTCAGAGTCTGGCGCACATAGCGGTCAATACGTCATGCATGCCGGTCACGGGCCTCACACTGCCGTTCATCAGCGGTGGCGGGACGAGCCTGCTGTCGGCATCGATCGCCGCCGGCCTTGTCCTGGCAGTGTCACGTTACTCGAGGCGCGGTGAGCCATGAGCGGGCCGCGCGTCTTGATGGTCGGTGGTGGCACAGCCGGCCACCTCTTTCCCTGCGTGGCGGTGGCAGAGGAATTGCGAGCAGCCGAGCCTGACGCCGAGGTCAGCTTCATCGGTGCGAAGGGGCGCATCGACGCGGAACTTCTTGCCGCGCGAGGACTGCCGCATGATCTTATCGACGCGCGGCCGATGCCCTACGGCATCTCAGCGGCGGCGCTGTCGGGGGCGGTCGGGCTGCTTCGCGGGGTGCGGCAGGTGCGGAGGATCATCCGTCGCTTCCGGCCCGACGCGATGTTCAGCACCGGTGGATACGTGGGCGCCGCAGCGGGGATCGCCGCCCGCTGGCAGGGTGTGCCGCTGGTGCTGCATGCCGCGGATGTGCGGCCGGACCGCTCGAACCGACTGCTTTCGCGGTGGGCGGAGGTGGTGACGTGCGTCTCGCCGGCGGCGGCGGAGGTCTTCGGCGAGATTGCGGTTGTGACCGGCCACCCGATCCGGCGAGAGGTGGCCGACGCCACGGCCGGGGAGGGCATGCGGACGTTGGGCCTGGCGCCCGAGGTGCCGACGCTGATGGTCACCGGGGGCTCTCAGGGGGCGCGGCGGCTCAACAATGCGGTCATCGGCGCGCTGCCGCAGCTTTGCGAAGAAATGCAGATCGTCCACCTGTCGGGTTCGCTGGACTACGAGCGACTTCTTTCGCAGGCAGAGCAGATGGGCATGCCCTCGCGCTACCATCTGATCGAGCATCTGCCGAACGTCGGGCTGGCGCTTGCGGCAGCGGACCTGGTGGTCACTCGCGCAGGGGCGGCGAGTCTCGCTGAGAGTTGTCTGCATGGGGCGCCGATGATCGTGGTGCCCTACCCGCACGCGGGAGGGCATCAGAGGCTGAACGCGGCACCGCTGGCGGAGGAGGGGGCCGCGGTCATCGTCGAGGACGAAGAGTTCACCTCCGAGCGGCTGATGGCGCTCGTGCGGGAGATCCTTGGCGACGATGCTCGCCGCCAGGAGATGGCGGATGCGGCGCTGGCCGCTGCGAGTCCGGGCGCGGCGGCGGACGTGGCGGACGCCGTGCTGGCGGTCGCGGAGGCAGCCGCCCTTGCGGAGGAGGGCTCGGGCGCGTAGAATCAGGTCCGACGCACCTTCGGACGAGAACGCGCGATCGGGAGACTGCACGGATGGCCGCAGCGGAGAGACTTGCATTGCAGCGGGGCCAGCACATCCATCTCATCGGTGTCGGGGGCGTGGGGATGAGCGGGCTGGCCGGGGTACTTGTTGAACACGGCTTCACTGTCACCGGTTCGGACAGCGGGGAAGGGCCGCGCGTGTCGCGGCTGCGCGGGGCCGGCGTGAAGGTTCACGTGCCCCAGGTGGCTGGTGGCGCCGGCGACGCCGACGTTGTCGTCGCATCGACCGCTATCCCTGAGGAGAACCCTGAGCTGGTTGACGCGCAGCAGCGTGGATTGCCGATCTACCATCGCTCGCAATTGCTCGCGGCGATCATCGAGCCGATGGAGAAGATTGCGGTCTCCGGGACACATGGGAAGACGACCACCACCTCGATGCTCGCCACCATCCTTCTCGAGGCTGACCGCGACCCGCTCGTGGTCGTCGGCGGGGATGCGGCCAACATCGGGAGCAACTACCATCCGGGCGCGGAGAAACTTGCGGTCTTCGAGGCGTGTGAGAGTGACGCGACCTTCCTGCGCTACGGCCCCTGCTCACAGATCATTACCAACGTCGAGGCCGATCATCTCGACCAGCACGGCACCTTCGAGGCGGTCTGCGATGTGTTCGCGCGGTTCATCGACCTTGTGCCCGAGGACGGCTTCCTCGCGTGGGGCGCGGACTGTGCGCCGCTGGCGGAGATGATCGATCGCTGTGCAGGGAAGGCTATCCCCTGCGGGCTGTCGGAGACGGCGGTCTTTCGCGCTGAGCAGATCGAGCCACTGCCCTTCGGAGTTTCGTTCAGGCTGCTGGTGGAGGGAGATGAGGTCGGGCAGGCGCAACTGCAGGTGCCGGGCAGTCACAATGTGCTCAACGCGCTCTGTGCGATCGCCGCTGCGTCAGAGGTCGGCATCGCACCGGAGCAGGCGCTGGCGGGGGTCGAGGCCTTCCGCGGCGTGGAGCGGCGCTTTGAGTTGATCTGCGAACTGGACGGCGCGCTCGTGGTCGATGACTACGCGCATCACCCCACGGAGGTCGCGGCGACGCTCGATGCGGCGCGGCGTGGATGGCCGGAGCGGCGGCTCGTTGCGATCTTCCAGCCTCACCTTTACTCTCGCACTCGTGACTTCATGCATCCCTTTGCCAGCGCGCTGGCCGTCGCCGATGAGGTGATTGTCGCGGGGATCTACGGCGCGCGCGAGGATCCGATCGAAGGGGTGGATGCGGCAGACCTTGCGCGCCGCGTCCGAGAGATCGCGCCCGACCGCGGAGTGGAGTACATCGCGGACCGAGCAGAGATCGCCGATCGAGTGCGCGAGATGGCTCGGCCGGGCGACCTTATCCTGACGATCGGGGCGGGGGACATCCGGCGTGTCGCGGAGGACCTTGCATGAGAGGAAGAGCCTCCAGGCGGGGGCGCGGGGCCAGTCAGAGGCGGAGCAACGCGGATTCGGCGGCCGATCGCGCCGCGTCCGCGCGCCTGCGCCGCAGGGCCGCGGTGACGGGCATCTCACTGGTGCTCGCGTCAGCCGTGGTGGGTGGCCTGCTCGGGATCTTCGCCTCAGATCTTTTCGCGGTGCGATCGGTGGAGATCGATTCTGCGGATGAGAGCCTTGCCGCGGAGGCGGCAGCGTGCGCTGAGAAGATGGCGTTCGGCACCATCTGGCTGCCGCCGATGCGCGAGATAGAGGGCCGGATCGGCGGGCTGCCGCGCGCGAAGTCAGTCCGCGTCGGGAGGGAGTTGCCCTCAACACTGACCATCGAGGTGGAGCCGCGGACACCCGTCGCGGTGGTGCAGCAGGGCGATCGTTTCATGGTCGTTGATCAGGACGGCGTATGCATGCACTGGACGGGCGGGGTCCCCGACGGGCTGCCGCGGATTCGCATTGAGACCCCGTCCTCACTCCGGGTCGGGGGCACGCTGTCGCGGCGCGATGTTGAGATGATGAACGCGGTGCGCACGGGCCTTGGAGAGACGGGGCTGCTCGAGGACGCGCGGATCGACTTGAGCCGCCCGGTGCGGGTCGAGGTCTGGACCGCCGGCGGGGTCCTCGGCAAGCTCGGCAACGAGGAGATGCTGGAGGAGAAGGCGCTGCTCTTCGCCAGGCTGCTGCAAAGCCTCGCGGAGCAGGGTGAGGCGCCGCTTTACATCGATCTGCGCGTTCCGTCAAGGCCAACGTTCAAGCGGGTGGACTGAGAGCCGCGGTGTGAGGGAGGAGCGCAGGCTCCCTGCGGCGAACTCGTTCCTCCGATGGCGAGAGCGTATTCCGACACACCGATCTTCTTTCGCGGAGGCTTCATCTTTGCCCAACACCTCGTTCGTCGCCGGCATCGATGTCGGCACCACGAAGATCTGCACGATCATCGGGTGTCCGCATACTGATGGGCGTCTTGAGATCATCGGCGTGGGGCTGACCCCGTCCGCCGGTCTCAAACGCGGCATCATCGTGGATCGCGAGGACGCCATCGAGGCGATCCGCACCTCCGTGGAGATCGCTCAGCAGCAAGCCGAGGTGGAGATCGAGAGTGCGTACGTCGGGGTCACCGGCGCGCACATCTCCTCCGTGAACGTCACCGGCCGCACCAACGTAGCGCCCGGTCCGGCGATCTCCGAGCAGGATGTGGAGCGCGCGGTGCAGAGCGCCCGCGACGCCGTGCCACTGCCACAGGATCGCGAGATCATCCACCAGGTGGTGCGTGAGTTCACCGTGGACGGCGAGTCCGGCGTTATGCGGCCGGTGGGCATGTCCGCGCGGCGGCTGGACGTAGAACTGCATGCCGTCAGCGGAACCGCCAGCATCGTGGAGAACATCGAGCGCTGCGTGGCGGACGCGGGGGTCGCGGTGAGGCGCCGTGTCCTCGAGCCGATCGCCACCGGGATGGCGGTCATCACCGACGCTGAGCGCGACCTGGGCGTCATCCTCGTTGACGTAGGCGGTGGCACAAGCGACGTGGCGGCTTTCCTTGAGGGCTCGATCGCGCATACCTCGGCGATTCCCGTGGGCGGGAATCACACCACTCGTGACATCGCCCGCCTTCTCCGCGTCAGTTTCGACGAGGCGGAGAAGCTCAAGTGCCGCTACGGGCGCGCGCTCACCGAGGGCCCCCTGCCCGACGAGCGGGTGAAGGTGCAGCTTGCGAACGGTGATCAATCCGAGGAAGTCCCGATGAGCCTGGTGGCGGAGATCATCGAGCCGCGGATGGAGGAGATCTTCTCGCTGGTGCGCAGCAACCTCAGGCGCGCGGGCGTCTACGAGCAGGCCAGCGCCGGCGTCGTGCTTTCCGGTGGCGGATCGACGCTGCCGGGCACGGCGACCCTCGCCTCCCGCGTGCTCGACGACCTCCCCGCGCGTGTGGGCAGTCCGCGCGGCATCCTCGGGATGGTCGATTCGGTCGCAAGCCCCATCTACGCCACCGGGGTCGGGCTGGCGATCCTCGCCGGGCGCGAGGGCGCCGCCGCGGTCAGCGAAGAAGAAACGCAGCGAAGCCTGATCGACCGCGTCAGGGACTGGTGGGAGCAGATCCTTCCCCGCGCGTAGGCAGTCGCGCAAGATTTGTCCTCGTGGCGAAACATTTCCCCGGTCGGTGTGTCTAACTTGAATGCGTGGGGATGCATGCAGCCCTCATCGAAGACAATCCCCGGGTAGATGACCCGTGCAAGCATTCATGTACTGTCCAGTTTGACAGGGAGTTGCCTGTCAGTGCATCCCGAGATGAACGAAATGCGCCGCGTGTTGAGCGCCATCGGGCGCGAGGAGCCGCCGGCCGATCTCCGGCGGCGCATCCTGCGCGCCTGCGCAGATGCACGGCCGGTCGAGGAGGTCTCCTGCGAAGAGACCCTCGAGTTGGCCTCTGAATACCTCGACGATGAGCTTCATGGAGCCCGATGCGACGCGTTTGAAGCCCACGTCTTCGCCTGTGATTCATGCTACGTCGCATTCAAGCAGATGGAGCAGACGGTCGAACTGCTGCGCCAGGCCGGTCCCGCGTCCGCCCCTGCTGATCTCCACGAACGCATCACGGCCGCCGTTGCCCGCGATGACGCTGCCCTCGAGGAAGCGGCACGAGGCAGCGATGCCGACTCCGCGTTCACCTGGCGCCGCGCAGCGAAGGTACTCGGCGGACTTGCCGCGGCAGCCGCGTTGCTGGCGGCGGTTTTCGTGCCGCGCGGCGGTGACGGCATCGACGCCCCCGCTCCTGTGATCGCTGAGAGGCCGGCTGAGACGGTGGCCGATGCGGCTGCTGAGCCCGAAACTGTCGCGGAGATCGATGAGCAGGTCGCCGCCGCGGAGGAGACGGATGAGGCGGTCGTCGCCGAGGAAAGCGACGAGGCCACCCGGGAGACGACCATGGCAGCGGCCCCGCAGTCCGAGCGGGAGGCGCCCCTCGCTCGCAGCACCAGTCAGCGCGCGACGCCGGTCGCAGCTTCGCGGCCTGAGCCCTCATCCGCTCCGGAGAGAGTCAGTGCGACTTCGTCGGAGCCCGAGCGTGAAGAGCCCGCTCGTGAGTCGGCAGCACGCTCGCATCCAGATCGACCCGCCGCTGCGCCCCGCAGAAACGTAGACGCGCCGGAGACGCGCGAGCGCACGGTGACGCAGCCCGAGCCGGAGCCGGAGACCTCGGCCGACCGTTCCACCCCGGCGCCCGAACGCGAGCGCACACCCGAAGTCACGCCGGACCCACCTGCGCGCGATCCGCAGCCGCGCGAGACCGTTGTCGCCGCAACGCCGCGCGAGCCCGCTCCCGAACCGGCGACCGCCGCAACACCGGCTCCGGAGCCTGCCTCGGCAGCCGGCGTGGCCTCGTCCATCGACGGACCGGAGACTCCGCGTGTCGCGGTTGTCCCCAGGAGGCCTCACTCGCGAGCCGTCTATCAGCCTGAGCCCACTCCAGCGGCGGACCGCTCCGCGCGCCTCGCTCGGATGGCTGAGGGCATCAACGCTTCGCAGACCCCCGGGCTGGACAACCCGTCCTCGGGGATCGAACTGAACTGATCAGCATGATCGAGCGTCCGAGCCAACGGCGCCGCCCACCGATCGGGCTGGCGCCTTCTTCATACGTGCAGGCCGGGAAGCACAGCAGGTGAGGCTGGTGAGCAGGATGAGAATCATCGCGGCGATCTGTGTCTACGCCATGCTCGGGGCAAGCTGCAGCTCCGGGGGCGGCGGCACGGCGCCTGCTCCGCCGGTCAACACGCCCCCATCCCCGCAGCGGCCCGCTTTCGATCAGGATCGCGCATTCGCCGATCTCGTGGCCCAGTGTGACTTCGGACCCCGCATCCCCGGCAGCGCAGCGCACGAGCAGTGCAGGCAGTTCCTCGTGGCGCAGTTGCAGGAGGCGGGCGCGCAGGTCGTGACCCAGCCCTTCACGGCCTCCACGGCACTCGGCGGCGACGCGGTGTATGACTTCACCAACGTGGCCGGGCTCTTCTCCGCCGACGCCGGGGGCGATGTTCTCCTGCTCGGCGCCCACTGGGACAGCCGCGCGAAGGCCGATGAGGACCCGGACCCGGCTCTGCGAGATGAGCCCGTGCTCGGCGCCAACGACGGCGCCTCCGGAGTGGCGGTGCTGCTGGAGCTTGCGCGCGCCTTCGCCGAAAGTCCGCCCGATCGGCCCATCGTGATCGCTTTCTTTGATGCCGAGGACCAGGGCGCGCGAGGGTCAACGCTACCGGATGGCGGCTGGATCATCGGCTCACGCCGGATGGCGGAGAACTGGCCGGAGCAGCTTCCATGGCCGGATGAGATGATACTTGTGGACCTCGTCGGGGCGGACGGTGAGCACAATCCCGCGGTAGGTGTGCCGCCGAGGGCCATCGAGAGCTTCACACTGCTGATGGAGCGCAACTCGCTTCGCAGCGCGCCGAATCTCGTGGATCGGGTGTGGACCATCGCCGAGCAGTCGGGGCACGATGCCTTCGAGCGCACCGCGGGCAGTTCGGTGACCGACGATCATATTCCTTTCATCGAACGCGGGGTTCCGGCGATCGACATCATTCACTTCGTCCCGCCCGAGTGGCACACCACGCATGACACCCCCGAAAACTGCAGCCCCGCCTCGCTCTACCAGGTGGGAGATACGCTCCTGCAGTACATCTACGCGGAGTAGTGGGGGGGAGATCAGTCGCCGGGCCGAGGTTCGCTTCGGTCCTTGTGACGGTCGATGCTGTCTCGTCTCATCTTCAACTCGCCACCCCGGCCGCGGCCATCGCCTCGATGATCTCCTCTGCCGCGCGTTGCGGATCATCCGCGCCTGAGATGGCGGAGATGACGCATACGAGGTCGATCCCGCAGCCGGCGAGTTCATGTGCATTCTCCGCGCTGATGCCGCCGATCACGCAGAGTGGAAGACTCGTGAGTGGGCGCAGTTCGCGGGCAAGCTCGGGGCCCGCGACGGGTTTATGCGGCTTCGTCGGCGAGCGGAACATCGGGCCGGCGGAGACGTAGTCGGCTTCCTCGGCCTCAGCGAGGCGCACAGCCGCGGATGTCGGGGTCGTGGCCCCGATGATCGCCGCCTCGCCCAGCACCTCCCGCGCCTCAGCGACCGCCGCGTCGGTCTGCCCGACGTGAACCCCCGCCGCGCCCGCCTTCAGCGCCACCCGAGGGAAGTCGTTCACCAGCAGCGGCACGCCGAATTCATCACAGACCGCGACCATCTCTCGAGCGATCGACGTGATCTCGCGCGGCGGAAGGTTCTTTGATCTCAACTGCACCATCACCGCGCCACCGCGCAGCGCAGCACGGGTGGTCGTGTAAATCTCGGGTACGTCAAGCAGTCCGGTGTCGGCGGCGAAGTACAATCCGCGTTTCAAGTCGTAACCCATCACGCATCTCCTCTCGTGACAGGTCTTCTCCGTGTGGGAGGCTCTGTCCTTGACGACCGGGCGCAATTCGCGGTAGAATCAGAGCAGGCGGCGGCATACACGCCGCCTCTAACTTTTTGCTTTCTGCGCAAATTTGGGAGTTTGTATGTCATGTCCGTCGAAACTATCGCGACAAATCGGCGCGCCCGCCATGAATATCATATTAATGACAGGATTGAGGCGGGCATCAAGCTGACCGGACCGGAGGTCAAGTCGGTCCGGGCGCACCGTGTCAGCCTGGCGGAGGCTTACGCGACGGTGGAGAACGGTGAGGCGTGGATTCACAACATGCACATCTCGAAGTACGATGCGGGCGGATATGCGCATCAGAACCCCACGCGCCCGCGCAAGTTGCTGCTGCATAAGCGGCAGATCAGGCGGCTTGATCGCGACGTTCAACAAAAGGGCGTAACTTTGATCCCGCTGCGAATGTACTTCGCCCCGAGTGGGTATGCTAAGGTTGAGCTTGGGGTCTGCACGGGTAAGACTCAGTACGACAAGCGACGGTCCATCAAGGCGAGGGACGAGAAGCGTCGCGAGGAGCAGGCAGTGGCGGATCACTTCCGCGGCAGATGAACTTTGCAAGGGATGATGATGGAAAAAGGAGGTGGGATGCGTGTCTCGGGTGCTTGTAGTAGACGACGATCGAGCGATCCGTGAAGTGCTCGTGCAGGGCCTTGAGGACGCCGGGTTCAGCGCGGACCCCGCGGCGAGTGGTCGCGAGGCCCTCAAGAAGCTCTGCGGAGCCTCAGCAAACGACAGGTCTTACGATGCCATCGTACTTGATATTATCATGCCTGACGTTGATGGCTGGGACGTGCTCGAAGCCGTGAAGCACAATCCGCTTTGGCGGGATATGCCGGTCCTCGTGATCAGTGGGCAGGCAAATGGCACGGGCGACGTTGCTCGCGTCAGCAGCTACGATGGCTTCTTCGTCGAGAAGTCGGGAGACTTCGTCGAGGTCATCAAGTCGGCGCTGGGGCGGCTGCTTCAGGCCGCTTAGCGGCAACCGGCTTGCAGACACACCGGGAGGCGCAGCCCGCTTCGGGCTGCGCCTCCCGTCTCATCTCGTGGCGGTCTCGATCAGCCCTCGTGCCGAATATCCTGCGTCCTCACGAGAAAGGTCGAGCATGCGGCGTGGTTCGCGACATACTCCGGCACAGCGCCGAAGAATTTGCGTCTGACCTCGTGAAGGGGTGCTGTCCCGATGACCACGAGGTCGTAGTTGGAGCTTGCCTCGACGATGGCGGCTCCCGCGTCTTTGCTGATCTCCACCAGGAGACGCACCCGGTCTATCACGCCGTGGTCGCGCAGCCAATCTGCGAGGAGTTCGCGCATTTCCTCGGCCTCTCGTTGGTTGGAGGAGACGTGCATCACGTCCACCGACGCGCCGAGTTGATTGCGCAGGGCCTGGAGCACGTCGTGTCTGGTCTCCAGGGTCGAACGACCGCGTACCGGAACCAGGACGCGCTCGTAGGTGGGCTCGCGCACAAAGCGGGCCACGAGCACATTGCAGGGGGCCTGGTGCGCGATCTCATCGACCAGGCGATCGAAGTCGGTGTCTGCACCCGCGGGATGTCTGCGCTCTGAGAACCCGACGATGATCAGGCGCGCATCGGTGCTGTCAGCGACCTCATTGAGCACTTCCGCGACCTCGCGCCCGACCGTCAGATGGCCGTCAAACGACGCGCCGCAAAGTTCTGCCACTGCTTCCGCTTCGGCCAGGATGTTGTATGCGCGGTTGA
Source organism: Armatimonadota bacterium (assembly GCA_051745855.1). Taxonomy (GTDB): domain Bacteria; phylum Armatimonadota; class Zipacnadia; order Zipacnadales; family UBA5352; genus UBA5352. The sequence goes on from JBNJEK010000018.1 coordinate 24,729, forward strand.
TGCGATCGTGGGCCTGGTCCGTCATGTCAGGCGCAAAGCGATCCACATTCACCACGGTGACGCCCTGTACCCGTCCCCCATTGTCCTTCGCGATCATGGACGCGACGTGCATCAGCCGGTCGACGTTCTCGGGGTTGCCCAGACCGACCACTACTGTGTATTCACTCATCGTGTCTCTCCCTGCAATTGCTGCGATGTTCAGGTATCAGTTTTCATCAGCTTCGCCGCAACGTCCTGCCCGAATGCGGGAAGCTCGATCCGCGTTGTCGCATCCTCCACCGCCAACTCACTCTCGCCGGTCACTTCGCCCGTGTACGCGTCCCACCACTGCACCTGGTAGTCCCCCTCGGCAAGATCCTTCAGTTCAACCCACTGATCCTCCAGGCGCAATTCCTCCGGCACCTCGTCCGGGGATTCGTACTCCGCCATGCGCTCATCGTGGAAGACGTAGAACATCCCGACGCCGCCGCCGGCCTTCGCCTGGCAGAAGATGTGCTCGGGATCCGAGGTGTCGTTTTCCAGCTTCCTCAGGTCCAGTCCGCGCGGGTCGAAGCCCTCATTGAAGCGCATGATGGCGCGCTGCAGCTTGAAGAGTTCAAGCTCATCCCACTCCTCGTGATACCACAGCACGGGCGGGCCGGCCATCGGCATCATGTTGCCGATCCAGCCGACCACGCGAAAGTCGCGCTGCCAGACGACGTAAGGTTCGGGCAGGTCGGCGGTCTGCGGGCCGTATTCGATGAAGATCTTCGGCTTGTCGCGGTACTGCGCGTACATGTCGAACCACTGATTGAGCTTTTTGTGCCACGGCTGCCAGTAAGCGTCGGCTTTGATGAAGGCCATCTCGGGAAGCTGCCAGAGGGGATGACCGAAGCCGCCGTAGAGGCAGACGTGCGTGGCGACGAGATGGCGCCAGGGGTCTATGTCATAGATGTACTGCGCCATCTCCTCGTGCCACGCGGCGATCTCTCCGGCGTTCGAGCCCTCTGACAGATCGATCTCATTCCACAGATCGTAGCTGAGCAGGTGCTGGGAGTATCCCCAGCGCGCGACGATGTAGCGGTAGCGCTTCTTGAAGTCCTCCTTCGCCTGCTCGCTTGTGAAGAACATCGAGGGACTTGCGACGTAGCCGCCGTTGCGCGCGGCGTAGGGGTTGTAACGCCACTCGGCGTCGTACTTGTCGCGGCGAAGCTGCCCGTGTGAGTTGAAGGTCAGTTCGATGAAAAGATCGCGCTGTGCTGCGAGATCGAACATGTAATCCAGCCGCCAGGCGTTGTACATCGAGTAACGCCCGACGCCGTCGTAGCGCGAGTGATACTCCTCGCTCCACTCGATCCCCGCCCACCACGCGGCCATCCATGTGCGGACGAAATTCAGGCCCTCTTGCTCGAAGCGCTCGAAGAAGTAGTCGAAGGCGTAGGTGCCTTTCTGCCGCTCGGCGTGGTCGCCGCCGTCGCGCATGTTGATGCCGTCGATCCACATCAACTCGCCGTTGTCGAACTCGAAGTACATCGGGTCGTCCTCGCTGACACGTACGAACCCCCGCGGATCGAGGGGTGCGGTTGCGGTGATACGATGCTCCTCGCTGCGCAGTTCGCCCTTCGCATCGCGCACGCTGACGTAAAAGCGCCACTGGCCCTGCTCGGTGGGGGAGAAGCGCACCTTCCACAACGGTTCGCCCACGGGCGTAAGCTGCTCCCAGCCCTCCTCAGTCTGCGAGCGCTCGTAGCCCTGGTAGTAAAACCCGGGGATCGTCAGCTCCTCACCGGCGGGTGAGAGAAAATGCCCCCGCACATCGACGACCTCCGGATCGAAGGGATTCTCGTACACGCGCCCCGGGTCGAAGGTCAGTTCGAGTTTCTCGTAGACGGGGACTTCGCTGGCCGAGAGATCAAGCTCAAGCCCGTAGCTCAGCGGCGGGTGCTCCTCCGGCTCCAAGCGACCCAGCGGCGGCTCGGACCCCGAGAGCGTCACGTTGTCAATCAGCGCCGCGCCCTGCCACTGCTCATCACAGAAGATGCGGATTCCGAACTCGCGGGGGTTGTGCAGGATCCGGTGCCACGCCTTCTCGTGGCCGCCCGGCTGCCACTCGACGGAGTCTTCGGAGATGTCGATCGTAAAGCTCATCCACTCTCCCGGTGTGACCTGTGCGCGCTCGTCGCCCTCGCGGTGCAGAGGAAAGGCCTGGTACCACCAGTAGTGGCGGTCCTTGATGTAAACCTGCACATCGGCGGTCGCGGGCATCTCCGGCGGAAGGAAGAGATCGAAGCTCAGTTCCGTGTATCCGGTCCAGTCGCGCCACGGACAGTACGTCACGCCGAAGGCTTTCGGTGTGCTGCCCTCGACCTTGAGCAAGTCGGTGTGCGCGCCATCCCCCGCTACCAGCGAAATCTGCCCGGTATTCGGGTCGATGGGGCTGGGAACCCAGTCCTCTCCCACACGCTCGAAGTCCAGCGTGACGGACTCCTGTGCATGCGTCATCCCGATCGTCATGAGTATTGCCGCGGTGCAGCAGATCATCGCCCTGGCGGTCGCGTTCATTCGCATCTCCTCTCGACGAACTTGCGTCATTGTATATGAATGTGCTGCCGCGTAAAAGGTTCTCTTCGTTGAGGTTCTGACTGATACGACATTGCGGCCCGCAAAGGCTTTGTATCAAATGTTGAGGATTGAGGTGACAGGGGGAACGACTCTCCAGGCGAGGGCGCCTGGAGTCCAGAATCGCAAGAAGACCCGGAGTCCGGGCGCCCTCGCCCGGACGTGGTTCCCGCCCCTGGTTCCCGTGCTGCGCGTTACGGCTTCTGTCGTGGTATCATTAGCCGTTGATACGGACCCGCCCGCAAAGGTCTCCGCGGCCTCGCGGCGAATTGCCCTCATGTGTGTATTCATGTCGCGAGGAGCGCTGAGATGGGCGAACTGTGTATCATCGAGAAATGGGCGGAGAATCTCGACGAAGCCACCGTCAGCCGCTGGCTTGTGAGCGAGGGAGATGAGGTCATTGCCGGCGATGGCATCTGTGAGATCATCACCGACAAGGCGACCTTCGAGTACGAGGCTGAGACCGACGGGATCGTGAAGAAGATATACGCTCCTCCACGCAGCACGGTGCCCGTGGGCTACGTGATCGCCTTCATCGGCGACGCGGACGAGGAGCCGCCCTCAGACATCGCGCAACGAAACGAGCGCGTGATCGAAGAGCACGCCAGCGTGACCGAGGACGAACTCGACCTCGACCTCGATCTCGACCTGCCTCGCGGAGGCCGCCGCCAGCGCAGTCGCAAGGCTGACCGCAAGCGGCGGGTGCGAGGGACACCGGCCGCGAGGCGCCTCGCCAGCGAGAACCGCGTATCACTTGAAGAAGTCGCGGAGGCGATGGATGTCTCCGGGGTGGTCAACGAGGATGACGTTCGGCGCTACGTGGGGAAGAAGTGAGCGGGATGGTTGATCTGAGCGGCAGGGTGGCACTGGTGACCGGCGCCTCGCGAGGAATCGGCCGGGCCATCGCGCTGGAGCTTGCGCGCGCGGGCGCGTCGGTCGCGGTGAACTACCGCGAGCGCGCCGACGCCGCGGAGGAGGTCGTCGCGGGCATCGAGGACACTGGCGGCCGGGCGATCGCCGTGCAGGCGGATGTGACTGACTTCGACGCCGTGCAGGCGATGGTCAAGGAAGTGTCTGCTGAGCTTGAGGGCCTCGACATCCTCGTGAACAATGCCGGGATCATCGGCGATGGCTATCTGATGATGCTCAAGCCCGAGGCGTGGCGCGAGGTGATCGCGGTCTCCCTCGACGGCGCGTTCCACTGCACGAAGGCGGCTATCCGGCCGATGATGCGCGGGCGCTGGGGGCGGATCGTGAACATCTCCTCCGACGCGGGCCTGATGGGGGACGTGATGCGCGCGCACTACGCCGCTGCGAAGGCGGGCCTGCTGGGCCTGACGAAGACCACCGCGCGCGAACTCGCCGGGCAGGGGATCACCTGCAACGCGGTCGCGCCGGGGATCGTGGAGACCGATCTGACCGCGGAGATGGATGAGAAGCGCGCCGAGACGATGATGAGCATGATCCCCCTGCAGCGCTTCGGCGCCCCCGAGGACGTCGCGCCGCTCGTCGCGTGGCTGTGCTCTGACGCGGCGGGTTACATCACCGGGCAGACGATCAGTGTTGATGGCGGCTTGCGGATGTAGGTGCCAGCGGCGAGCGGCCAGCAACAGCGGGCGCGTCTGAAGACACGTCCCTCCGAACGGCAAAACGATCTCCCCGATGGGAGTTGATGGATTCGAGATGAACAGACGCGCAGTGATCACAGGGATGGGTGTTGTCTCATCGCTGGGGCGGAACCTCGGCGAATTCTGGCAGGGGCTGATCGACGGGCGCTCCGGGATCGGGCCGATCGATCGCTTTGACCCCGAGGGCCTGCGCAATGAGAACGGCGGGCAGGTCCGCGAGTTCGACTTCGAAGCCGCGGCGTTCAGGCTGCGCGAGGCACCTGATCTCGCCACGCAGTTCCTCTTCACCGCCTCGCGCGAGGCCCTCCACCGCGCAATGATCGCCCCCGCGGCCGAACCTGACCCGGGCTTCGGTGCAAGCTACGCCACGAACTTCGGCGGCGCCAACTCGTGGGAGAGCTACGTGAGCGGCCTGCTGGACGGCGATGTGCGCTCGGAGGCCTTCGAGGAGTTCGTCTTCGGGACCGCCGCCGAGCACGCCTGCGATGCCTTCGGCATCGGCGGCCCCTGCACGCTGCTCTCGGTGGCCTGCGCCTCGGGCGGCGCGGCGGTCGGCGTGGCGTTGGACATGATACGTCTCGGCGAGGCGGACGTGGTGCTGGCGGCGGGCTACGACGCCCTCGCGCCAACGCCGCTGTCGGGCCTGAGCGTGCTGCGGACGATGACCGACGAGATGATCCGGCCCTTCTCCGCCGATCGGTCGGGTACGCTCTTCGGCGAGGGCGCGGCGGCGATCGTAGTCGAGGAGATCGAGCACGCCCGCGCACGGAATGCCCAGCCGCTGGCCGAGGTGCTTGGCTGGGCGGAGAACAACAACGCGTATCACCTGACCGCCCCCGACCAGGGTGGGGCGGGAATGACCCGCGTGGTGCGCGACGCCGTCGCGGACGCTCGCATCGATGCCCGCACGATCGACTACGTGAACGCACACGGGACAGGGACGCAGCCGCACGATCCGGCGGAGGTTCAGGCGGTGAAGACGGTCCTCGGCGATCGCGCGCGGGAGATTCCGATGTCCTCCATCAAGGCCGCGATCGGACACATGATGGGCGCGGCGGGCGTCGCTGAGGCGGTCGCCACGGTGATGGCGATCAACGAGGGCGTGGTGCCGCCGACCGTGAACTACCGCGAGCCCGACCCCGAGTGCGACCTCGATCACGTGCCCAACGAGGCGCGCGAGGCCGAATTGAGGCGCGCGATCTCCATCTCCGCGGGGATCGGTGGCAATAATTCATGCGTCGTGCTGGGAGCGGCAAGCTGATGGCTGATGAAGTACGCATCGCAATCACGGGCATCGGCGCGGTCAGCGGACTGGGGGCGGGGTTTGCGCCGATCGTGGACGCGCTCCGTGCCGGTGAAGAACCCGACGGCGATCTCCTCGAGGCGGGATACGACCCCGGGGATTTCCGCGAAAGCTCGAAGACGTACATGGACCCGTGCTCGGATCATGCGCTGACCGCCTGCTATCTCGCGGTGCGCGACGCCGGCCTCGGCTGGGAGGGCGGCGAGCACCCGGATTTCGCCAGCGATCGTCTCGGAGCGTCGGTCGGGACGGCGTTCGGCACACTGGCGTCGATGCTCAACATGACCGGGCGCGTGCAGCAGAAGGGCCTGCGCTTCGGCTCACCGATGATCTTCACGCACGCGTTCATCAACACCCCCGCGGCTCTGATCGCCATCGAGTACGAGCTTCAGGGGCCGAACATGACGCACTCGCTCGGTGACGCATCTTCGGCTGCCGCGGTGAAGTACGCGCTGATGATGATGCGGGCGGGCAGGGCGGATCTGATGCTCGTGGGAGGCTGCGAGGCGCTGACTGATCCACTGATCGCGGCGATGGACGCAAGGGCAGACGGGCTGGAAGCCCGTCCT
>JBNJEK010000019.1:0-30100 GCA_051745855.1 Armatimonadota bacterium
TACTACGACTTTGCGGATGGCGACGGTTTGAACGTGCGGCTTGGGGATGCCGGGGGCGTGGACGCGGTGCAGATACGCGGTGGGGCGAAGGTGCAACTCTACCGCGACCCGACCTCGTACTTCCAGCCTGGCGACGGCGAGCTTGTGTGGGACTGGCACGCCAACGCGGAGTCTTCGCGCGCGGTCTTCGGTGAGCGTGTGATGACAGATCGCTTCAGCTTCTTCAACCTCAAGGACGGCTTCATTTCCGATCTCTACTTTTTCCGCCTCGGCGAGGAGGACGTGCTGCCGGAGGCAACGTTGCTCAGCGCCCAGGCGGGGATCGATCTCCCGGAGGCGCTGGCGGAGGCGGCGACGCAGTTCGGCCCCGAACCCGGCGCGACGCACGAGCTGGCGCAGACGGAGATGGCGGTGCGCATCGAGCGGAGCAAGGGCGAGTGGGTTCACTTCGTGACCGAGCCGATGCAGGAGGACACGGGCCTGGCGGCGGTCGGTCTTCGGCTGGATATGCCTGATGCGCCGACGGGGCTGCCGCTGGAGATCGCCGTGATGGACCCGTTCAGCGCGGAGCACCGGGTGATGAACGTGGAGATGACGGTGGAGGGGCCGGGCGTGTCGCACGTGGTGCTCGACCATCTCGACCAGGTGGTGCCGGAGGGTGGGCGCGTGTGGGTGGCGATCAAGACCGGTGGCGCGGTCACGCTCAATACGCCGCAGGTGGAGTTGTACGAGGCGCCGGTCGCGGAGGTGCTGGCCGAAGCGGTGGAGTACCGGATGTGGCTCGTGCGGACGATGTTCGCGGCGCTGAGCGAGCCGCGGCCGTGGATGAGCCTTCGGAGCCGCGACGTGGATCTCGAGGAGTGGGCGAAGGACGCCTACGCGGGGGAGAAGGTCGTGAAGCTGCTCGAAGAGGTGGCGTTCGCGAAGGAGCTTGCGCCGGACCATCCGATTCTGAGGCAGTATGACGAGTGGCTGTGGCAGCGGGCGGGGCTGGAGCCGATTGAGCCGCGGATTGAGGAGGCGCCGGGAGCGCCGGAGTGGGCAGTGGTGCTGCGGCAGGCGTGGCTGGAGGCGCGCGATGTACCCCGGTGGTGGCTGGAGAATCGGTTGGTGCCGACGGGGGAGATGGGCGGGCGCGTGAATGATGACAGTTGCATGTATCAGAACTACGCGATGTTCCCGCTGATCAGCGACGATGCGGTGGCGCAGCAACTTCTCGATGCGACGGCCGCGCTGGCTGCGCACGCGGAGACGCATACGCTCGAACACGGACTGAACAGGCGGAGCATGGATCCTCTCCACGCGTATGAGGAGGGTTTGAACCACCTCGCGCTGATGATGTGGTGGCGCTACGGTGAGCCGGTGTACTTCGAGCGCGCGCTGACGTCAGCGCGGTCGATGGAAGCGCTGACGGTGATGACCGACCAGGGGCATCGGCACTTCAAGAATCAGACGCTCGGGGCGGAGGATCTGCGGATCGATCGGGAACTGGGGGTCGACGGGCACGCGCATCCGCTGATGTTGCATCCGCTCTTTGAGGTGCTGTGGTACAACCGCCACCCGCAGGTCGAGGAATTCCTGCGCGAGTGGGCGGATGGCTGGCTGGAGCACCAGGAGCCGGGCGCGTACGCGACGAGCGTTGACGTGGCGACCGAAGAGGCCACGCAGGTGTACGAGGACCGGCCGCTCTACGGAGGCTACGGCGGGCAGGCGTCGGCGTTCGCGTCGATGATCCAGTATGCGGGTGAGACGAAGTACGCGCGACCGTTCATGGACCAGTTCGCGGAAGGACGGGCGACGTTCCGCGTCGCCGACCACCTGCCGGAGTTCTATCAGGCCGGCTTGCTCGATGACCTTGACGACGAGACGCTGCAAGCGCTGGAGGAGAGGGATCCCTACCTTGCTGTGCTGAGGCGCGGGGATCGCGGTCCGCTGCTGGAGGCGCTCAGGAACGACATTGCGCATCTGCAGCGTTTCAAGTATATGTACACCGAGGCCGAGCAGTTCACGGACCGCATATTCCTGTCGTCGGTGAACAATGCGGCGAAGGCGTACTGCGGAGCGTACACAACACGGAACAAGTACTCACACGGGCTTTCCGCGAACTGGGAGGGCTTCGGGACCGAATTCGCGGCACTGGTGCTGGACGCGGCCGACGATCGCTTGAAGGCGGCCGTCTACTCGTTTGCGGATCAGCCGATGGAGGGGGGCCTGCGTGTCTGGCGGCTCGAGCACGGGCGCTACCGCGTGGCGGTGGGGCCGGATGCGGATGGTGATGACGCGCTGGACGCGCCTGTGGAGGCGCGGGAGATGCAGTTGCGCCGCCACTCGCTGGTGCCGCTGAGGCTGGAGCCGCGGCAGGTAACGATCGTCGAGATCGAGCAGGTTGAGACGCTGGAGCCAATCCACGACCGGCCGGACCTCGCGCTGTCGCCGCTGGACACGGTGGTGGAGGGTAGCGCGGTCCGGGGCGTGGTGCATAACATCGGCCGGATGCCGGTGGCGAGCGCGGTGCTGGCGCTGGTGAGCGCGGACGGAGAGGTCGTGGCGAGCGAGACGCTGACTGACATCCCGGGCATCGGCGAGGACCTTGAGCCGGTGCGAGTGGAGTATGAACTGACGGGCGTGCCCGAGGACGCGGCGGGGTGGTCGGTGATCATCGATCAGGCAGAGACCGTCGATGAGATATGCGAGGCGAACAATGCGGTGCGGCTTGGGGCGGAGATGGCGGGGAGTGGCAGCAACCGTCAGGCGATGGGGGACGGTCAGGAGATACAATGACGAGGAAGGCGGAAAAGACGATGATTGGAGACACGATTCACCGGGGCGGGAGAGGCCCGGTGTTTTCAATCAGGCGAGTAGATGAGTTGCTTCGGCGCAGGGCATTCGCGGTGACGTGGAGAATCGACCTTTGAGCGCGACAGTAGAGCATACTGAGGCTGAAGGGCCGCGAGAGCGCATGCGCAAGAACATGAATGTGCCGAACATCCTCACGCTGAGCCGGATTGCGGCGATCCCGGCGGTGGTGCTGCTGATGTACTACCGTGTCTGGCACCCCGAAGCGGCACTGGCCAGTCAGCTCGCGTGCGGCGTCTTCGCGATTGCATGTATCACGGACCTCGTTGACGGGCACATCGCGCGTTCGTACAAAGTCATTACGAATCTCGGCAAGTTCCTCGATCCGCTTGCGGACAAGCTGCTGATACTCTCCGCGTTGATCATGCTGGTGCGGCTGGAGTGGGCGCCGGCGTGGGTGGTTATCATCATCCTCGCGCGCGAGTTGAGTGTGACGGGGATGCGCGCGATGGCCGCCGATGAGGGTGTTGTGATCGCGGCTGACAAATTCGGGAAGCTCAAGACGCTCACCCAGTCGTTTGCGATCGGGATTTTGATCTGGAACGTGCCACTTTTCGGCATGGACCTCAATCCGCTCGGGATGATATTGCTTTACATCGCGCTGGCGCTGACCGTGTTCTCCGGCATAAACTACTTCCGCAATTACCTGACGGGCTGAGTCTCACAGGACCGAGAGTCGCGTGGAGGTGTCACCGATGCGCTTTTCGGCCATCGTCATGGCGTTGCTGCTGACCACCTGCTGTGTGTTCGCGCAGGACGGGCTGCTGGCGAACCCGGGGTTTGAGACGGTTGATCCGGAGAATGAGACGATGCCCGCGGGGTGGAATGCGCACGGTGGCGAGACGGAGGAGTTGACGCGGTATCTCGTCGATGACGCGCACTCGGGCGAGCGCGCGGTGCTGATCATCGATGACTATGCGAGTGAGGAGCGCGTGGGCTACCGGGAGGCGACCTCAGGGATCGTTCAGCGCGTCGATGACATTGAGCCGGGCGTGTATTACAAGCTGACCGCGTGGGCAAAATGCCTCGAGCGCGACAGGGAGAATGCTGCCTGGCTGCAACTGCGCTTTCAGCCCTCGAATGAGATTGCGAACACGCACCTGAACGCTCCGGTGGGGGAGTGGCGGCAGTTCTCGGCGATGCTGAAGGCGCCCGAGGACACCACACACGCGGAAGTGTACATCAAGACGCTGCACATGGCCGCCTCGCGCTACGTGGTCGATGACTTCTCGCTGGAGACTGCGGCGGCGGGCGCGGACGATCAGCGCCTCGCACTCTTTCCTTTCGGCAGCGAGGGCATTGCGCCGGAGCAAGTCCACGAGCCGAATCTGCACACGCCGCTTGTGAGCGGCGGCGAGCCCGCGGCGCATATCGTGGTGCCGAATGACAAACAGTGGCATGACATCGGGATGCGGCTGCGCGAGGCCATCGAGGCGCGGACGGGAGCACAGCTTGAGGTCATCACCGGCGAGGGGCGCGACTGGGCGCCGCTTCGCTCGGAGCAGACCACGGTGGCGATCGGGCACCTGGGCAACAACTTCGTGGTTGAGCGCATGTGGCTGCAGCGCTATCAGGAAGTGCAGGCGAATCGCCCCGGGGGTGAGTACATCCTGCAGACGATTCCCGAGCCCTACGACTGTCCGGCGGGCAAGAATGTCGTGCTGATCGGCGCCGCGGACGCGGAGGGCGCGCGCCGGGGCGTGGGGCGGCTGCTGGAGGTGCTGGGGGAGGGCGAGGCGGAGGACCTTGCCGTCGATCAGTGGCTGCTGGAGGTCTCGGGCGTCGATCACATGGAAGATGAGAAGCGGGAGGCGCTGGTCAACAGCGACCTGAGCAAGTTCTGGCTGCGCGACTTTCACCGCGCGGTGAAAAGCTACCGGGACACGGGCGACCCGGCGTGGGCGGAGCGGGCGCGGTTTGTGCTGCGGAAGATCAACGAGCGCTACCTGCAGTTCGCGCATGACCCGGATGTGCTGAAGTACTGGCCTGAGCCGACCGCGGCGGGCACGCACCGGATCTACTGGTCGGAGGAGACGACCGCGGACTGGATCGGCACGATGTGGGACTTCTTCGAGGAGGCGCCGGTTCTGACCGAGGACGATCGCTGGCGGGGCGCCAACTCGATGCTCAACGCGCTGCATGACCTCCCGCGACATGTATCGGGGTACGCGATGTTTGCCGACCCTGAGAAGACCTGGCCGGTCCTTCACAATCATCAGACATTCCCCCTGATCGGTATGTACTACCTCGCGCGTTACTTCGACCGCTTCTACCCGCAGGTGGACAGCAGGCGTGTTGATGACTACCTCCAGCGCGCAGAGAACGGATTCGGCAACCAGGTGAAGTCGTGGAAGCCCAACGAGGACGCGACGGGGTATTACACGATCGTTCCTCGGCATACGATCTACTGGTCGCTGAGCGAGGGCGATTACTCGTTCTTTGAGACGAATCAGATGCGTATGTATGCGGATTATACCGTCGGGATCTGCGACAATACGGGAGACCCGGCGAGCTTCGGCGACAACGGCTACGGGCGCGGCGTGTATACGCGCGAACTCGACTGGGCGGTGTGGTATTACGACGATGCGAAGCTTCAGTGGTGGCTCGACCGGGTTTCGCGCGGCGGCTGGGATAATCCGTACAACGCGGAACTGCAGTCCGAGCCCTGGGAGGAGCTTGCCGGGATCAGCGCTTTTCCGCTGACCGAGCAGGTTTATGAGTGGACGGCCACGACGAATGCCCGTGGACCGTCGATCTCGCCGCCGAATGTTCCGCTGGAGAAGGCGTTCGACAAGATAGCCTTTCGCGAGAATCTCGACCCGGACGGGCAACACTTCCTGCTGGACGGCTACGCGCGCGGCACGCACCTGCACTACGACGGGAATGCGATCATCCGGTACTTCGCGGATGGCGAGGACTGGTTGATGGACGGCGACTACCTGGTGCGTAACACCACCGATCACAACATGCTCTCGGTGGTCCGCAACGGACGGGCGGACCAGCTCATCCCATCGTGCGCGGGGCTTGAGCACATGGCCGACCTGCCCTCCGTGGGTATGACGCAGACCGCGATGTACGGGTACAACGGTCTGGACTGGCGGCGCAACATCTTCTGGCTCAAGGGCGGCCCCGTGGTGCTGCTCGACCACTGCACAGCCGTCGAAGCGGGGGAATACTCGCTCGAGTGCATCTTCAAGATGATCGACCAGGGGCAGGTCACCGCCGACGGGCGCGACTTCACGCTGACGCGCGAGGCGGCCGTCACGCGGGGGCTGACGGTGGTCGAGGAGCCCGCGGATGACGTGGAAGCGGCCGTGCGTTTTGAGGGCGCGAGTTCGTCGCTGAGCTTCCCGCTGGAGATTCCGGCGGGCGAGTACTTCGCGAATCTCGTCAGCATGGGCCTCGACAGCGGGACGGACAGCTTCTGGCTGTCGATCGATGACGGTGATCCGGTGGCGATTCACCTGCCGCTTGAGGAGTTCGGGCGGCCCTACGACAGCGGCGTGAATCCCAAGTCGGGGCCGATGCCGCGGATCGAAGTTGAAGATGACGGGGTGCACCTCGTGAAGGTGTGGCTGCGAGAATCGCCCGGCGTCTACCTCGATCGGGTGGAGTTTGTCAGCTTGGAGGACGAGGAGGTCATTGCGGCGATCGAGGCCGAGGACGCGCCGAACGCCGAGGAGCCGATCCCGGACCTGCCCGACAAGATTTTCAACATCCGCAACACGGGGCACTCGCGACTGGTGCAGAGCACGCGCATTAACCACGCGCGGATGCCGATCCGCTACCTGCATCACAAATTCGGCGCTGATGTCGGTGAGGGCGAGACTCTCAGCAACCAGGCGGTCTTCTTCAACACCGACAGCGAGGAAGCCGCGGACTGGGACGTCCGGCGCATCAACGACAGCGCGATGCTGCTGATGGAGGACGGACGGGTCGCCGCGGCGCTGGCGATCGCGGCCGATGGTCTCGATCTGCCGGATGCGCTGGAGACGGACGCAGCGATGATCTGGCTGGGGCGGCGCGAGGCGATCTTCTGTGACACGAGCCGTGTGGGCGACATGCTGATGTTCGCGGAGGCGGCGGATCTGCAGATCGACCTTTACTCCGGTGAGATGACCTGCTCGCTACCGGGTGAGGGGGCACTTTCGGAGGATGACACTGCCACGCTGCGCCGGGCGGTGCAGTCCACGCTTGGGCAATTTGCGGAGGCTGCGGATGTGGCCGAGGGCGCGGCTCCGGCCATCGCGGACGCCGCCGGGCTCTCGCGGGCGTGGGAGATCGAGGCGGCGACGCATGACGGCGTGGCGCAGCCTGCCATCGAGATGGAGACACACGACCTCGACGGCGACGGCTCGGACGAGACGCTGGCGATCCGCGGGCGCTACCTGACGGCGATCGACGCGGACGGCGAGGTGCGCTGGGAGTTCGACGGCACGGATGAGCTTTACGCGGTCGGGGCGTACGACATCGACGGCGATGGTGAACTCGAGGTTTTCGTCGGCGGAAAGAGCAAGATCCTTTATGTGCTCGAGGCGGACGGGACGCTCATCCGCGAGCACCCGATCGAGACGTACTGGCGGGTGTCGCGGACGACGATCCATGAGCCGAGGCTGGACGACGTGCTGGTGGGTGACTTTGACGGCGATGGGGAATGGGAGGCCGGGCTGGGGACGGTGGACGGCTTCATCCAGGTGATCAACTCCGACTTCTCGCAGCGCTGGATATTCGGCGAGGTGAACCACGGGACGACGGAGCTTTCGGCGATCGACGTCGATGATGACGGTGTGCAGGAGATTGCCGTGGGGAATCGCTACGGCAAGCTCTTCGTTCTCAGCAGTGAGGACGGGAGCGTCATCGGCAGGCGGGGCTCGGAGCTTGGCGACGTCCAGATGGCTGTGGAGGACCTCGACGGTGACGGGACGGTGGAGATGGTCAACGGATCGGCGACCGGCGCGCTGAAGGTGGGGCAGGTGGGCTCGCGGGATATCCTCTGGCAATACCCGAACTTCGGCTACGCGTGGCGGGATATCACCACCGCGGACCTGACCGGAGACGGGATGCTGGAGGTGATTGCGTGCTCTGACACCGGCTACGTTTACGCGGTCGATGCAGACGGAGAGACGGTTGCGACGCAAAATCTCGACTCAGCGGTGCTGAATCTCGCGGTGGTCGAGGGGGAAGATGGGCCGATGATCGCGGCGGGAACGCTGTCGGGGATGGTCTACCTGCTTGACGCGGGACTGAGCGAGATCGGACGCTTCCCGGTGGGCTCGCAGGTGAACTGGGTGAGCGCGGCAGTGATGGGTGATGAGGCGCGAATTGTGGCGGCACTGGAGGACGGGCGGGTGGTGGCGGTGGGACGCTGAAACCTCATAGGCGAGGGGGCTAACGCGGGCGGGGTGCCCGGCGACGGCAACGGCACAGGCCGGAACGGGGTCCGGCCTCTCCTGAGGAACTACCGCAATGGCGTCCGGAGGCGACGTGACATGTCTGATCTGATGCTGCTTCTGATCGCGATACTCGTCTTCGCTGTGAGTGGATGCGCGCAGGACCTGCCCGCGGATGTCGCGCAGCATGTGGTTCCGCTGGAGGTGACGGTCGCCGAGGACTCGGAGGGGGCCATGATCGCCGCCGACCTCGACGGGGAATGGCCGTTGGAGATACTGGTGACGCGCCCCGGCTACCTCGGCGCATATACGGTGGACGGTTCGTGCCTGTGGTCCCGGGAAGTCGACATCCGTGTCGGCGGACAGTCGGAATCTCAGGGACTTCCGGGGCATCATGGACCCGGGGTACAGGCCGCGGACGTCGACGGCAATGGTCTCACTGAGGTGCTCTTCCTCACACAGGACGACACACTCCACGTGCTGGATGGCGCCTCCGGGGAGGAGCGGTGGCAGGCCACGATCCCCCATCCGGAGGGCGCGGAGCGCTGGGAGCATCTGGCGGTCGCGAACTTTCGAGGCGAGGCCGACCGCGACGTGCTCCTGCAGGCTACAAACGCCGACGGCTATCGGATGGGGCGCTACGTGGCGGCATTCCCGCTGGACCAGGTACTGGAGTGGCGGCCGGAACCGCTCTGGCGCCGCGACGACTTCATCGCCTGTGCGCACAACGGGGCGCGCCTCGCGGATATCGACGGCGATGGGCGCGACGAGGTGCTGGGTGGGACGGTGCTTGACGAGGATGGCGAGTTGCTCGGGCGCTTTCCGCTGCGTGGGCACATCGACTCGATCTACGCCGCGGATGTCCGCCCGGATCTGCCTGGCCTCGAGGTCGTGGCGCTGGAGGAGGGCGGGAGGGGCGAGGAGCGCAATCGCGTGTTCGTGATGAGCGCTGCCGGGGACATACTCGTATCCACGCATTACATGAACCAGGAGCCACAGAACGCGGCCGTCGGTCACTTCGATGCGGGGCGCGATGGTGTCCAGGTGTGGTGCCGCAGCCGATACAACGAGCATCAGAAGCCCTTCGTCTTCGATGCGAACGGGGAGCTTATCGCGCATTGGGAGATGGACGACGTGGCGCCGGAGGGCTGGACCGCGTCCGGCGTCGAGGTGATCTGGACGATCGACTGGACCGGGGCGGAGGCGCAGCTTGCGGCCGCGAAGGAACGACATACGTCCGGCGATGTGTGCGTCTTCAATCCGATGACCGGCGACTTTGTGGCGCGCATCCCGGAGACGGCTGCGCGAGTCTACGTGGCGGACGTGCTGGGCGACTGGCGCGAGGAGATCGTGGTCTGGAGCGGGAACGAGCTGCGCGTGTATGAGAATCTTGCGCCGAACCCGCGGCCGAACCGGGAGCGGCTGTGGGAGCAGACGCATTACTCGCGCAGCAAGCAGGTCTGGAACTACTACTCTCCATGAGGGGCGTGATCTGAGGATGACTCACTCCGCCCGCCGCGATGGAACAACCGCCGCCCTCGCGATCGTGCTGCTGATCGCAGGGCTCACAATCACCGGAGGTCAGACCATGCAGCCAGATCCAGTCATGCCGAATGCCGATCGAATCCGCCCGTGGAGCGAGGACGCGCGGTACTGGCAGTACAGGGGAGAGCCGGTGCTGCTTATCGGCGGATCGCGTGAGGACAATCTCTTTCAGATCGCCGAACTCCAGGAGCAGCTTGATCTGCTCGCGAGCGTCGGCGGGAATTACATCCGCAACACGATGAGCGACCGGGATGAGGGAGACGCGTACCCCTACGCGCAGTTGGATGACGGGCGCTACGACCTCGACAGGTGGAATGATGAGTACTGGGATCGCTTTGACCGACTCCTGAGACTGACACATGAGCGCGACATCATCGTGCAGATCGAGGTTTTCGACCGCTTCGATCTGAGCCGCGATCCGTGGCAGCGCCACCCCTACCGCCCGGCGAACAATGTGAATTACACCGGCGAGCAGTCGGGCCTCGCCGACGCCTACCCTGACCATCCCGGGCGCGATCTGCAGCCCTTCTATCACTCGATCCCGGGCATGCAGAAGTATTCCCCGCAGTATGACTTGATCCGCGGCTACCAGGAGCGCTTCGTGGCGAAGATGCTCACGTACAGCCTGCCCTTCGGCAATGTGCTCTACTGCATGAGCAACGAGACCTCGACCGAGCCGCTGTGGGGGCAGCACTGGATGGAGTTCATCAGGCAGCGGGCGGCGGAGGCGGGCGTCGATGTGTTCGTGACGGACATGTTCGACGACGGCTATCGGCCGGAGCAGTCGCGCAACGTGCGCCTTGTACTCGACCATCCCGACCTCTACGACTTCATCGACATCTCGCAGGTGAACTCCCGCAACTTTGGCGAGGACCACTGGAAGCGGTTGCGCTGGGTAGTGGAGCAGGCGGCAGAGCATCCGCGGCCTGTAAATCACACGAAGATCTACTCGGCGGGAGAGACGGGCTTCGGATCCGGGACGCCGCAGGACGGGATCGAGCGTTTCTGGCGCAATCTGCTCGGCGGATCGGCATCCTCGCGTTTCCACCGCCCCGGTGCGGGGATCGGCATAAACGAGATCGCACAGGCGTGCATCCGGTCGGCACGACTGGTCGAGGAGCGCGTGCGTTTCTGGGAGATCGAGCCGGCGATGGAGCTTCTGAGCGATCGAGAGGAGAACGAGGCCTACCTGGCGTCTCGGCCGGGAGAGGCCTGGGTGCTCTTCTTCAGCAGCGGAGGATCGGTGACGCTCGACCTGACGGATGCCGACGGGAGCGTTGCCGGGCGCTGGATCGACATTGCGGCGGGAGAGTGGGCGGACGAGGCGGAGTTGGCTGGCGGCGGGCACAGCGGGGTCGAGACGCCGAACGATGGACCATGGGTGCTTGTGCTGACGGCGGAGGGCTGAGAACGAGATGGCGGGCATGAGAGCCGGGCTTCAGGCCGCGAGCGTTGTTGCCGTGACACTGCTGGCGGCGAGCATCTGCCAGGCGCAGGTCGCGCCCGGGGAGGCGCCTGAGGCGGATCCGCAGACGTTCTACCGCGACGGCGCATGGGTGCTGACGGACGTGCAGTACGCAGAGGTCGATGGCTATCCGCTGCTGCTGGACGCGTACCTTCCAGCGGATGATCAGACACACCCAGCGGTGGTATTCATCCACGGTGGGGGCTGGCGCGGGGGAGGGAAAGCTGGAGGCTTTCAGGCGGTGGACGGCAAGCGGATGATCGCTGACGGCGTCGCCGTCTTCTCGCTGAGCTACCGCCTCTCAGGCGTCGCGCCCTACCCGGCGGCGGTGGATGACTGCCTGACGGCGGTGCGCTGGATTCGTGAGCATGCCGGAGATCTCGGGGTCGATCCGGACAGGCTTGCGGTCTGGGGCGGGTCGGCGGGCGGGCATCTCGCGCTGATGGTGGGGTTCCTGGAGCCTGGTCCGGAGGACATTGATGCCACTGGCGAGCGACCGGATAACTTCGTGCGATGCGTTGTGGCGAAGAACCCACCGACGGACCTGACCGCGGATGATGAGATGCATCGCGAGCGGGCACTGCTGGCGTTCATGGGCGCTCCCCGCGATGAGGTGCCGGAACGGTACGCCGAAGCGTCGCCGGTCACCCACCTGTCGCCGGATGATCCGCCGGTGTTTGTGATGCACGGCACCGCGGATCGGACGGTGCCTTACAACCAGGCGCTGGTCCTGCAGGAGAGGATGGCGGTGGCGGGCGTGCCGCTGACGCTGCTGACATTTGAGGGAGCCGGGCACGGACTGCGTGGCGCGGACGGCGGTGAGATAGCCGCTGCAATGCGGCAGGCCGTTGCCTTCGTGTTGAAGCACCTTGGGGTTGAATAATCGGCGGCAGGGAGTTTGCGCGCGGATGTCGAAGGCTTCCGCAGAAGATGTCCACTGCTGTGACAAGGAGAGGGTTTGGATGAGAAGCGCGCGACTGATGGTGCTGCTTGTGACGGTGGCGGTGCTCGGGCTCGTGCTCGCGGGGTGTGGCGGCGAAACCTTCCTGATCAGCAAGAACCAGGAGGTCGAGATCGGCCAGAACGCGGCGGCCGATTTCGAGCAGCAGCATCGCGTCGACCAGAACACGCAAAGGGCGCGGTGGCTCGCCGGCATCGGCCAGCGGATCGCGTCAGCCGCACAGCCGCCTGAGTATCCCTACGAGTTCAAGCTCGTAAACGAGGACGTCAACAACGCTTTCGCGCTTCCCGGCGGTCCGATCTACCTTTACGAGGGGTTAATCAACTCGCTTGGGGCCGACGAGGACCAGGTCGCGTGGGTGTGCGGACATGAGGCGACGCATGTGAGCCATCAGCACGCCATCAAGCGGATCGAGAGAGCGGTGGGGGCGCAGCTTCTGATCGAGTGGGCGATCGGCGGTGGCACTGCGGGCGACATCGGCGGCGTCGTAGCGGGGCTCGCGATTCAAAACTACTCGCGCGACAACGAGTATGAGGCGGACAGGATCGGTGCGCGGTATGCGGCCGAGGCCGGGTATGATCCGACCGCGGCGATCCCGGTGCTGGAGAAGTTCCGGGAGCTTCAGGGGCGCGACCCGAGCGATCTTGAGATTCTCTTCCACAGCCACCCCGGCAACACCGACCGGGAGAACTCATTGAAGAGATTCCTCGACGCCAACAATCTCTACGGCCAGTACTACAGCGGCGGCGGGTGAGGGTCAATCCGAACGATCGAGATAGCCGAAGCATCCTGCGCCGATCCGTGGCTCCACCGGTTCGGTGATGTCTGACAGCACAGGGGGCTGTGAGGCGATCTCACAGCCTCCACCGGATTTGCGCAGGACGATGTTACGAAGCTCCGCGTCGTTGTCCGGCGTCGGATGATCGACGCGCCAGTAGCATCCGCGGGTCTCCCGGCGCTCAAGAGAGGCTTTCGCGACCAGACGCGCCAGTGTGTGCATCTGACGCGCCTCCACCGCCAGTCGCAACTGCTCGCGTTTTGCGCCGCCGATGAACGCGAGGTCCTTCTCCAGTAGGTCAAGCTCTTCGAGCGCGCGCCTGATGCTCTCCTCGCTCTTCACCGGGCCAATGCCCCGCCAAGCGATCTCGCAGATGCGATCGTGCACGGGGGCCGGGTCACGGTCTCCACGCAGTATGCCCTCGATGCGATCCGACGCGGCGCCGAGCAGGTCCTCGGGAATGCGCGCCTCGCGTCCTTCGGCCTCCGAGGCGGCGTTGTGCCCGGCCTCCTGCCCGAAGACGAAGCAGTCGGCGAGGGCGCTGCCTCCGAGCCTCCCCGCGCCGAAGAGGCCGCCGGTGACCTCGCCCGCGGCGTAGAGACCGCGGACGGCTGTCTCACAGCGCTCATCGACGCGCACTCCACCGAGGAAGTAGTGCGCATGGCCGAGGTCGAGCAACTCCTCGCGAAGCTCCTGGCCGCGCTCGCGGACGTCGGCCACGCGATTTTTCGGGTAGCCGAATGAGATCAGTTCGAGGTCAACCAGTTCCGCGCCCGCCTCCCAGGCCATCGCGATGCCGTCCCCGGTAGCGCCGGGAGGGTTGTCGGTGCGCTCGAACGCGGCGGCTCCGCCGCCGGTGGCGAGGATGACGCACGGGCAGCGGAACATCACCGGCTCGCGCGCTTTCTGTCCGATGGCCGCGACGCCGCAGACCTTTCCATCGCTCAGCAGAATCTCCGTCGCGGTGAAAAGCCACATGTGCCTCGCGCCGGAGGAATCGATCAGCCGTTGGATGAGTTCCTCGCCCGCGTCAACGCCGCGGTAGCTCCAGCGGATGACACCGGGCATGCCCTCGCCCGCAGGCTTCGGCTCGTCGAACTGCGCGCCGATGATGCGGAGCGTATTGAGCATCGGCGGCACCGCCTCGGCGAACTGCCGGACACGGCGTTGGTCGCCGAGGAAGCCGCCTGTCTCGATCACCTGGCGGACAAGCTCGTCGGTGGCCTCTTCGGTAGACCAGGTGATGTCGCCGTATGCGCGCGTGGTGGGGCTCGACGCGCGGTGCGGCATCTTGGAGATGACGTAGACTTTCGCGCCGCCCTCAGCGGCGGCGCGCCCGGCCATCAGGCCGGCGGCGCCGGCGCCCAGTACGACGACATCGCAGTCGATGATCGATTCGCGCGGCATGGCTGATTTCTCCTTGTGTCAGATCTCCGCAAGAACGCGCAGGAAGTTCCCGCCGAGGATCTTCAGGATCGTGTCATCATCAAGGCCCCGCTGGACCAGTGCCTCGGTGAGCGTCGGCAGCAGTTCGACGCGCGCGGGGATCGGCGTCAATTCCTCGGACATGCCATCAAAGTCCGCGCCGATGCCGACGTGATCGGGACCGGCGAGGTCGATTACGTGCTCGATGCTGTCGATGAGCCGCTCCATCGTGGGCTCGTCGCGATCGATGAAGAACGGCACGAAGGCCACGCCCATGACACCACCGTTCTCCGCCAGCGCCTCGATCTGCTCGTCGGTCAGGCCGCGCCAGTGCGGGCATTGTGCGTAGACGGCTCCGTGGGAGAAGAAGACCGGGGCCTCGGAAAGCTCGATCGTGTCGTAGAAGGCGGCATCCGAGGAGTGCGCGAGATCGACGATCATGCCGAGGCGGTTGCATTCGCGGACGACTTCGCGGCCGAAGTCCGTCAGTCCGGGGACGGCCCGGGAGTCCGCGCGGGCGGATGGCTCGGCGAAGTCGAAGGGACTTTTCTCATGCTGGGTGGTGCCCGGCCCGCCTGAGCCGTGAGTCAGTCCGACCACGCGTACACCGAGGCGGTGCATATTACGCAGGCCGGCGGTGTCGCCGCCCATGAACGTGCAGCCCTCAAGCTGGCCGACGATGGCGTACTTGCCCTCGGCATGCGCTTGCTCGATCTCCCCGGCGGTCGTCGCGAAGATAACCTCGTCGGGATGCTCCTCGGCCAGTCGCAGGGCGGCGTCGATTAGCGTCATCGCCTGCTGGCAGTCATTGTCGCCGACCATGTGAAAACTGCAGGTAAGTCCGCCCTCGATTGCGCGCGGGATGTCGAGGTGGTAGCGCTCATCACGCTCGGTGATGTCAAGGCTCTCTCCGCGGGACTGCCGCAGGATGAGCGTGTCATTGTGCCCGTCGATGATGATCGCGCGTTCGTGGAGTTCGCGGGCGTGGTCTGAGATCTGCATGGTGTCGTCCTCTCAGCAGTGTCATTGTGTGTTCGGGCGCTGTCGATCACGCTGCTCGGCCTCTTCCGCATCGGCCTCGTCGTCACCTGCCGTGAAGCCATCCTCGCGGCCGAGACCGGTGAAGTACGCGATGACGCCGAATGCGATGAAGCCGAGGGCGGCGATGGTGAGGCCGAGGCGCAGGTCGCCGGTGCGCTGGCCGACCTGGCCGATGAGGTTTACGTTGAAGATGGTCAGAAGTGAGGTCGTCCAGATGGAGGCGCCGTAGATCGCGGAGAAGCGTGCGGGCGAGCTTTCGCGGATTTCAGCCAGGAGCGTCGGATACTCCAGCGAGATGAAGAGCGCGGCGATCGGGTAGGCGAGAGCGACCATCAGCGGTCCGCCGAGCCAGATGGCGCCGATGAGCAGAATGCCGCCGATCGGTCCGGGCAAAACGAGGAACGCGCGCTGTCCCCGGCCTTCGGGCAGCGCGGCCAGGCCGAGGCGAGAGAGGGTGTACGCGACTGAGTAGAGACCGAGCATGACGCCGGGCCCGATGGGCAGCGTGTCCCACTCGCTGCGGAGGAACTTCGGCAGCCAGCCGTAGACCGCGTTGTCGGCGCCGGCGTGGAGGGTGGCCATCAGGATGATCAGTAGCGCGGGGGCGGTCAATACGCTGCGCAGTCGGAATTTCGGGCGTTCCTCGCGGGCGGCGGAATCCTCCTGCCCGGCCTGACCGGCGAGGCTGAGGAGGAACTGCCCCGCAACCAGGACGATGCCGCCAGCGAGGAACGGTCCGTGCAGGGCGGTGGTGAACTGGAGGGCTCCGGCGTCGGCCATGATGATCAGGCGTTCGGCGAGGAGCGGCAGCACGATGCCCGGCACCGCCAGCGAGATGAGGCTGATAGTCACCATCCGCCGGCGGAGATCGGGGTAGAGACAGATGAGGAAGGTAGGGAGTGAGACGGCCTTCGCCGCGCCGAAGAATCCGCAGAGCACGAGGCCGGTCTGAAAGACGGGCAGGCTGCGACCGATGCCGGCGACAAGGAACGCGATGCCCGTCCCGGCAATGCAGCATTGAAGCATAACGCGAGGGCCGAGGCGATCTGTCGCGGGGCCGACGAGCAGCAGGGAGAAGAGTGAGCCGATCGCGCCGGAACTGAGGAGAAAGCCGAGACGCGCGTCGGAGATGTCGAAGTGCTGCTGCGCGTCATGAGCGTACACCGGAAACGCTACGAACGCGTAGACTGCCACCGATGCCAGCAACAGCGCGATGGCGCTCAGCGCCAGACTGCGACGTGGAGAGACCGATTTGCACGACAGATCGTTTTCTGCGCTCATGGAGTTGGCCGGGAGAGGCTGGCATGCACAGGGGGGAATTCGACGCGGGGTGAGGCGGAACCTGCCCGACGGGGGCAGGCGGAGACGTGCGCGCACGGAGTACGTGGTTTGCAGGTCTCACGACCTCGCGCGGGGAACCGTGATTGGTGTTGACGGGCGATCATCGACAGGTGCAGGGAGATTGAGTATATGACACCCCGCGAGATTATTCGGCGCGTGCTTGAGCACGACAATCCGCCGCGCATCGGCTTCACCTACTCGAACTACGACGGGAAGACGCGACTGCGTGACACCGCCGGTTGCGGGCCCGCAGGCAACCCGGACTTCGACCCGAACCGCCGCGAAGATGGCGAGGGCGGCGAACTGTGGGAGGATGAGTGGGGCTGCACATGGCGGCGGCTGATCGACTGGACGAAGGGCGGCGAGGTCGTCGAGCCTGCGATCTCATCCCGCGAGGACCTCGAGGCGTATGAGCCGCCGGACCTCGACAATCCGGAGCGCTACGAGCGCTGCGCTCAGGTGCGGGAGGACAACCCCGACCACTATCTGCTCGGCTCGCTGACCGGATGCTGCTTCAATCGCGCCCGCTATCTTCCGACCTTTCCGACGTATCTTGAGTGGTGTGCGAGCGATCCGGACCTCGTCAATGACATCAACAAGATGGTCAGCGACATCGTGATCGGGCAGGTGGACATCTACGCCTCGCACGGCTTCGACGGCGTGACCTTCGCTGAGGACTGGGGCACGCAGGATCGGCTGCTGGTCAGTCCGCCGATGTGGGATCGCATGTTCAAGTGGACCTTCGAGCGGCTCCTCCAGCGCGCGCACGAGCACGGCATGACCGTCTGGATGCACTCGTGCGGCGCAATGACCGACATCATCCCCCCGCTGGTCGAGTTGGGGATGGACGTGTTCCAGTTCGATCAGCAGTCGGTGCATGGGCTGGATCTGCTCGGCGAATTCTCCGACCGGACGACGTTCTGGTGTCCGGTGGATATTCAGAAGGTTTTGCCGACCGGTGACAGGGAGTTGATCCAGGATTACGCATGCCTCATGGTGGAGA
This sequence comes from Armatimonadota bacterium, assembly GCA_051745855.1. Taxonomy (GTDB): domain Bacteria; phylum Armatimonadota; class Zipacnadia; order Zipacnadales; family UBA5352; genus UBA5352. The sequence goes on from JBNJEK010000019.1 coordinate 17,806, forward strand.
AGATGGGGCAGAACGGGGGCTTCATCGCGAAGGACTACGGCGACAACGCCTCGATCGGCGTCGATCCGTTGTGGCAGCACTGGGGGTACGAGGCATTCAAGGAGTGCGGCGTGTTCGATCCGGAAGAGGCGAACATTGACGCTGCGGAACTGTGATGGGCGCGTTGGTCGTCTAACCCGACGCAGTGAGAATCCACCGGTCTTCGATCCGAGCGGGGACAGCGGAGCGGCACCGGGCTCCAGGAGGTCCCAACGATGCGTCATATCTGCACTTTGTTTATCCCGCTCTTTGTCTGCGTGGTCGTCATCGCAGGCTGCTCGGGCGGTGACAGTGATTCGCCGCCTGCTCAGGCGGACGACTGGGCGTATCTGCATCAACAGTCCCCCGGTGATGCTCCGACGATCCGGCTGCAACTCGAGCAACCGTCGGTCCCGCTGGAGGATCAGATCTTCGGATGGCTCTTCTTTCGCAGTGCCGAGCAGCGTTACTTCTCGCTGACGGCGGATCATCTCGTGGATGCGACGCTCGAGGCACGGCTGTCGGGCGGCATCTGGGACGATGCGCCGACCGCGCACGGGCTTCGTGAGGTCGAGCGCGACTTCACCTGGCTGACCGCCGCGGGCGAGGAGGAGACTGGATCGATCAGCCTCGAATACGATCATCCCGCTCTGCAGCCCGGCGTACGGTACTACCACCGCGTCCAACGGGTCGTGGAGCCGCTTTCACGCGCGGGCTCCGGCGCGCCCATCGTGCAGAGCATCGGGCCTTCGCAGGTCGCTCAGATCGACATCGATCCGTGGAATGCGCTGAGCGAAGGCAGTCAGCCGACGCCGGGCGTGACGTACATAACGCCTGTCGCATTGCAGTCGCCGGCGAGCGGAGCGATCAACGTGTCGACGAGCGCGATCACTTTCGTCTGGAGCGCCACGCCGGGCGCGAACGAGTACGTGCTGCAGGTCTTCCCGTCAGACGATCCGGACGGGCGCCGCAATCCGCGCTACCAGGTGACGCTGCGGCATGAGGGCCCCGGGACGATGAACCACACATTCACGGATACTTTTGAGCCGGGGAGGCGCTTTTTCTGGCGGGTTGGCGCCCGTCGGTCGCTTGAGGCGCGGCCGGTGAACGAAATGCTGCTTCAGCGCGGCTGGCTGCACAGCGCCATGCGGTCGTTCACCACCGCGCAGGCACCGCCGCCTCCGCCTGGCAACTGAGCAGTCTGACTTGACCGGGAGGACTCGATGATTCACGAGTGGTTGTCTGAGCAGGCGCACGCGCTGACCGCGTCCGCGCTGCCGGTCCCAATGTACGCCGATGAGTGGAAGCGCACGCAGGATGAGCGACGTGAGATGTGGCTGGAGATGCTGGGCCTGTCGCCGCTGCCGGAACGCACGCCGATGGAGCCAACCATCACCGGCACGCTCGAGCGGGACGGATACGTCATTGAGAAGCTGCACTTTCAGCCCGAGCCGGGCTGCTATGTGACCGCCAACCTTCTGATGCCCGACGAGATCGACGAGCCGCTGCCGTGTGTGATCTACCACTGCGGCCACTCCGCGATCGGCAAGGCGAATCCGGCCTATCACAGCCTCGCCCGGTACTACGCGCGGAACGGCTACGTCTGTCTTGTGCTCGACACAATGGAGATCGGCGAAGGGCTCGGCGACCATCACGGGACCAACCGCAACGGCCGCTGGGACTGGTACTCGCGCGGATATACGCCGGCGGGCACTGAGGTATGGCACGGGATGCGCGCGCTGGATTACCTGCAGACGCGGCCCGAGGCCGATGCGTCGCGGGTCGCCCTGACGGGGAAGAGTGGCGGTGGCGCGATCTCGTGGTTCCAGGGTGCGGCCGATGAGCGGGTGACGATGGTGGCGCCGGTCTGTCAGACGGGGTCCATCGAGATGCTCGCGGCCGGGCGCGTGATCGACGGGCACTGCGACTGCGCGGTGTGGATGAATTACTACCAGTGGGACTGGCCGCAGATCGGCGCGTTGATCGCGCCGCGGCCGCTCCTGGTGAGCGCGGGTTCGGATGATCCGATCTGGCGGCCGTGGGGGTACCGGATGACCGTCAACCGCATCCGCGAGACCTACGAGATGCTCGGCGTGGAGGATCGCGTGGGCCTGATCGATGAGATCGTGGGGCATGCGTCCACGCCGCGGAACCGCATGGAGGTGCTGCGGTGGTTCAACCTTCATCTGAAGGACATCGATGAGCCGGTGACCGAGGACGCCTCGCAAGAAGTGGAGCCGGAGGAGAATCTGCTGGTCTTCCCGGAGGGCGTGGAGCGGCCCGAGGACGAGATGCCGCGTGTGCACGAGATAATCCTGCCGCCGGTGGAGCCGCCCGATGTCACGGACGCGGACCGGTGGCCCGAGGCGCAGCAACGGATGATGGCCGAGTTGCGGTCGCTGACCTTCCGGCATGTTCCGGAGCCGGCCTGTCCGCGGGTGCTCGACGCGATCACCGCGGGGGGCAGTGAGGCGCATCGCGTGGTCACGCATGAGTTCGAGAGCGGCGATGGCTGGACGGCGCGGGCGAGATTGCGCCTCCCGAAGACCGCCGAGGGTCCGGTGCCGACGCTCGTGGCCGCGAACATGCAGTCGGTGCGGCTTCACGGCGCGGGCGGGCCGGAGGCGCCGGGTGTGCCGGTGGAGATCGGTCAGTGCATGGTGGAGGTGCGCGGGACCGGGCAGTCGGCGATGGAGGAGCGTCTCGCATGGAGCGAGCGACGGGCGCTGGGGGTGCTCGGATACACGCTCCCCGAGCGGCAGATCGTGGACATGCTCGCGGCGATCCGCGTAATGCGCGAGCAGAGCCAGGTGGGGGAGATCGTGACCTTCGGCCGCGGCGCGACCTGCGTTCATGCAATCTACGCGGCGCTGCTTGACTCGAGCGTGGCGGAGGTGGTGCTGGACGATCCGCCGGCCACGCATCGCGATCCGGAGACGCCGGAGTTGCCCGGGGTGCTTCGCATTGGCGACCTGCCGCAGAACCTGGCGCTGGTCTTCCCGCGTCCGATCACGTTCGTGGGCGAGGTCCCGAAGGCGTATGAGTGGACGGTGGACCTTTACAAGCGCCTCGGAATGGCCGACCGCGTCCGCGTGATCGAACGCGCGCAGGACTGGCGGCCGGCGAAGGTGTAAGGTCGGTCGCTCCGTGGGAGAGACGCGAAGAGTGACGTTTTGCAGCTTAGAAGAGCAACCGGGCATATGTCATGAGGGGAGCATCTGACGATGAGTTTGTTCGACTGGTTGTGTGATGAGGCGACCGCGATCTCGGCTGAAGCGATGCTGATGCCGCCATCGGCGGACCAAGTTCGGTGGTCGGAGGATGAGCGCCGCAGGCGATGGCTCGAGAGCATCGGCCTGTGGCCGCTGCCGGAGCGCACGCCGCTTGAGGCGGAGGTGACGGGGAGCTTCGAGCGCGAGGACTACATCTGTGAGAAGGTGCACTTCCAGTCGGTCCCCGGCGCGCACGTGCCGGGCAACCTCTACCGCCCGAAGGAGATCGATGAGCCGCTCCCGGCGGTGCTCTACCTCACCGGGCACACGGAGGGAAAGTCGCGGCTCGTGTACCAGCAGAACCCGCGCTGGTTCGGCGCGCACGGCTACGTCGCGCTGGTGCTCGACCCGATCCAGCTTGGCGAATCGCAGGGCTTCCACCACGGGACCCACCGCCTCGGCCGCTGGGACTGGTTCTCTCGCGGGTACACGCCCGCCGGAACCGAGGTGTGGAACGGGATGCGGGCGCTGGACTACCTCGAGACGCGCGATGATGTGGACGCGAGCCGCATGGGCGTGACGGGGCTGTCAGGAGGCGGCGTGATCTCGTGGGACCTCGCGGCGGCGGACACCCGGATCAAGTGCTGCGCGCCGGTCTGTCAGACGGGGTCACAGGAGGAGCTTATCTGCGACCGCGCGATCGACGGGCACTGCGACTGCGCACACTTCGTGAACTATTACCAGTGGGACCAGGCGCAGATTGGCGCGCTGATCGCGCCGAGGCCGCTGCTGGTATGTGCGGGCGCCGATGACGCGCTGTGGCGGCCCTACGCCTATAAGCAGCAGGTCCATCGCATCCGCCGCGTCTACGAATCGCTCGGCGCGGCGGAGTACTGTCAGCTTGTCGAGGACCTGAGCTTCCACGGATACACGCCGAAGCTGCGGAGGGCGATCTTCGAGTGGTTCAACTTGCACCTCAAGGGCGACGACACGCCGGTGGAGGATGACGTGACGGAATTCGACGAGCCCACGGAGAACTTGCTCGTGTTCGGCGGGAATCTGCCTGAGGATGACACGATGGAGACGGTCGAGACGATGCTGACGCCTCCCGCGAAGCCGATCGAGGTGCGCTCGGAGGAGCAGTGGCAGGCACACCAGGAGGACGCCATCAAGCGCCTGCGCGCGGTGAGCTTTCGACAGGTGCCCGACCCGGTGCGCCCGCGGGTGACCTTCGCGCGAGACTCGGGCGGTGGTGGCGGCCTGATCGCCTACCGCTTCGACCTCGACCCGGGCGATGGCTTCGAGGTGCGGGCGCATCTGACGGTGGACAAGCTCGGCGAGCGCCCGCGGAACGCGCTGGTGACCGTGATGCGCGACGCGCGCACGCCCTACTGGGGCGGCGCACCGAACCGTCCTGCGACGGCCGATGATATCGCGCGTGGCGTGGTGGAGGTTCGGGGGACCGCGACGACATCGGTCGGCGAGGGCGTCGCGTGGACGCTGCGCCGCGGGATGGTGAACTGCGGGTACACTATCCCCGGACTGCAGACGCTCGACCTGCTGGCGGGGCTGCGGATCTTCCGGATGCAGGATGCGGTGGACGAGACTGCGGTCTTCGGGGCGGACGAGTGGTGCGTGCAGGCGATCTACGCGGCTGTACTGGACGACGAAGTGAGCGAGGTGGTGCTGGAGAACCCGCCTGCCTCGCACGAGGATCCGGAGACGCCGGAGATCCTTGGCGTGCTGCGCGTGGGCGATCTGCCGCAGAATCTCGCGCTGGTCTTCCCGCGCCCGATCACCTTCGTGGGGGAGATTCCCGATGCCTATCAGTGGACGGTGGACGCCTACGAGCAGCTTGGCCGAAGCGACCGCATCCGCGTAATTGAGAGCGTGGGGCAGTGGCGGCCGTTCGGTGAGTGACCCGTCCCTCGGAACGAACCGGCCTCGCGCTCTGAGCGCGAGGCCGGGCATTACTCGTCAGGTTGCCATCTTTCCGTGGTTCACCAGTTTGCGCCGGCGCCGATGACCCATGCGTCGTCTGCGCCGCCATCACCCTCGAGCCAGGCGACACCGATCTTCCAGGGGCCGACTTCTGTGTCCGTGGTCGGGCGGTAGAGGAAGCCGGCGGTGAGATCGCCGTCATCCAGACCTGCGCCAACCTGCCACTGGTTTACCGAGCCGAAGTTGCGTGCGACACCGAACTGCAGGACGGTGTCTATCTCGTCGGAGACATCCTCGAGATCGGCCGCCACGCGCCAGAGTTCGGATTCGTAGCCGATGCCGATGTCGAAAGTGGCCTGCATCTCATCGGTGATGTCGCGGGCAACGATGCCCCACGTGCCCTGAGTAAGTTGCGGGCAGACGCCGGAGAGCCGGCCGCCGACCGCGAAGTCGAAGACATCATAGTCGTTGCCGGCTGTGTCGATCGACTGGTAGTTCAGCCCCGCGCTCAGGCGGCCGTCGGGCGTTCCCCAGCCTGCCCCGAGGCCGAATGAGTCCATCCCCGAGACGTCCATGACACCGGCCCCAATACCCCAACGCTGGGCGTGGGGATATCCACCCCAGGTCAGCGCGCGCAGATCAACATCACCATCGACCTCATACACGCCGGATGCACTGTGCTGCCAGTTGCCGCCGTCCATCCCATCGGCGGTCCGCTGCATACCCAGCACGGCCGGGTTGTGCAGCCATGCTTCAGAGATCAGGCCGGCGCCGATCTGGGCGCGGCCCGCCATCACCGTCTCGATGTCCTGTGCCACCGCGGGGGCGGCCACCAACGAGATCACGACGACGGTCATCAGAAATTGCTTCATCGCAGTACTACCTCCCTTACGACTTTCAGCGCCCTCGACAGGTGATCCACCCGGCGATTATACTGCCGGGAGCATGGCGTGTCAAACGGCCTCGCTTGTGCGGAACGGGCAGATTCGGGGAGGATGCGGTCCTGCGTGAACGCCGGGCGATGACGCTCGCGGGGCGGCGCGGGAAGTCCCGCCGACGACCCTCGTGAGACCGCTGGAGGCGGCAATACACTTCCGATTGACAGCGCTTGTGACAGGACGTATCCTCTGCGATGTGCCACCCACGGCGGCCGTGGGGGATCATCCGAAGACTGGAATCTTGATGCCTGAACTGCCTGAGGTTGAGACCGTCGCGCGCGATCTGACCGAGCATCTCGTCGGTCGGACGGTCGAGTCGGTGAGCGTGTACCATGAGGGAGTGCTGCTCGAGACGTCCGGCGAGGAACTCGAGCGATCGCTCCCGGGATCGCGCGTGCTTGAAGTCGGTCGGCGAGGTAAGAACCTGATCATCTCGCTTGAGAACAGCTTTGTCATGCTCGTGAACCTCGGGATGACGGGACAGCTGTTTGTCTGTGGGCGTGACGAAGTCCTTGCCGAGCACTCGCACATGGTGGCTGAGCTGTCAGATGGTAGACGGCTCGTCTACCGCGACGTGCGGCGCTTTGGCCGCATCGAACTGATCGCGGAGGACTCCCCGGAGGACAGCGTGACGCTCCGGAATGTCGGAGTGGACGCGATGAGCGCGGAGTTCACGGCCGCGTACCTCGCGGAGGTGCTTCGGGGGCGGACGGCTGTGCTCAAGAATGCGCTGCTCGATCAGTCTCGGCTGGCCGGGCTCGGCAACATCTACGTCTGTGAGACCCTCTACCGCGCGGGCATCGATCCTGAGGCGAGATGCTGTGATGTGACCGAAGCGGCCGCGCGTCGGCTCCGCGAGGCGATTCGCAAGGTGCTTGTGGAGGCGATCGCCGCCGAGGGCACGACTATCTCGGACTACGTGACCGGGCGAGGTGTCCCGGGTGGCTTTCAGGAGCGGCTGGCGGTCTACGGCCGTGAGGGCGAGGTCTGCCGCCGTCAGGGCTGCGAGCACACCATCGTCAGGATCGTTCAGAGCAATCGTTCGACGTTCTACTGCCCGGGGTGTCAGCGGGCTGACGCGAACAGGAGTGACCTTTCTTGAAGTGCAGCAACATCCTTGAAGCAGTAGGTAAGACCCCGATCGTATCCGTCAGTTGTGATGCGTCGTGCGAAATCTGGGGGAAGGCGGAGTATCTCAATCCGGGCGGGTCGATCAAGGATCGCGTCGCGCTGCGGATGATCACGGAGGCCGAACGGCGGGGGGAGCTTACGCCCGGCGCCACCATCGTGGAGCCCTCCTCGGGCAACACGGGGATCGCGATGGCGCTTGTCGGTGTGCAGAAGGGATACCGAGTGATCATCGTCATGCCGGAAGATATGAGCGAGGAGCGGAAGAAGATCATCAGCGCGTTCGGAGGCGAGCTTGAGCTTACTCCGCAGAAAGCCAACATCGAGGGCGCCTGCCGACGCGCGCGCGAGCTCGTCGAGGAGATCGACGGAGCGCTGAGCCTCCAGCAGTTCGAGAATCCGGACAATCCGGCGGTGCATTATGATACCACCGGCCCTGAGATCTGGGACGACCTCGGGGGGCAGGTCGACGTTTTCGTCGCCGGGATCGGCTCAGGCGGGACCTTCGCCGGGGTAGGGAAGTTCCTGCGCGAGAAGAATCCGGAGGTCTTCCTCGGAGCGATCGAGCCTGCGAATGCGGCCGCCCTGCTGGGCCACGAGCCGGGGCTTCACTGCATCCCCGGGATCGGCGATGGCTTCGTGCCGGCGGTGCTCGACACCGAGATCATCAGCGAGGTGATCACCGTGACCGATGAGGACGCGATCGAGACCACCCGGCGGCTGGCGCGCGAGGACGGACTGCTGGTGGGCACGTCATCGGGTGCGAATGTGTGGGCCGCGCGGCGGCTTGCTGAGACGATGGAGGCGGGCAGCGTGATCGCGACCGTCCTGCCGGACCGCGCCGAGCGTTACTTCTCGACGGCGCTGCTCTGAGGCACTGGCGAAAGACCGGGCGCTTTGTAAGGAGCAATCGCAGGAGGCCTCGGCCACGACTGTGGCGAATTGACGCTCGGTAATCGGCCGATCAGCCCGGCGAGATGGCCGGGATCAGTCATTCGGAGGTGACGGAGATGGCGGAAGTGAAGGTAGGCATGGTGGGTCTTGGATGGGCGGCCAGCGGACACGCGCCGGCGTTCAATGCCAACCCGAACTGTGTGATCGACGCGCTATGTACGAGCAAGGATCTCAGCGAGGAGGAGATATGCGAGTGGGCGGGCGGCAACGTTGCCACCGTGTATCACGACTACGATGAGTTCCTCCAGCATCCGGGGCTCGACGTGGTGGACATCTGCACCCCCCACTCGGTCCACGCGGAGCAGACAGTGAAGGCCGCCGAGGCCGGCAAGCACCTGATGATCGAGAAGCCGCTGGCGATCAACTACGATGATCTGCTGGCGATGAAGCGAGCGATCGACGGAGCGGATATCAAGACCACGATGTACTTCGAGCTTCGCTTCATCCCCCACTACCAGTTCATCCACTCGGCGCTGGAGAAGGGGCTGCTCGGCGACATCACGTACTACGAGGTGGACTACTATCACGGAATCGGGCCGTGGTACGGCCAGTTCGAGTGGAATGTGAAGAAGGACATGGGCGGCAGTTCGTTGATCACCGCCGGGTGCCACGCACTCGACGCGATCATGGATTTCACCGCCAGCGAGGTCGAAGAGGTCAGCGCGTTCTCGAGCAAGTCAACTGCCGAGTGGGCGCAACCCTATGAGTATGACACGACCTCGACCGCGATCCTCAAATTCGAGGACGGCTCACATGGCAAGTGCACTTCGTCGATCGACTGCCGCCAGCCCTACGTCTTCAACGTGCACCTGGTGGGCAGCGAGGGGACGCTGTGGAACGACGAGATGTGGACGACGCAGCTTGAGGGGCTGCGCGGCGAACAGTGGATGAAGATTCCGACGGCGCAGGCTGAGTCGGGCGATGTGCTCGACCACCCCTACCCGCCGCAGATCGACGATTTCATTGAGGCGGTCGTTGAGGACCGCGATCCGCTCGTGGGCTTCGATGAAGCCTTCAGGACCCATCGGGTCATGTTCGCCATCGAGAAAGCGCTGGCCGAGGGCCGGCCGGTGAAGCTCGACGAGATGGAGATGTAGCTGAACATCCATGCGCATCCGAGGCCGGCGCGGTGAACGATGCCGCGCCGGCCTCTTCGCACTCGTCCACGCAGTTCGCGCCGAGGGGATGGCTGATTGCCATGATAAGAGCACTGATGCTGCTTGCGATCATCGCCTCGGCCCTGCCGGTGTCCGGCGATGCCGAGATGCAGGCGCAGGCCGAACGCGCGCGGGATTATGTCGCAGAGGCCGTCGATGCGCTTGTTGAGCGGGACATGCCCGGTGGCGTGGCGGACATCGACCGCATGGAGCGCGCTAACCGCTACGAGACCGAGCGACCGCCGGTCTACGCCGGCATCTTCAAAGCTGCATACGAAGCCACCGGCGAGGAGCGTTTTCGGGAGTTTTTCCTCGAAGTCGCGGACCTGTGCGTTGCGATGAAGCAGCCTGAGGGGGGCTACGCGCGTGTGGCATACGTGAAGCAGGTCGGTGCTGACGAGACGCACACAGGGCGCATGACCTTCCGCAACTCCCGCAGCCTCAAAGCGGTTCAGGTCGTGCTGAACGCGTACGACCTTACGGGCGAGCAGCGCTACCTCGACAGCGCCGTCGAGACCGCCGAATTCACGCTCTCGGCGCAGCACCCCGAGGGCGCCTGGCAGTCCGACTATCCCGCGCCTGAGGGCAGCTACCTCGAACTGCTGATGCTCAACGATCTCGTCACGATCTCATCGGTGCGCGAGTTGATGCTCGTGCACAGTCACACGGGTGATCCGCGGTACATGGAGGCGATCCGACGGACCGGCCAGTGGTTCATCGACTGGCAGCTTGAGGAGCCGACGCCCGGATGGGCGCAACACTACGGCCGCGATGGCCGACCGGCATGGGGGAGGCGCTTTGAGCCACCGTGCGCGTGCAGCGCGCCGACCATCGAAGCTATCGACGTGCTCATCGACATCCACCTGCTGACTGGCGACGAGCGCTATCTTGCGCCGATTCCGGCGGCGGTCGCGTGGCTGGACCGGGCGCGGACCGGGGAGAACCAGTGGGCGCGCTTTTATGAACTGAAGACGGGGCGGCCGCTCTACGCTGCGATCGATGACGCGCCGTGGCTGCGCTACGAACGCGACGACGGGCTTTACAAGGGCTATGCGCAGTGGGGGAGCTGGCCCTTTGAGCGCAGGCGCGCGCGCTGGGAGCGGCTGCAGGAGATCGGGCGCGAGGCGCTGCTCGCTGCCGAGACCGGGCCGCCTGAACCTGAGGAGCTTCGGCAACTCCTGGAGCAGGATGCGGAGTGGGTGCACGCAACGTGCTCCGAAGGCGGGACGCTCGCGGGCTTCGCCGATGATCCCGGCAATCCTAACACGTTACGCTCCAACGTCGAGCGGGCGGCGCGCTGGCTGGCAGCGTATGACTCCACGGCGGTTGAATGACCGTAACCGTCACATCGCGTTGAAGTCGCCCTGGGGGCCGCCGCGGGCGATGTCAAACGCGTGCTCCTTGAGGCAGGTTCGGCCCGGGGTCGAGTTCGGGCCGCAGCCGCAGACGTAGTCGGTGGCGGTGCAGGCAAGCTCGTCCTCCAGCCGCTTCCACATCTTGAAGTTCTCAGTGGAGAGTGAGACCGGCACGTCCGGATCGTGCCTGCGTATCTCGCGGAGGTAGTGCAGGTAGATCTCAGCCCGCACGTCCTCCGGGAAGGGCGCCGCGCGAGTGTCCGCGGTGGTCAGACCCGCCTCCTCGGCCGCCTGCAGCGCCCACGGATCGAGCAGATCAACGGGCAGCTTGCGCGTCATGGCCTCCACATCGTGCCACATGAAGACGCAGAGGCTGATGACATCGGGATTGGTCTTCTGAAAGAGCAGATCGACGGCCTCGGCGGCCTCCTCGCGCCAGTTGCGGACGGGCACGATCGGCTTGAACTTGTAACGCACCCGGTAGCCGGCTTCTTCCGCGATACGCGCCGCCTCGATGCGCTCTTCCATCGTCCCGCAGACCGGTTCGATCTCCCGTGACTGGGTGTCCGCCGAGATACTCCAGACGATAATCGTGTTGCCGTTGTGCGCGAGGTCTGTCATCCACTCGGAGTTCCAGGTTTTCGTGTGGATGATGACGTAGCGCTCATCGAGTGTGCCGAACCACTCGATGATCTCGCCGAGGCAGCCGAGTTCAGGCTCGAGGCCGGGAATGTCGGCATCGTCCTCCAGCAGATAGGTCTCCTGCCAGGGGTGTGCGTCCATCAGCGGCCTGAGGTGGTCGCACCACTGCTCGGAGTTGACCGCGGAGACGAGTAATCCGCCGAGGCCGCAGTAGGCGCACTTGTGCACGCATCCGCGCTGGAAGTGAAGCCGCCAGCACGGGCGGCAGACCTTGTCATGACGGTGCGGGTCGCCGGGAAGGTTGTAGGGTTTCCACACCCACGGCTCGTAGCCCAGCAGCGCGTTCGCCCACGCGGCGCCGATGTCTACCATGCCGGTGAGCCACTCCACTTTCTCCTCGCGGCGGCCATCGAAGCGGAACGTGTTGAGCAGCAGTTTCGGATCGGGCACCGTCTCCATCTCGCCCATGCTGCCGCAGTTTTCCATCAGGCGATGCTCGTTGATGATACGAGGCAGGTCTTCATCGGCGTAGATGATCGGATCGACGGATTTCTCCAGCGCATCGACCACTCGTTGAAGCCGCGTTCGGTAGCGCGGATCGGCGGTGACGGATTCGTGAGCGTAGACTGCAGGCGGGCGGAGCGGATACATGCGTTAAATCTCCCGGGTGTTGTTCTGTCAAACTGAGTTCGTCTGTTTCTCAATCGTGGCGGGCTCCAGGCGGTCAGTTCGTGACGTATCTCGCTCACACCTCCGCGCGGGGTGCGTCAGGACCACTCAGTGCGTTGCGCCGGAAAGAGAAAGGCCCAGCGCGTCTTCTCGGTCTCCCGCTCCTCCAGCCCGAGGCGATCGACCAGTTCACGTCGCAGCAGGTGGACCCCCTCTGGCTCAGGCCATGGCCCTCCTGCAAGCCGAACGCTCTGTCCATCTCGCGTGGTAAGAAAGAGCCA
>JBNJEK010000020.1:0-28835 GCA_051745855.1 Armatimonadota bacterium
ACCCGCTGATACAGCACCCATTCGCGCTTGCCGCCCGCGCGGTCGAGGTAGATGTCGTAGGTGTGCCCGTCGGATGCCTCCACGCGGTAGCAGTTGCGGTGCCGGCGCGTGTACCACGCTCGCCCGCGTTTCTGCGCGCCGAAGCCGGTGTCGAAAGAAAAGTCGAGTATGCGCTCGATCTCATAGCGCGTCCCGTCCCACATGAAAGCGACAGGCCGCTTCATGCCGCCCTCGGGGGCCGCGGTTTCTACCTCGATGCGGTCGCTGATGAGCATGGGAATATTGTACCAGGAGCGGGGGAGGGCCTCAAGCCGTTGTCGTTGTGGCCCCGGCGCCTCGCCGGGGAGTCGTTGGGTACACGCGAAGGGCGGAGGGAGCGATCCCTCCGCCCGCGCTACGACAATAGAGACAGGCTGGAACCCTGTCCTACGAACGACGGAGCTACTCCTCATCCTCGATAAAGGGCATCATCTTGCGCAGGCGCTTGCCGACTTCCTCGATCTGGTGCTTGCCGCTCATCTCGAGCATCTTGTTGTAGACCGGCCGGCCTGCCTGGTTCTCGAGGATCCACTCGCGCGCGAATTCGCCGCTCTGCACCTCGAAGAGCATCTTCTTCATCTCTTCGCGCGTCTCATCGGTGATGATCCGCTTGCCGCGCGTGAGGTCGCCGTAGGTCGCGGTGTCCGAGACGCCCTTGCGCATCCCCGTGATGCCCTTCGGGTAGATCAGGTCCATGATGAGCTTCAACTCGTGCAGGACCTCGAAGTAGGCGATCTCCGGCTGGTAGCCCGCCTCGACGAGCGTGTCGAAACCGGCGGTGATAAGCTCGGCGACGCCGCCGCACAGCACGGCCTGCTCGCCGAACAGGTCGGTCTCAGTCTCCTCCTCGAAGGTGGTCTCGATGACGCCGGCCTTCGTTGCCTTGAGCGCCTTCGCGTAGGCCAGACCGATCGCCTTCGCGTTGCCGGTGAAGTCCTGGTAGACCGCCAGCAGGGACGGCACACCGGTGTCGTCGAGGTAGCAGTCGCGCACGAGAGCGCCGGGTCCCTTCGGCGCAACCATGAAGACGTCCACATTCTCGGGCGGCACGATCTGTGCGTAGTGGATGTTGAAGCCGTGTGAGAAGACGAGCGCGTCGCCCTCGTCGAGGTTCGGCTCGATGGCGTTCTTGTAGACCATCGCCTGTACATGGTCCTGTGTGAGGATCTGGATGACCTGAGCCTGCTTCGCGGCCTCCTCGGCACTGACAGGCTCCCAGCCGTCGGCCACCGCGCGGTCGTAGTTGTCGGTGCCCTCAAGCTCCGACACGACCACGTCCAGGCCGCTGTCGCGCAGGCACAGCGACTGCGCGCCGCCCTGGATCCCGTAGCCGATAATCGCGATGGTTTTGCCCTCAAGCAGACCGAGATCGGCATCGTCGTCGTAGTACATCTTTGCTCCCATGGTGGGTCTCTCCCTTCAGAGTTGTCGCAACGGCCTCCGCTACCGCGGTCAGCCGCCATTGCTTGATCCGTCCTGCTCCTCGTGCAACTTATCGTCCGCCCCGGGCCCCTCGCGGAACACGAAGCGGCTGTAGATCACGCCCAGCACGAGGCCCAGCGCGATGAAGATCAGCGCGTTGACCGCGTGTACCCAGACTTTGTGCAGTCCCGCCTCGCCGGTCGCCGGATCGTAGCGAACCATGTAGCCGTAGAAGCCCCACATGGCGTAGATCACCGGGCCGAGCAATCCCACGGCGATTCCCTGCCATAGACCGAGAACCGGGCACGTGCGAACGTACCCGGCAATCAGCCCGATCAGCGCACCCAGCAGCGGCCCGACCCAGACGAGGGCGAGCATCAGCGTATCGGCCTGCTCGACGGTCACCAGTTCTGTCATGATTGCTCTCGTGCTGCGAGCGCGCTGATGGTTCAGGCTCCGTGACCACACGTCGTTAGTCGAACGCCACCAGCGTCAGCCGTCTCGGTTCGAGGTCGAGCCGGGAATCTCCTCCCCGCTTCCCTCCGGTCGAAACGGCTGGACAACAACATGGCCGGGCACAGGTCCCCGCCCTGCGGGGCGGCGTTGCGGGGCGGATATTCCCGCTTGCACTAACACAATCCGGGGGCGGGCCGATGGGTGTGTGGCCCGCCCCGAATGCGACCGGTCAGCCTTCCTTCTGCACGCCGCGGTCGAGGACGATCTTACCCGAACGGACCATCTCGTCGATCTGATAGTCGCTCAGCACGTCCACGAATGCGTCGATCTTGTCTTTGTCGCCGACAAGCTGGACCATCACCGAGCCGTTGCCGATGTCGACGATGTCGCCGCGGAAGACGTCGCACAGCGAGATCAACTCGGCCCGTTGGCTCTTGTCCACGTGTACCTTGATCAGGCACAACTCCCGCTCGACGATCTTGCGGTCGGTGTGATCGATGACCTTCACAACATCATGCAGCTTCGTCACCTGTTTGGCGATCTGAGCGAGTGTGGCCGCATCCGCTGTCGTTGCGATGGTCATGCGCGAGATGTGCTCGCTCTCGGTTGTGCTCACGGCAAGGCTGTCGATATTGAAGCCGCGGCGGGCGAAGAGCCCCGAGATGCGGGCGAGCACGCGCGGCCGATTCTTCACAAGCACGGAGATGGTGCTTTGCCTTTCCATTGTGTGAACCCTCCTTCAGGGTATTGGCCGTAATACGCGCTTAGGCTTCGTCCTCAGCGGTCGGGCCATGGATCAGATCATCGAATGACTGGCCCGCCGGGATGAATGGGAACACATTCTCCTCCTTGGAGACCGCGAAGTCCACCATCACCGGGCGGTCGTCCACTTCCATCGCCTGCTCCAGCGTCTCAACGACCTTTTCGCGGTCGCCGCAGCGCAGGCCCACGGCGCCGTGAGCTTCTGCAAGCGCGACGAAGTCCGGGTTGCCGGTCAGGTCCACGCCGGAGTAGCGCTTGTCGAAGAACATGTCCTGCCACTGCCGCACCATCCCGAGGAACGAGTTGTTCAGGATGATGATCTTGTAGGGCAGGCCCTCGATGACGCCCGTGGTAAGCTCCTGCATGCACATCTGGATGGAGCCATCGCCAGCGATATCGACGACCAACTCGTCGGGGCGGCCGACCTGCGCGCCCATCGCGGCCGGGTGGCCGTAGCCCATCGTGCCGAGGCCGCCGGACGTGCACCACTTGCGCGGCTCATCGATCGGGTAGTACTGGGCCGCCCACATCTGGTTCTGGCCCACCTCGGTGGTGATGATGGCCTCGCCGCCGGTCACCTCGTGGAGCTTCTCCACCACGAACTGCGGCGCCATCAACTCTTCGTCATCGGTGTAACCGACCGGATGTGTGCGCTTGAATTCAAGCAGATGGTCCTCCCACTCGGTGCGCTTACGGGCGGATACCGCCTGGACCAGCGCGCGGGTAGCGGTCTTCGCGTCGGCAGCAATGCCCACGTTGGCTCTGCGGACCTTGTCTATCTCGGCCGGGTCGATGTCGATGTGAATTACAGCCGCTTCGGGAGCGAATCTCTCGAGGTCTCCGGTGATTCGGTCGTCGAAGCGCGCACCGATCACGATCAGCAGATCGGAGCGGTGGATCGCGTAAGACGCGTAGGCCATGCCGTGCATTCCGGGCATGCCCATCGAAAGCTCGTGGCTTTCGGGGAAGCTGCCCTTGGCCATCAGCGTATGTATTACGCAGATGTTGCACCTCTCGGCAAGTTCGCGGATCTCCTCATGCGCCTCCGCGTGCACCACGCCGCCGCCGATCATGATGACCGGCCGCTCGGCTTTCTCGATCATGTCCGCGGCCCGGTCGATATCGGCCTCGGCCGGTACTGCGGGCTCCTCGTAGCCGTCGAGGGCCTCGATGTTGCGCTCAGCCCACGGCACCGGCCCGGCGGAGACGTCGAACGGGATGTCGATGAGCACGGGCCCGGGGCGGCCGTGGCTGGCGAGGTAGAAAGCCTCGCGTACCAGGTCCGGGAAGCGCTCGATCTGGTAGGGCTCCTTGACCAGATAGTTGTGCTTGGTGATCGGGATGGTGATCCCGGTCACGTCGGCCTCCTGGAAGGCGTCAGTGCCGACCATGTGGGTCTTGACCTGGCCGGTGATCGCCACCATCGGGATCGAATCCATGTAGGCGGTCGCAAGTCCGGTCACGAGGTTGCACGCGCCCGGCCCGGAGGTCGCCATGCACACGCCGACCTTGCCCGTCACGCGGGCGTAGCCGTCGGCGGCATGCGCGGCTCCCTGCTCGTGGCGGGGCAACACGCCCCTGACGCCCTCGGCGTCGTAGAGTGCGTCGTAGATCGGGATGACGGATCCTCCGGGGTAGCCGAAGAACACGTCCACGTTCTCCTCTTCGAACACGCGCAGCAATGCTTGCGCGCCAGAAATCGTTTCCTGTGACATGGGTTGCACCTCTCAGTCCGTCGTTAGTAAGTAACGGCGGAACGTCAGAACGGCGTGAACTGGCAATGGACAATCGTCAATCGGCAACGGCCAATTGCGGCCTTCGTGGGGCGGTCCGGCGCCAGGGCCGGCATCCGCCCCTCGTAACAGATGACAGGATCACGTTGCTGTGGGTGAACATAGCGCTCAGTCCCATTTGGCGCATCGAAACTCGGGAATTGGCAAATCGGCAACGGCATGGCGGGGCACAGGTCCCCGCCATGCAGAACGGCGGCGGTGCGACTATTCGTTGCACTCCGGTGTCATGACCGCGCCGGTGTTGGCGCTGGTGACGAGCTTTGCGTAGCGCGCCAGCCAGCCCTTCGTGATCTTCGGCTCAGGGCGCGTCCAGTCCTCGCGGCGGCGCTCAAGCTCATCTTCATCCACGAGAAGCTCCAGCGTGCGCTCGTCGAGGTCGATGGCAATTTCGTCGCCATCCTCGATCAGCGCGATGGCGCCGCCGACCGCTGCCTCGGGGCTGCAGTGGCCAACGGCCGGGCCGCGCGTGCCGCCGGAGAAGCGGCCGTCCGTCAGCAGCGCGACCGACTCCTCCTTGCCCATACCCGTGAGCGCAGCGGTCGGGTTGAGCATCTCGCGCATGCCGGGGCCGCCCTGCGGGCCCTCGTAGCGGACGATGACCCACGACCCGTCCGGGATCTCATCGGCGAGGATCGCCTCCATCGCGGCCTCCTCCGAATCGAAGCAGAGGGCCTTGCCGGTGAACTGGCGCATCGAGTCGGCGACCGCCGACTGCTTGATGACCGCGCCGTCGGGGCAGAGGTTGCCGTGCAGCACAGCGATTCCGCCGGTCTCGCGGTAGCAGTTCTCGGGAGTGCGAATCACATCGTCGTTCCACACCTCGGCCTCAGAGATGATCTCCACGATTCCGCGGCCGGAGACGGTCGGATTGTCCTCGATGCGATCACCCAGCACGTTCATCGCTGCGGCGACGCCGCCGGCGTAGTGGAAGTCCTCCATCATGTAATCGCCCGCGGGGCGAAGCTTGGAGATCTGCGGTGTCACCTGCGAGATATCGTCGAACCACTCAAGCTCGATCGCCACGCCCGCCTCATGGGCAATGGCGGGGATGTGCAGACAGGTGTTGGTTGAGCCGCCCAGCGCCATGTCGATGCGGATGCCGTTACGCACGGACTGCTCGGTGATGATGCTGCGCGCGGTCAGGTCCTCCTCGACCATGCGGCAGATCGCCTCGCCCGAATCGTACGCGATGCGCATCCGCTCGGCGGTGCCGGCGAGTGCGGAGCCGGCGCCCGGCAGTGACATTCCCATCGCCTCGGTCACGCACTGCATGGTGTTCGCGGTGTAGAGGCCCTGGCAGGAGCCCTCACCGGGACAGGCCTCCAATTCGAGGTTCGTCATCTCCTCCTCGTCGATCTCGCCGCGCTGGAAGCGGCCGACTGCCTCGAACGTGTCGCGCACCAGCGAGAGGCGCTTGCCGCGGTAGTTGCCCGAGTGCATGGGGCCGGCCGTGACGACGATCGCGGGGATGTCGAGTCGGCCCGCGGCCATGAGCATGCCGGGCGTGATCTTGTCGCAGTCGGTCAGCAGGACGATGCCGTCCATCGCGTGCGCCTCGGCCATCGACTCGACGACGTCGGCGATGAGTTCGCGCGAGGGGAGGGAGTAGAACATGCCGGCGTGGCCCATGGCGATTCCGTCGCAGATGGCGGGGACGCCGAAGTTGAATGGGACGCCGCCGCCCGCGGCGATTCCATGTTCGACCGCGCGAGCGAGCCTCTGCAGCCCCACGTGACCGGGCACCATGTCGGTGTATGAGTTGGCGATGCCGATGAACGGCTTTTCCATCTGGCGCTTTGTCAGTCCGCAGGCGTGAAGCAGTGCCCGGGACGCTGCGTTGTCAAGTCCTGCCTTCGCGCGATCGCTACGCATTTTTGAGCCCTCCTGATCGTTACTGACGGCTGGATGCGGGCCTTAAACTGAAAACGCCTCTCATCCTCGGTGCGGATAGCTGTTCCGCACAGGGACGAGAGGCTGCTGGTAGATAGCTCCCGTGGTACCACCCTGATTCCGGCTCCACCTGACGCGTCTTCCAACGCTGATCGCGTCGTTCAGGGTGGCCGGCTCTCATTGGACGGGTTAACGGCCGTCACTCGGCACCGCCTACAATGTGTCGCTCGGCGATGCGGCTCGGGGGCGACCTTCAACGGACCGGCGATCACCGACTCTCAGCACCTCGTCGGCTCTCTCTCGATCGCCCGATCCGCCTACTCCTCCCCGTCGAAGCCTGTGGGGCGTGGCGTCAAGTTTGGATGCAGTATACCGGAACGCCACACCCGCCGTCAAGGGTAGAGGCAGCAAAGGCAGCAACGGCGGCAGCAGAAGCAACTACAGCGAGGGCAACAACGACAACGTCTCCACCCTTCAGCCATCACCGGCTTCTGCCGATGACCTCAGAGGAAGGCACGCACGCTCAAACATGGAGTTGACCGGTGGCTGATCGCACCACAGTTCTGCTCGCTGAGGACGATCCAGTGTCGCGGCGGATCCTCACGCATCTGCTCGAGCGAAGCGGCTACGATGTGCTCGTCGCCGAGGACGGCGCCGAGGCTTCGAAGCTGATCGGGCCGGGCGTACAGGTTGCGCTGATCGACTGGATGATGCCGGGCGTGGATGGGGTGGAGGTGTGCCGGCGGCTCAAGGCCGCCACCGACGGGCGGGCGTACGCGATTATGGTCACCGCCAAGTCCGAGAAATCCGACGTGGTTCACGCCCTCGACGAAGGCGCCGATGATTACATCACCAAGCCCGTCGATCATGAAGAACTGCTGGCGCGGGTCAGAGCTGGCGAGCGTGTCGCAATCCGAGAACGGCAGCTCGCTCAGGCGTGGAGCGAGGCGCGATCTCAGGCGGATCGGGACGCGCTGACCGGCCTTTATGCGCGGCGGGTGTTCGACGAGACGCTGGCGGAGTTGACCGCGCCACCGCGAAGCGGCCCGGTGTCGCTGCTGATGATCGACCTCGATCACTTCAAGCGTGTCAACGACACCCACGGGCACCAGGTGGGCGACGAGGTGCTCCGCGAGGTGGCGGAGGCGGTCCTCACAGCGGTGCGCCGAGACAGGGACGTGGCGGCGCGCTACGGGGGAGAGGAGATGGCGGTGATCGCTCCCGGCACCGCCCTTGCGGGGGCATCGGAGCTTGCGGAGCGCATCCGGGCGCGCGTGGCACAGGCCCGGGTGCTCGCCGGTGGGGCGGTTGTGTCGGTGACGGTCAGCGTGGGAGTGGCGGCGCTCGACCCGACGGACCATCACGAGGCCCCGGCCCGCAGTCTCGTGGAGGAAGCGGACCGGCGACTTTACGAGGCGAAGGGCGCCGGGCGCAACACGGTGGCGGCGTGACGGAATGCGAGGATCGATGATGGACACAGGCGGGACGCGGAGCCCCCTCACCACCTACGTCATCGTCCTGATCGCGATGATGGTCCTGACGCTGGTGCTGCTGTCATCCGCGGCACTGAGCGCGCTGGACAGGACGTGCGGGGCCCACGGCGACGATCCCGCGGCGGTTGAGCGGATTCGCGCCGAGACGTTCTGGTTGCTCACGGCCGGGACGGTGGTAATCAGCGCCGCGCTCGTGCATCTCGGCCGGCGCCTGGCCGTTGAGACGCGGCGGCGGACGTGGCTCGAAGTTGAGGGCGACTTCAGCAAGCTCCGGCAGGCGCAGGAATCCCTGCGGGTGAGTCGCGAACGCTACCGCGAGCTTGCCGACATGCTCCCGCAGCTTGTAGTTGAGACGGACACGGAGGGCATGCTCACCTTCGTGAACCGAAACGCACTGGAGACGCTGGGCTACACGCGTGAAGAGTTGGAGAGCGGCTTCAGCGTTTTCGACGTGGTGGCGCCCGAGGATCGCGATCGGGCGCGGAAAACGATGCGCAGACGCTTCGCGGAACGCAATGCGTCGATCTCCGCGGAGTACACCATTGTGCGGAAAGACGGCACGCGCTTCCCCGTGCTGTTCTACGCGAACCCGCTTCTGCGTGACGACAGCGTTGTCGGCCTGCGGGGCATCGCGGTGGACATCTCTGAGCGTAAGCGCTCGGAGGAGCGGCTCAGGATGCTCACCGCGATTGTGGAGCAGTCCGAGGATGCCATCACCGCGACGGACGATCAGCTTCGCATCACGTACATGAATCCGGCCGCTGAGTGGCTCTTCGGCTGGTCGCTGCAGGAGGTGCGCGGGCGGAAGCTGTGGACGCTGAGGGCGGACGTAGACGCGGACGCGGTTGACGACGAAATGCGCGATGCAGTGAAGGCAGGAGAAGTCTACTCCGCTGAGGTGCGCAATCGGCGAAAGGACGGGGCCATCTTCTGGTGCGAGATGAGCCTCTTTCCGATCATCGATGGAGATGGAGCGGTCATCGGTTACGCAACTCATGAGCGCGACGTGACAGACCGCCGCGAGGCAGAGGACGAATTGCGTGAGAGCGAGGGGCAGCTCGCGGCGATCTACGAGAACGCGCCGGCGCTGATGCTGCTGGTTGACGCCGACCGGCGGGTGCACCGGGTCAACGGGGCGGCGACACGCTTTACCGGGCGCTCTGCGGACGATTTGCTGGGGTTACGCGGGGGAGAGGCGCTTGGGTGCCTGAGCGCCGGGAAGAGTCCCGAGGGTTGTGGTTTCGGCGAAAGCTGCGCCGCCTGCGTGGTCAGGCGTTGCGTGACCGAGACAATCGAGCGGCGGGTATCACACTGCCAGGTGGAAGCCACCAGGCAGCTCCGCGTTGGGGAACACATTCAGGAGCTGACGTTCCTGCTCTCCACCACGCCGCTGGAGCTGAAGGGCCGGCCAATGGCCGTGGTCAGTCTGCTGGACATCACCGAGCGGGTGGAAGTGCAGAGAGCACTGGAAACCAGCGAGCACAAGTTCCGAACGTTCGTCGAGAACGCGCGAGACATCGTCTACGAACTGACGCCTGATGGCGTGTTTTCCTATGTCTCCCCCAACTGGAAGGAGGCGCTGGGGCACGATCCGGCCGAGGTGACCGGACGCTCATTCGTGGGCTTCGTGCACCCAGAGGACGTACCTGCCTGCACGGGGTACCTGGAGAACGTGGTCGCCGGCGAGGTCACACGCGAGGGCGTTGAGTACCGTGTCCGTCACGTTGATGGCTCATGGCGCTGGCACCTCTCCAACGGCTCGGTGCGGACCGACGAGGACGGGAACGTGGTGTCCTTCGTTGGCATTGCCCGAGATACAACTGAGCGGCGTGAAGCCGAAGAGCGGCTTCGCGAGAGTCAGGAGCGGCTCGAGCTGGCCACCGCAGGGACGGGGATCGGGATCTGGGATTATGACGTCCACGAGGATCGACTCAAGTGGGACGAGAACATGTTCGAGATGTTCGGAGTGGACCCGGATGAATTCGGCCACACCTTCGCCGACTGGGCTGCCTGCGTTGAGCCAGATGCACTGCCCGTTGCGACCGCTGAGTTCACGGCCGCGCTGGAGGGGGAGAATGAGTTCGCGATCGAATTCCCGATCATCAGAGGAGATGAGTTGCGCTACGTTGCCGGCGCGGCGTTCGTCCGTCGCGACGAGGCAGGTGAGCCCACGCGGGTAGTGGGCATCAACTACGACATCACGGATCGCAAGGAGGCCGAGAAGGTTCTGCGGCAGTCGGAGGAGCGCCTTCGCGCGATCTTCGACGGGGTGCAGGACGGAGTGCTGGTGGCCGACGCCTACACCGGTCGGCTGCTTGAGGCGAACCCGTGCATGTGCGAGATGCTGGGATACGAGATGGCCGAACTGCTGAAGCTTGAGGTGACTGACCTCCACCCGCAGGATCAGCTCAGGCGAGCGTTGGCGGTGTTCGAGGAACAGGCGTCTGGCGAGCGCGAGCTTGCCTCGGATGTGCCCTTCCGGCGGTCGGACGGGAGCGTGCTGTGGTGTGATGTGAACGCGAGGCCGCTCATGCTCGAGGGTCGCTACTGCGTGCTTGGCGTGATGCGCGACGTCACCGCCCGGCGTCAGAGCGAGGAGCGGCTGCGGCGGGTCAATGAGTGTTTCCTCGAGTTCGGCCCGGACCCGATGGGTAACATCCGGGGCCTCGTCGAGCTGTGCGGTGAGGTGCTGGATGCGGACTGGACCGCATACGTGCGCATCGGCGACGACGGTCTCGAACGGGTGAGTGGATGGGGTGTGCCTGAGGAGTTGAGTATCCCGAGGGATCCGACCGGACTGATCTGCGATGATGTGATGAATGCGGACGCGATGGATATCATCGCGCTCACCCGGCTGGAGCAATCCGCCTACGTCGAGACCGACCCGAATGTGCGCGATGCCGGTGCCAGCAGCTATCTCGGAAAGGCCGTGCGGGCTCACGACGGTACGCTCGGGTCGATCTGCGCGTTCTACCGCGACCACTGCGAGCCGACTGAAGAGGACGAGCGGCTCATAGGTATCATCGCCGCGGCGATCCGGGTGGAGGAGGATCGCCGCCGCGTCAGCGACGAGCGCGAGGAGGCACTGGTTGAGCTGAAGATCGCGAACCGCAGCCTGGAGATGGCACGCAGCGAGGCGGAGGAGGCCAACCAGTTGAAGAGCGAGTTCCTCGCGAACACCTCGCACGAGATACGCACGCCGCTCAACGGCATCATCGGCTACCTTCAACTGGTCCTCAACGGCCTGTGTGATTCGCGCGAGGAGGAGCGCGAGTTTCTCGAGGGGGCGGCGGAGAGCGCCAATCATCTGCTGGCGCTTATCAACGATGTACTGGACGTGGCGAAGATCGAGGCCGGGAAGCTGCGGATCGAGCCGGAGGCCGTGAATGTCGCGTCGGTGCTGGCGGATATCAACTCCCTGGTGCGCGTGCAGGCCGACCAGAACGGGCTGGATCTGGTCTTCCACCCGACGGACGAGGACCTGACCGCGTGGTGTGATCCCGAGCGACTCAAGCAGGTGCTGATCAACCTCCTGGGCAATTCGCTCAAGTTCACGCCCGAAGGCGGGACGGTGACGGTCAGCACCGAGTGCGTGCAGAAGGAGGGCACGATTCGCATCAGCGTGGAGGACACCGGCATCGGGATCACCCCCGATAAGCTCAACAGCATCTTCGACAAGTTCGTGCAGGGCGACGGCTCCACCACCCGCCAACGGGGTGGGACGGGCCTCGGGCTGACAATCAGTCAGCATCTCGTGGAACTGATGGGCGGTGCGCTGGGCGGTGAGTCGGAGGGGGAGGGTTGCGGATCACGCTTCTTCTTCACGATCCCGCTGTACCGCGGGGAGGAGGCATCCGACCGGCATGATTCACCGAAGCTGACGGAGCGGGCAGAGTGTGACAGGCGCCCGCTGGTGACGGTGGTGGAGGACGATCCAGGCTGCCGCGACTACCTGCTGCGGCTGCTTGACGCCTGCGGCTGCGCGACCCTGTGGGCGGGGACGGCCGATGACGCCCTCGATCTGCTCGATCGTCACGTGCCCTGTGCGGTGACCATCGACTACTCTCTGCCCGCGCGCGAGGGGGCGCGGCTGGTGACCGGCTGGGATCTGCTGGTGGAGCTTCAGAAGGACGATCGCTTCGATCAGACCGCGCTGATTCTTGTCACCGGGGATACCGAGGTGCTGCTGCGGCGGGTGGCGTCGGAGGAGCTTCCCGACCGGGTGCGGGTGATCGACAAGCTGGAGGTGCCCGATCTGCTGCCGGAGGCGGTGGAGCGGGCGGTGGTGGGCGCAGACGAGCAGCGTCCGGCGCGGATACTGCTGGCGGACGATGACCCGACCTTCTGCCAGGTGCTGGGGCGGATGCTCAGTGACCGCGAGCATGAGATCCATCGCGTCGGCAGCGGGCGGGAGTGCCTGGAGTATCTGCGCGAGCACGGCGACGACGTCGACCTTCTGCTGCTGGACCTGCGGATGCCGGAGGTTGACGGCTACGAGGTGCTCAAGCGCCTGCGGACGGAGGCGGGTGGGGCAAACCTGCCGGTGCTGGTGGTCACCGCCTACCCGGAGCCGGAGACAGTGGATCAGAGGATGCTGCTGGCAGGTGGTGGACTGACGCGACTGCTGACCAAGCACGAGGTGCTCAGCGATCCGATGCGGCTGCACGCGTTGATCGAGCAGTTCATAGACGCAGGACGGGTTGAGGACGAGGATGCCGAAGAGGAGCGGCCACCGGACAGCGGGGCCGCAGCGGGGTGAGCCGGATGGCGATGATCATCGTCGTCGAAGATGATCCGACGAACGCGCGCGTGGTCGAGCGCGTGCTCTCGCGCATGGGCGGGCACTCAGTGCTGGTGAGCGAAAACGGGGACGATGTCCTCGCGCGATGCGAGCGCGCCGAGGTGGACCTGGTGGTGATGGATATCTCGCTGGGCAACACGAGGGTGGATGGCCGGGCCGTGGACGGCGTGCGGCTCACGCAGTTGATTCGTGAGCGGTCCCCGGGGGGAGGGCCGCCAGTGGTCGTGCTGACGGCACATGCGATGCGTGGCGACCGCGAGCGTCTGCTCGAATCCAGTGGCGCCGATGATTACATTGCGAAGCCGATCGTGGACCATCACGAACTGGTCGACCGGGTGGATGCGCTCCTCGCAGCCTGACCGGCAGGAATGAGGAGGGCGGGCGACGAAGTGGCCGTCATGTCACCGACGCCCGAGGAGGCTGCGCAATGTCGAACCATCTGCTGGTTCTCGTGTGCTGTGCGCTGATGATCCCGGCCACCATCGCCTCACCTGCCGGAGACTGGTGGAACGACGGCTGGACTTTCCGCACAACGCTCACTCGCCCATCGCCGTGGCGAACTGACGGGTTGCGTATTGTTGAGACAGGGGGCGATCTGCAGGCGCTGCTTGAGAGCGCGGGCGTCGAGGGTAAGGTCGCTGCGGAGTCGATCCGCGTGTTGGACCCGGCCACGGGGAGGCAGGTCCCGAGCGCACTTCGCGCGGAGTACGACCCGCGAACGCAATCCGAGCGTGAGTATCTGAGCTGGCAGGCGGACGCTCGCGCCGGAGAGATCGGCCGCTACCATGTGTACTTCGACACCGCGGCGCGTGGTCTCCCCGCGCCCGACTACCGCGATCTTCCGCCCGAGGACCTCGTCGTCAACGGTGGCTTCGAGCAGGCCTCCGGTGACCTCCCCGTCGGGTGGGAGATCACCGAACCTTCCGTCGCCTCTCTCGACTCATTCGAGCACACCACGGGCCAACGCTCGTTGCGCCTGCACGTCGACGCGGACACGCCTGACGACGTCGAGCGCACAGTCGCGGTCTCGCAGAAGATCGACGTCGCGGAGTACGCCGGTCAGGAGATACGCTTCGCGTGCAGTTTCTTCCCGGAGCGCGGCTTCTTCGGCACGCCGGTGACGTGCGAGCTGGTGCAGTTTCGCGCCGACGGCTCGCGGATCCCGGAGTTCGCGATCCAGCCCCGCTGGATGACGGTGCAGATGGCTGAAGGTCAGCGGGTGGAGTTCGCCGAGCGCGGGCGCCTGAATGCTGAGACCGAGACGGTCGAGATCATCATCCGTCTGCGGCTCTACGCGAACAACTCGTGGGACGGCACGCCCCTGACAGACGAGGAGAAGGAGTATACCTGCTGGATCGACCGCGTATCACTCCGCCCCGGGGAACGCTGGCCGTGGCCCGCCGCGTCGAACGCCTGCTTCGTTGAGGGCGCGATCGAGGGCGCCCCGATCAACACCGCGATCGACTTCCGCGGGCAGCGCCGCCTGGCGTTCAACGGCGCCTCCGAGGGCACGCTCACGGGCGGCAAGTACAACTCCGATCAGCGTTCCGTGCACTGGGGCCCGCAGCGGGGCACGCTGGAGATGCACGTCAGGCCACACTGGTCCAGCACGGACGAGGGCGCGTGGACACTCTTCTCCGCGAAGGCCTACCTGCACAGACTTCAGTCGCAGATAACAGCTGTGGGTGGGGACGACGCCGCGCTGGAGTTCAGCATCGTCGACTCCGATGGGCACATGCACGGCGTCCGCGGTCCCGCGATCCTCGAGCGCGATCGCTGGCATCATGTAGCCGTCACCTGGGACTATCCGAAGGCACATCTGCAGATCTTCCTCGACGGGAAATGCATCGCTGTGGAGGGGCCTGGCGATGAGCCGTGGCCGTCCACGATGGAGGCGCTCGACCCTGACCTCGAGGAGGGCCGCGGCATCAACAGCAATGATCGGCGGACGATCCCGATGCAGGCGTTCATCGGCGGCGGCACAAAGTGGCGCGAGAGCGGGTCTGCCGAGGCTGCGATCGACGAGGTGCGCATCTCCGACGTGGTGCGTTACACCGGAGGCTACGAACCGCCACGGACGGAGTTCGAGGCCGACGATGCGACCCGGGCGCTCTTTCACATGGAGCATGAGCGCTCCGGAGTTCACGCCGGCGACGATCGCTTCGTTCAGGGCTACCTGGCCTGTGAGGCACACCCGCTCGCTGAGACCGCGACGCTCGAGGCTCTGCGGGACGGAGACATTGAGCAGCAGGTGGTGGTCGTCGCGCCGCATCCGTCAGAGGAGCTTTACGAGCGCAACTCGGCGCGCGCGAACCTCCAGGTGACGCGGCCGATCGAGGAGATGCCCGATCCGCGCTTCATCGAGCACCGCACGCGCACCGTCCGCCGGACCGTCGGCGGCGATGAGGCGTCGTTTGATCTGAACGTCGGCGGCGACCTGGAGCCGCTGATGCTGTGGTCGCGCTTTGGCCGCGCCGACGGCGCCGGCCAGGACACGACGCTCATCCCGCGATGGCGCGCGAATGGCAACGTGGTGCCTTTCAGCTTCGCGAGCCTGAAGGAGACGCTCGCGCCTGATGCCGAGACGGACGCGGAGCGGGCGATGGAGATATTCCGCTATGCGCTGAAGACCACCAACTACTACGACGCGCATTACTGCGAGGACCTCGGCAAGATCCATCGCGACCGCATCTCGTACACGCTGATCCGGGCGCTGAACATCTATCCCTTTGATCAATGCGGGCCGCTCAATCACACGCTCCGCTACCTCTTCATCGCCGGTGGCATCTCCAGCAACAACGCTCCCGGCACGCACCATCAGTTCCAGCAGGCCTTCTACGACGGGTCGCAACGCCTCTTCGACCTCTCCCCGCGGCAGTACTGGCTGGGGCGCGACAACGAGACGATCGGCAGCCATCGCGAGGTCACCAACGATCCGTGGCTCAAGATGCGCCTTGAGGGCGATCCGAACGCCTGGCTGCCAGGCCGCCCCAGTTCCGCAAGCTTCGGCAGCGTGCGCAAGTCCCACGAGATCAACGTCCCGCTCCGGCCCGGTGAGAGCATCAGCTTCGGCTGGCACAATGAGGGGCGCTGGATGGAACTGACCGGAGAGCGGGAGCCGGTTTCGCCCGCCAGGGTTCCCCCGAGCTTCGGCAACGGCGCGCTGGTCTGGGAGGCCACGGCGGATGGCGAGGCAGCCGAGCTTACGAACGCAGCGATCGTGGACGGCACGCTCTCGCCGATTGATCCTGCGCAGGAGGCCTCACTGACCTACCGCGTGCGCCTGCCCTACGTGCTGGCGGATGCGCGGGTCGCCGCCGCGGCCTCCGGTGAGGTGGCAGTCGCGATCTCCACGGACGCGGAGGAGAGCTGGCAGGAGTTGTCACGCGGCGCCGGGCCGATCGACCTCGCCCTCCGCGAACACGTGATGAGCCGCTACGACTACGCGCTGCGGCTGACGATCCCTGCCGGTTCGGAGGCGGAGGTCGCAGACCTCCAGGTGCGCAGCGTGCTGATCGTCTCGCCACTGTCGCTGCCGGCCGAGCTTGAACGCGGGGACAACCACATGACCTTCGTGGCGGGCCCGGTCACTGAGCCGGTGGAGGCTGAGCTTGCGTGGGTCGAACGCTACCGCAGCGAGCTCGGCGTCTCGCTCAACTCGCTGAGCTTCTACCTGATGGACGATGAGAACCACCGGGACCTTTACATCGCCCGACCGGGTGAGGAACTGCCGGTCGAGGTGACTGTCGAGGGCCGCGCCTTCGACGGGACCGTCGCGCTGGCGGGCCTGCCCGGGGACTGGGTGACCGGCGATTCGTCCTCCCTCGTGTCAACTGATGGCGTAGCGGAGACCGTCAGCTTCACGCTGCAGCCTGAAGGCGCCTCGGGCGCCATCGTGCCCTTCGAGGTGGTGCTGCGCGAGGGCGACGCCGAGCGACGCGTGCAGGCGCAGGTTCTGCTCACCGACGCCGCGCTCGTCGCCGAGGCGGAGGGTGGGGAGCTTTCAGGTGACGCACAGACTGTCGACGATCCGGCGCAGAGCGGCCGCGGACAGGTAGAGGTGGATGAGAGCGGCTCGCTCGTATTCACCGCGACTGCTCGCGAAGCCGGCACCCACGCGCTGTGGATGCGGATGAAGCTGTCCGAGGGTGGGAGCACGCGCCTGGTGCTGAGGATCGATGACGAGGAGCGCGAGGTGCGCGCGCGGCCGATGATCGGCTTCACAGACTGGGATTCGGAGACGGGCGCATCAACGAAGATCTTCGCGCACTACGGCGAGCAGAGCGAGCACTGGACGTGGTGGCGGATTCCGGAGATCGAACTGAGCGCAAAAGAGCATCTGATCGAGATCGACGCCGGAGCGGGGCAAAGCTACGATGCGCTCACGGTCCTGCCACAGACGCAGGAAGTGGACCGCGCGGCGATGAATCTCTTGCACACGTGGAACTACGCACCGTGGCTGCTGCCGATGTAGTGTCGTTGCTGTCACGTGGCACGGGCGTCTCGCCCGTGCGCCGTTCGCACTTCGCGGACGCACTGGCATAGATAGGGGATGAGACCATGCAACGCAGAGACTTCATCACCGGTCTCGCCGCGATGGGACTGACCGCCGCGGCTGGGATCACGTTCGCGCAGGACGCGCCCGAACCCGCACAAAAGCTCCCGCGCCGTCCGCTCAAGCCGGGTGGTCCGGAGCTGTCGATCATCGGCTTCGGCGGCCTGCTGCTGCGCGGGATGGAGCAGCAGAACGCCGATGACATCGTCGCGTGGGCGGTCGACCGCGGTGTCAATTACTTCGACGTCGCGCCGACCTACGGCGACTCGCAGGACCTGCTGGGGCCGGCGCTCGAGCCCTACCGTGACGACTGCTTCCTCGCGTGCAAGACCACGCAGCGGAAAGCGGAGGAGGCTCGCGAGGAGCTTGAGGGGTCGCTGGAAGCCCTCAGAACCGACTACTTCGACCTTTACCAGCTTCACGCGCTCACCACGATGGAGGACGTGGACACCGTCTTCGGTGAGGGCGGCGCGATGGAGACCTTCCTCGCGGCCCGCGATGAGGGCCTCATCCGCAACATCGGCTTCTCCGCACACTCCGAGGAGGCCGCCATCGAGGCGATGGACCGCTTCGACTTCGACACCACGCTCTTCCCGATCAACTGCGTCTGCATCGAGAACGGCGACTTCGGCCCGGCGGTCATTCAGAAAGCGGAGGAGAAGGACGTCGCGATCCTTGCGATCAAGGGCCTCGCATGGACCCGCGTGCAAAATCGCGACGAGCGCCCCTACCCGAACTGTTGGTATCAGCCGATCGAGGAACCGGACCTCGCGCGGCTTGGCCTCGGGTATACGCTGGACAAACCGGTGGTGTCCGCTGTCTCGCCCGCGTCGGCGGAGCTTCTGATGCTCGCGACGGAGGTCGGGCTGCGGCATCATCCACTCACCGACGACCAGCGCGCCGACCTGATGCAGCGGATCGAGGGCGTGGCGCCGATCTTCCCGCAGGGGTGACGGCAAAAGGCACAGGCCGTCAGATGTCGTGTATCTTCCGGGGTCCGGCCTCTCCGAACGGCGCGCGGCCAGCGGCTGCGAGGCAGGTCCCGCGCGGCTTGTGCGGAAGATTCACCTGACCAGACGCCAGCAGTAACTGGCGGGGATGAGTGATTGAAAGGAGCGACCGACGATGGTTCGAGTCGGATTGGTTGGATTGGGTTTCATGGGGCAGCAGCACTTTCAGATCTACCGCAAGATGGAGGGCGCGGAGCTTGTCGCGGTCTGTGACGTGATCCCCGAACGAGTGGGGGAGACCGCACCGAGCGTAGGCGGCAATATCGGCGAGGCCGAGGAGATCGACCTCAGCGACCAGGCCCGCTACGTCTGCTTCAGCGAGATGCTCGAGAGCGAGGAGCTTGACCTCGTGGACATCTGTACGCCGACGCATCTGCACGCTGAGATGACCGTGCAGGCGCTGGAGGCGGGCAATCACGTGGTCTGCGAGAAGCCGATGGCGCGCACGGTCGCGCAGTGTGACGAGATGATTGCGGCCGCGGAGAAGACCGGCAATATGCTCTTCATCGCGCAGTGCATTCGCTTCTGGCCGGAGTACGAGGTGCTCGCGCGGATGGTTGAGAGCGGCGAACTCGGCGAGATCAAGGCCGCGCGCTTCGCGCGCAAGTCGCCGACTCCCGGGTGGGCCTCCGAGGGCTGGCTGATGGACACCGAGCTTTCCGGCGGCGCGCTGCTTGACCTGCACATCCACGACGTGGACTTCATCCTGTCGATCTTCGGCAAGCCGAATGCGGTCCTCGCGCGTGGCAGCAATGTTGTCAGCGAGGGCGCGCCGGTGGACCACGTGGACACACAGTATCTCTACGACGACTTCGTCTGCACCGCGCAGGGCGGCTGGGTGATGCCCGACACATTCCCCTTCGACATGGGCTTCGAGGTGCTCGGCACGCACGGGATGCTGGCGTTCTCGGTCAACAACGATCCGATGCTGCAGTGGTATCCCTTCGACGGAGAGCCGGAGACACCCGCGTACGAGGCCGGGACCGGCTACGAGAATGAGCTTGCGTACTTCGTGGAGTGCGTGGATAGCGGTACGGCCCCCGAGCGCGTGACGCCGAAGTCGGCGCGCGAATCGGTGCGCGTTGTGATGGCCGAGGCTGACTCGATCAGGACACACGAGGCCGTCGTGATCGGCTGAGAGACGCTCATTCCGCCGAGGTGACCTGCGGCCGCCCGCGAGACGCCACCGGGCGGCCGCGGCTTTTTCGCGAACGCCGGACACCTCGCGGTCGTCAGAGGACTGGATGCGGGCAGCGGACCGCTCGCCTGACGGTTATTGAGAGGTGGCGCGATGCGAATGAAAGCGTACATCAGCCTCGGGGTACTCGCCGGCCTCGCGCTGGCGATCTCCGGGGCGCTTGCAGGATGCACCATTCAGACGGACGCGCAGCAGTCCCGGACAACGCAAACAAACGACGAGGGGCAGGGTGAGAGGGAGATGGCGACTGAGACCGCGACATTCGGCGCCGGGTGCTTCTGGGGAGTCGAGGAGACGTTCCGCACAACGCCAGGCGTGACGGACACTGAGGTCGGATACGCCGGCGGGCAGACTGAGAATCCGACCTACAAGGAAGTGTGTTCACACGGGACCGGCCACGCAGAGGTCGTGCAGCTTCAGTACGATCCGGAGCAGATCAGCTACGAGGAGCTTCTCGCGATCTTCTTCGAGATGCACGACCCGACGCAGGTCAACCGGCAGGGACCCGACGTGGGCGATCAGTACCGCTCGGTGATCTTCTACCACACCGACGAGCAGAAGCAGGCTGCGGAGGAGATGAAGTCCGAGCTTGATGCCAGCGGTCAGTGCGCACGTCCGATCGCCACGCAGATCGAGCCCGCGCCGACGTTCTGGCCTGCAGAGGACTACCACCAGGAGTACCTCAAGAAACGTGGAGGCGGGGCCTGTCACGCCTGAAACCTGGGGGCGGACGACGCACTGAATGGCGCGAAATCACGTCAGTACACGCAGCGGCCGGGCCTCTCACAGGCCCGGCCGCTCTTTGATTCAACCGTGTCGGTGACGGCGTCTCACGCGTCCGGTTCGGCGTCGGGTGCGCCGGCGTCGTCTGTGTCGGCCGCCGGTTCGGTCGCCTCTGCCGGGGCGTCCTCAAGATCCGCCATGTCCTCAGGAAGATCGCCCATGAGGAACTCGGAGATCTTCACCACCTGGTTGCTGTCACCGGCCTTTGCATAGAATGAGCCGTCCTCGTCCTCAGAGCCGACGAGGAGTGTTAGCGGCTCGTCACGCCGGCGCAGTTCGATGGTGATGGTCGCCTGCGGCGCCGCAAGGCCGAACTCGCGAAGCTCCCTCTCACCGGCGTCCTCGACCACGAACTCCACGGCGCTGACGTCCTCGAGATTCCACAGCACGTCATCGACCGCGCCCTGGCGCGCCGGGGCGCTCTCCGGCCTCTCCACGAACCATCCGTCGGGCCGCCGCGCGATCGTGAAGCTCAGCCCCTCTGTGCGCTCGACCCGCACGCGGGTCACCTCGTCGCGCTTGAAGCTGAGAATGCTCCTGTCGCGCAGATCAAACGCCGTCTTCTGCACGGCCTCGGGCGCGTCCGGCGAAAGCAGCAGGACCTCGTCGCGATGCGACGCGCGGACATACACGATCTCAGTCTCCACCGGCGGTCTGCCGACCTCAACGGTGTCAGACCGGCCGAAAGTGACCGTCAGAGGCTCGCCCTCGGCGAACTCAAGGGTGACTCGCGCCTGCGGGTCATCGAAGCCCGTGTCTGCCTCGGCGGCCTCCTCAGGTGACAGGAAGCCCTCCGCGCGGAAGTCGCGGATCCTGTTGATCACCTGCTTGATATTCCACTCATCGGCCCAGGTGTCGAGTGGCGCGGTGAGCAGCCACTTCGTCTCATCATCATCGGCGGTTCGCACCGCCACGATGTGCTCGTCGCCGTGATCGAGGGTGAGCTTACGAACGTCCTCAGTTTCGATCTCCGCGAGGTCCTTTTCACGCAGTTCCTCCGGATCCTTCCACAGTGAGGTGCGGGTGGTCGCGCTCACCACGTAGAGCTTGTCGCTGCCGGACACGCTCGCATAGCGCTCGGTCCCGCTCGGCGTCTCACCTCCGACCTTAAGCTGGGCGGTCCGGTCACCGTTGTACGTGATCGTCGCCACGAGATCCGCGTCGGCGAGGCCGAACTGCTCCTCGCTCAGGTCGACGCCCTCACGTGAGGCGCGCGGCCTCAGTTCGGCGACGGCTCGCACCATGCGCATAACTTCCTCGTCATCCGCCAGTCCGGTGACCGGCTCCGCGAGGTGCCACCTGCCATCTCGCCTCTCCATCAGCAGGTCGGGTTCCTCGCCGCGTTCGACCTTGAGACCAGTGACCTTCTCCGCATCGATGCCGTAGAGGTCGAGGCCCATGAAGGACTGGCGAAAGACTTCACCCTCCTCGGCCACGCGGTGGCGACTTTCCACCCACACGAAGGCAAGCAGCGCGACGAAGATGAGCCCGGCAGCGACGGTTGCCCTCCAGTTCATTGCGAGCCTACACTCCTTGGGACATAGCAAAGCATGGATGACGACAGACCTATGCACCGACGCCCGCAGTCAGTCAGCGGCGGCGCCACCAGACGAAGAACCCGGCGATGACGATGAGTAGCGGGATCACGCCGACGACGATCGCCCAGACCAGCCGCTTCTGCCCTCCGGTGAGGCTGAGCGTGCGAGGCACATCCTCGCGGGGCGGAATTGTGATGAGCTTTTCATTCTCCATCAACCAGTTGATGGAGTTCAGCGCGAGGTACGCGTTGCCGACGATGCCCAGACCCTGAGGCCACTGGTTGATGAACTGATCGGTCATCATTTGTGCGTCGGCGACGATGACGATCCTCGGCCCGCTCTCATCCTGCTCGGGCATCATCGGATTCTGCTGTGCCGAGCCGGGATCGACCACTGCCGCGAGGGTGAATGGGCCGCTGGCGGCGCTCGCCGTCTCGCCCTCGGGCAGTTGCAGGCGCGCGCTGGGATAGCTCTCAATCAGCGGCTGCGCTTGCTGCGCAGGTGGTGACATCCCCGGCGCCATCGGGTCGTCCATCTCGGGGTCGATGATCTCGAGCGCCCGCGGCCGCGCCAGCGCGATCGGGAAGCCCTGCAGGTTCTGCACGATTCGGTGCTGACCGGCCACTCGCGCCATCGGAATCTCGGCGGCTCCTTCGTATCCCGCGTTCTGGTCGCGCACACTACCATCCCGAACATCCACGCTGTAGTCCGTCAGGAATTCAGAGAGCGTCGGCCCGTCCGCCGCCAGTGCCACCAGCAGGTTCCCGCCCTGCGCGAGATAGGTGCCGATCGCGTCAATCTCCTGCTCGCGGAAATCGGCGCTCGGGCCGGCGATGACCAGCGCCGCACAGTCGCCGGGGACCACCGGCGTCTCCTGGGTCGCCAGATTGAGTTCGTCAACCCGGTACTGCTGCTCCTCGAGGATCGACTTCATGACAGCGAGACCGGTGCCTGACGCGTCCTCAATGCTGTACTCTCCGTGGCCGGTGAGGAAATACACGCGCGGCTGCTCTCCTGTTGTCAGCGCGAGGATCGCGCTGGTAAGCCGCTCCTCACTGCCGCCGTAGACTCTCTCCTGCTGGTCGCCCGCCTCGATGATGACCACGTTTCCGGTCGTGGACGTGACGTTGTACTCTGACGCCTCCTCGGCATCGAGGACAGGGTCGTAAGTGTTCACGGATATGAGCGGGCTGACCATCTCGTACTCGCGAAGGCGGTCGCGGAGTTCGGTGGTGGCCGGGTTCGGCTGCCCCGTGAGCGGATCGCGGTCGCTCAGGAACGCGACGATCTCCAACTCCCGGTCGAGGTCTGCCAGGATGGCCCGGCTCTGCTCAGAGAGCGAGTAAACCTGCTCTTCCGTGATGTCCTTGCGCAAGTGGTGACGTGCCGCGAAGATGTTGACCAGCACGATGATGCCAAGCACAAAGAAGATGAAGATGACGCTGTTGGCGCCGATTCGAACGCCCCGCGCGCGCGCCGCGCCGGTGATCGTGCGATGATGCACGACACCCCAGAAGACGCCGAGGGCCACCGTCACGGCAAGCAGGACCTTCTGCCAGAGAGTGAAGCTCGAGTCGACAGCCATCCAGAAGATGAACACCAGCAGAAGGGCCGCCGCCGCGTATCCCGCCCACAGCGCGGCAATCTGCAGGGCCGAAAGCTCTCCGCCCGCCGCCTGCAGGCGCGGGTCCTCCATCGGCTTGCGGCCTCCGGCGGTGTCTTTCTGTCCGGTCTCGTCGGCCATCCGTGTCACCTGCCTGAAATCTCTCGTCGAATCGTCCGGGCTACGACTGCGCCAGACGTCCCACCGGCCGCTCAGATGGTGCGCTTGTTCTCAAGCGAGCGGACCGACAGGAAAAGCGCGAACACTGTCAGCGATATGAAGAAGATGATCGGCCTGCTGTCGATGATGCCCTTGCCGAAGTCCTGGAAGTTCTCCAGGATGCTGATGTTCTTCGCAATGTCGCCGACCACGCCCTCGGACGCCATGTCCAGCCATCCGATCAGCCAGAAGAACAGCAGGATAACGTAGCCGAGGACCGCCGCCGCGATCTGATTTGCGACGATTGAGCTGGCGAAGAGTCCGATGGCGATGAACGCAAGGCCCACGAGGAGCACGCCGAGATAGCCCGCGAGGATCGCCATCCAGTCGGGATCGCCGAATGCGCTCATTGTCAGCGGGAACTCCAGCGAGCCGATCAAAACGAGCACGAAAAGCGCGACGGCGCCGAGGTACTTGCCAAGCACAACCTCGACGTCACGCACCGGATTTGTCATCAGCAACTCGATGCTGCCTGTCGCCTGCTCCTGGGAGAGGAGCCCCATCGTGATCACGGGGGTCATCATCAGTGCGACAAAGACCATGGTGTGAAACATCCCGGTCATATCCGCCTGGGCCTGCGGGCTGGTGACTGTCAGGGCGAAGATGAGGCCGCATATGCCCAGGAAAAACGCCAGCACCACGTAGGCCATGGGGGAGACGAAGTAGGATCGAAGCTCTCTGCCGGCGATCGCCAGTACTTTGCGCATCGGTTACTCAACACCCTCTTCCCTGGTGGTAAGCTGGGTGAAGACGTCTTCAAGTGTCATCTCGACCGGCCGCAATTCCAGCAGGCCCCAGCCCTCGCGGACGATCATCTCCGCAATCTCCGCGCGCACCTCGGAGCCGATCGAGGTATCCACGTGGTAGACCCCGTTGCCCTGGTTGCGGACCGCGGCGACCTCGGGCATGTCGGTGAGGCGGCGTTCGACCCTCTCGCCGGGGGCGGCGAGTGTGATCGAGATCGTTTCGGCCTCCCGGATCTGCGCTGTCAGGGCCTCCGGAGTGTCCTCGGCGATGATGCGGCCGTGGTTGATGATGATCACGCGCTCGCAGGTCATCTGCGCCTCAGGGAGGATGTGCGTGGAGAGCATCACGGTGTAATCACCGGCCAGACCCTTGATGAGATTGCGGACCTCGATGATCTGATTGGGGTCGAGGCCAACCGTAGGCTCATCGAGGATCAGCACCGGCGGATCGTGCAGCAGCGCCTGCGCGAGGCCGACTCGCTGGCGGTAGCCCAGCGAGAGCGTTCCGATAATGCTCTCGGCCCGCTCCTCAAGCCCGCACGTGTCGAGCACGTACCCCATGCGCTCCTTCGTCTCCGCCCGACCCATCCCGCGGAGGCCCGCGCAGAATCGGAGGAACTGCCGCACCCGCATGTCTTTGTAAAGCGACGAGGTCTCCGGCAGATAGCCGATCGACCGGCGCGATTCGATTGAGTCGGTCACCACGTCATGTCCCGCGACCGTCGCCGTGCCGCCACTTGGCGGGATGAACGAGGTGAGAATACGCATGGTGGTTGTCTTGCCGGCGGCGTTGGGGCCGAGGAAGCCCACGATCTCGCCTTCGCCGACGGACAAGTCCACGTCCGCGATGGCGCGATGATTGCCGTAGTACTTGGTCAGTCCCTCGCAGCGTATCATGCGACAATCCTCCCGGGGAGTGGTCGGTCGGGTCAGATACGCATCAGGTCGGTGACGACGACGGCTCAGCCCTGCCACGCCCCCCGTGGAGGGTTGAGCCGTGATGCACTTTTGTCGGGGCGGGCATCGGCCTGCCCATCACATTCTCTGAACGCATGCGAGTATAACAAAGTTCCCGGCTTGCGACAATCACTGAGATTCGCCATCACGATTCCCCGGATGACGGCGTAGCGCGTCGACAATTGCGAGAGGCGCGGTGGTCTCTCCGGACTCAGATGGTTGCTGCGATTCGGTCAGCAGGCCGCCCCGTTCGCGCGCAGACGTTCCTGAAGTACGTGCACGTCCACCGCTGCTCCATCGCAGTCCGCGTCCGCGGCCATCGCCGCGCCCTCGCCCGCCGCCTGGCCGATCGCCATGCAGCTTCCCATCACGCGCATCGCCGCCATCCCCTTGTGATCGCAGGAGATGTTGCGGCCGGCGCAGAGAAGGTTGGGGATGTCCGCCGAGACGAGGCAGCCCCACGGGATGTCAAACCACAGCCCGTCGCGTGGGTGCGCTCGGGGCCGATCCCACTCCTTCGAGGAGAGGCCGTCGCGGGGGCGCATCGGCTTGTGCGCGTCCTCATCGCGTCCCGGAAGCTCCTCGTAGCGCTCCTCATACATCGCGCACGGCGGATCATTCGGGCAGTTCTTGTAACACAGGTGGGTGGAGTTTCTCACTCGTCCCAGCGGGCAGTGGATGTCGATGTAATACGATCCGCGAGCCACCGCGTCCTCGTGCCTGCGCGCGGCGAGCACGTCGTCGCCGGTGATCCGCTCATGCCCGACCACCTGCCGGCTCTCGCGGATCCCGACATGCGGCGGCGTTTGAACGAGATACGCGTTTTCAAGCCCGGGCACGTTCTCCCGCCACCACTCAACCAGCGCCCACGTGTCCCGCCGCACCTGCACCTCGGCGGCCGTCAGGTCCTCCACCGTGCAGGGATCGCCCGCAAAGCGCATGGCGTTGACCATCCGCTCGCCGGGGATGTTCTCCACGACCCGCCATCCCCAGCTTGGGTTGAATGCGCTGATCTCACCGGCGTCGATCGCTTCCCACGCCCGCTGCATGATCGCGGCGCGCTCTTCGTCGGCCGGCAAACGCTCCTCATCAACGCCGCCGAGGCGGAACATGCTGCCCATCGCCTGCACCGCGCCGTCGAATTCGCGCCCATGGGTGAACCTCGCCCCCGACTGCTCGACGACATCCGCGTCACCGGTGGCGTCCACGAAGACCCGTCCGGTGACCGCCTCGCGGCCGGACTTACTCTCTACCATCAGCGTGCTGACCCGGCCGTCCTCAACGGTGGTGTCGGACACCCATGAGTGAAGCCGCAGGTCCACGCTTGCGCCCTCAACGAGCACGTCGGCCACCAGCTTGAATGCCTCGGGGGCGAAGTATATCCCTCCGCTGCGGACGCCTTCATCAAAGTCGGACGCGGCCCCCAGCGCGGCCATCTCGCGGCACAGCTCTTCGGCGATCCCGCCGATCATCGGCTCGTCGGTGCCTGATGCGCGGACTCCCAGCATGACGTTGATCAGCCCGGCGGTGGCCATCCCGCCGAGGTAGCCGTAGCGCTCGATCAGCAGCGTCTTCGCGCCGGAGCGCGCCGCCGCGACGGCTGCCGGGATCCCTCCCGGTCCGCCCCCGGCGACGACCACGTCGTAGTCGCCGATGACCGGGATATCACGCTCCGGCAGCGTGATACTTCTCATGTTCGCTTCCTCCTCAAAGAATGCTGCCCCACCGTCTCGACAGCAGCGCGCCGTCCGCGAGGCAGATGTTCCCGCGCGTGTCGGCGCCTATCGCCGTTGTCGTCCGGAGAGGCGGGACCCCGCTCCCGCCTGTGCCGTTCGTCGCCGTCCGTCAGACCGCCGCCCCGTCCGCTCGCAGCCGCTCCTGCAGCGTCGGAACGTCCACCGCGCCGGCATCACCATCGGCGTCCGCGGCCATCGCCGCGCCCTCGCCCGCCGCCTGACCGATCGCCATGCAGGTGCCCATCACGCGCAGCGCCGCCATTGCGTGGTGGTCGGCGGAGATGTTGCGCCCCGCGGCGATCAGGTTCGGGATCTCCGAGGAGACGAGGCTGCCCCACGGGATGTCAAACCACAGGTGATCCTTCGGGTAGAGGCCCTCGCGATGCTCGTCGTCGGCATTGCCCGGCAGATCGTCGTAGTGCTCCTCGTACATCGCGCAGGGCGGGTCGTTCGGGCAGTTCTTGTAACACAGATGCGTCGAGTTCTTCGTCCGACCCAGCGGGCAGTGGATGTCGATCCAGTAGGGGCAGCGCGCGACGGCCGTCTCACGCCTCCGCGCTTCGACGACATCATCGCCGGTGACGATCTCGTGCCCGACCATCTGCCGGCTCTCGCGCAGGCCGATGTGTGGTGGCGACTGCACCAGGTACGCGTTCTCCAGCCCCGGCACATTCTCCCGCCACCAGTCGATCAACTCCCAGGTGTCCCGGCGGACCTGCACCTCGCCCCGCGTCAGATCCTCAGCGCTGGTGGCGTCGCCGGCGAAGCGTGTGGCGTTCGCAACGTATTCGTTCGCCCGCCGCCCGGGCACTGACCTGTCCCATCCGGGGTTCAGCGGATTGCGGCCCCACCGCGGGTTATACGCGTTGATCTCACCAGCGGTCACGGCCTCCTGCGCGCGCTCGAGGAGCGCTTCATGTTCCTCGCCCTCAGGCAGGCGCTCCTGGTCCACACCGCTGAAGACGAACATGCTGCCCATCGCCATCATCGCGCCGTCGAACTCGCGGCCCTGCGTGAAGTCCGCCCCGGCCTGCCAGACGAGATCGCCGTCGCCGGTCGCGTCGACGAACACGCGGCCCGTGACCGCCTGCCGCCCGGATTTGCTCTCCAGTACCAGCGCACTGACCCGCCCGTCCTCGACGATCGTGTCCACCACCCACGAGTGCAGGCGAAGGTCGACGCCGCTGCCCAGGACAAGGGCGTCGCTGACCAGCTTGAAGCTCTCGGGGTCAAAGGCGATCCCACCGCGCTTGATGGCCTCGTCGTAATCCGGCGCCCCGCCCAGTGAGTTCATCTCCCGGCAAAGCTCCTCGGCTATCCCGCCGATCATCGGCTCATCGGTGCCCGAGGCGTGGGTGCCGAGGATCACGCTGATCAGACCCGCGGTCGCCATCCCGCCGAGGTATCCGTAGCGCTCGATCAAAAGTGTCTTCGCGCCCGCTCTCGCGGCCGCCACGGCCGCCGGGATCCCTCCCGGTCCCCCTCCTGCCACGATGACGTCGTAGTCTCCGATGACTGGAATTTCGCGTTCAGGCACTGTGATGGTGGGCATGCTTGCATTTCCTCCTCAGGGAATATGTCAGGGACGGCTGCAGCACCGTGCGCTGCCTGCCGTTGTTGTCCTTGGTCAAACGATGTGGCGGGGCACAGGTCCCCGCCCTGCAGCAACGACATCTCAGACTGCCGCGCCCGCATCGCGCAGGCGGCGCTGCAGTTCGCTCACATCGATGCTCCGCGCATCTCCCGACGCGGCGGCCATCGCCGCCCCCTCGCCCGCCGCCTGCCCGGTCGCCATCGCCGGGCCCATCACCCTCAGCGACGCCATCGTCTGATG
>JBNJEK010000021.1:0-28738 GCA_051745855.1 Armatimonadota bacterium
GCGACGGCCTGTCCCGGCTCCAGCGCGACCGGAGCGCCGCCCCAGTCCACGTTGCTGACGCGCACCTGCGTGATCGCGTCGCGACGCCCGAAGAGCACGCGTGGCTCGCAGATGTACTCCGGATCGGCCGCGGCCTTCTCGCGCTCCTCGTCGGTTGGCTCGCAGTGCAGCCGACCGACGACCACGCCGCCCTCCTGCACCGCGTCGAAGCCCGCGCACGGGCGGTGTGTGAAGGTTTCGTCGGGCGCGATGACCACGCTTGCCCGCTCAGCATCGGTGTCGCGCACCAGGAGCAGGAAGGGCGACGGGGAGTGTCCGCGCACGCGTGGGACCGTCTGCGAGGCGAGGCTCCAGTGCTGGCGCATCACGTGCGTGCGCCGCGAGTTGAGCGGGATCGTCCGGTCGAGGATCGTGTCCTCGCGATGGCTGGTCGCCACTTCGCGCGCGATCGCGGGCGGGACGTAGTCGTGGAGGCTGTAGTTGGCGCAGACCAATCGCGCCTGGTTCTGTTCGGCCACGGGGAAGTCTCGCAGCGGTGTGCCGAACTTCACGTGCGCCCAGTACATCCCGTTCGTGTTGCCGCGGATCAGGTCGCGCAGGTAGGCCCGCGACGCGGCGCCTGCCGGGAAGCCGGTGGGGAAGAGGTTGACCGCCAACTGGTAGTTCAGGTAGTCGAGCGCTCGCCCCAGCCTTGCGCGGAAGTCCTCGTCGGGTGTATACGCCCACGCGAACTCAAGCCCGCTCATCGTGACCGGACTGTAGGTGGGACTGTTGAACTCATGCATCCCGCCCTCGCTGGTGTGCTCGACCCACTCGTCGAAGCTCGCGACCGCGCGGTCGTGCGGATCCTCCTCGCCGATGATCCGCGCGAGCGCCACGGTCGCGCCGAGGTTCAGCGCCCAGATGTTCGAGTAGCTCCACGTGGCGCCATGGCCGAACACGCCCGCCAGCATCGGCTCGAAGGCAAGCTCCAACGCGGCCTTCGTCTCGGCCTCGAGCTTTTCGCCGAACTTCATATACGCGTGGCAGAGGCCGGGGGCGAGGAATGATACCGCGTTGCGGTCCTTCACCCGATCCCAGTGCGTCATCCACAGGAAGTTGCCGAAGTACTGGTCGCTCGTGTCCAGCACCTGGTGTTCGAGGATCCGGCGGATGATCCGGTTCGCCTCGAGCGTGTCATCTATGCCGTAGACGCGGTCGTCTCCGTAGAGCAGCAGCAGCGCGTACTCCAGCGAGTTCTGCGCGACGGTATATCCGTTGAAGCGGAGGAAGAACTCGTTCCACTGCCGAAGCAGCGCCTCCGGAGGGTGATAGAAACGATCACCGAGTTTGCGGAGCATGTGCTGGAACCGAACCGCGCGATCCTGCTGTGCCTCCAACGCTGTGGCCATGGCTGCCCCTCCGTCAGACCCGGCTGTAGTGGTCGTACTCGTCCCCGCTGATGCGCTCGATGTAGTTCTTCTCGCGATACTCCGCGACCATCTCTTCGTCCAGCGGGTACTGCCCGAACTCCTTCGCCGTGTCAATCATCGCGCGGTAGTTCTCGGGCTTGACCGCCGGGTGAATGGAGTTGCTCGACGCGAGGATGTGCCCGCCGCCTGGCGAAGCCTTCGCGATCGTCTCCTTAACCGCCTCGACCACCTGCCCGGGCGTTCCCCGCGACAGAAGCTCGCCACAGTCTACGTTGCCGCACAGCGCGATGCGATCGCCGTATGCTTCCTTCACCTCGCCGATGTCCATGTGCGCGATCGGCTCGAGCGGGTCGATCGCGTCGATGCCCGCGTCCACCATCGAGTCGAGGATCGGCCAGACATTGCCATCGGTGTGCTTCACGAAGGGGGCGCCGGCGACATGCGTGACCTCGACGATCTCCGCGAGATAGGGCCGGATGAACTCATCAAAGTGCGCGGGCGACATCATCGGCGCCTGCCGGTGGCAGTAGTCGTCGCCAGTCAGGCCGATGTCCGCGCCCATCTCCAGCGCTCGCTCCATCACGCGTTTTTTGTAATCAACCACGATCCGCGAGAGTTTGTGGACCCTCTCCGGCTCCATCACGTAGTCCATGAAGAGCCGGTCCATCCCCCGCAGGTAGTGTGTGAACTCGAAGCTGTCGTGGCCGAGGAAGACGATCGCCTTGCGGCCTTTGAAGCGCTCGATGACCTCCGCGAGGCGCTCCAGGCGGTAGTCGGCCTCCGGATCGGGCGGGCTCCAGTCGGCCATGT
Organism: Armatimonadota bacterium; assembly: GCA_051745855.1. Taxonomy (GTDB): domain Bacteria; phylum Armatimonadota; class Zipacnadia; order Zipacnadales; family UBA5352; genus UBA5352. Next base: position 2,223 of record JBNJEK010000021.1, read on the forward strand.
CGTCCCAGCTCCCGAGCGGGTGCCCGGCGGGGTAGGGGATGCCATCGTCGCCGTAGCCCCAGACGATTCCCCACTCGTCGCGCTTGTGCGTGTCATCGATCTCCTCCATCACCTGGTTCTCCCCGACGGTGATGGCGTCAAGCTCCTCATCGACGAGGTCATCGTAGGTTGCATCGGGGCCCATCAGGGCGTGAACCACCGGCTCATTGACGATCAACTCCCAGACCGGCACCCGGTCGGGCTCTTCGAGGCGGAGGGCGGTCATGCATCGCTCAAGTCCGGTCATGTCGGGCATGCCGGTCATCCTCTCATGCGACTCGCACGTCTCTTCACGCTGCTCCATTCCCCGTGACCCCGCGAGATTCCTGTCCGGCCGATGTACATGCGAAGGCCCGCGGCGCAATGCCGCGGGCCCGGATCGCTCAATGCGCTTCGGTCACATGGCCGCCTGCGCGTCGCGCTCGGCCTGCATCGCCGCCGCGAGGAACTTGAGCAGCACGTTGGCATTCCCCACCGCCACGCCCTGCTCCATTGCCGCGCCCACGGGGCTGATGCCGGCAGAGACCGACGGCATGAAGTGCTCCGGATCGGTGGAAACGCTCTTTGCCGCGGCAAGCGCCAGCGCCGTCTCGCCTAAGCCCGCGCCGGTGCTCCGCAGCGCCCGCACCTGCGCCTCCGGCACCAGCATGAAGTGTGCGACCTGGGCGTCGAAGACCTCCTGCTGCGCCGGCGTTGCGCCCGCGGCGAGCAGGTTCAGCCGCGCCACCAGCGCGTGCCCGCCCGCCTTCACGCTCTGCCGCTTGGCGCGGTTGACGGCCTTCAGCGCCTCTGAGGCCGCCCGCTGGGTGCGCGCCGCAGCGGAGTTGAGCTGCAGCGACGCCGGATCGCTGGGGTCGTCGATGCGCGCAACAAGCTCCATCAGCGAGGTGACTTCGCGGGCCGAGGACTGAACGTCCGCAACACGATCGATGGTCTCAGGCGTCTCGGCCATCGCGACACCGATCGTTTCGACGGTGCGCTTCATCTCGCGGATCGCGGTACGAAGCGCCGGAATATCCTCGGGATTACCCTCACCGGCCTCCGCCCTCTCCAGCGCCGACTGCGCTTCGGCCAGGAGCGTCTGGATGCTATCTGATGACCGGTCGAGGTCCTCGCTCACCCGCTCAAGCACGTAGACCGACTCCACCGCGCTTGAGACCGCCGCATTGCCACGCACGATCGCCTGTTGTGTCTCATCGGCGACGCGGGTGTCACTGGCCGCGAGATTCACCAGACGCTGGTTTATCCCGCGGACCGTGTCCTCCACCGGCGAGATACGTGAGGCAGTCTGCGCCTGATAGCTTCGTGTGCGTGTGCGCGTCTCGCCGGCCGACGAGCGCACGCTATCAAGCTCAGCGAGCAGTGTCTCAGCCTGGCGTCGCCCGTTGTGATCGATCCCGGGGGAGGTCGGCGTCGTCTCCGGCAGGGCCGCCAGGCGCGTCCCTGCGTAGCGGATGCTCGAGTTGAGGTCAAGCGCCGCCTGATAGGCGTCGCGCGCCTCAATCACCTGGCCGCGCATCGCCAGCGCGTCGCCGAGCAGGGCGTGGGCGGCGGCAAGGTCGGGCGTCAACTCGAGACTCTTCTCCAGCAGATTTGACGCCCGCGTCGGCTGGCCGCGCAGGAGATACCCTCGCGCGATGCGCAGCAGGGACTCGGGGCGCTCGTCGTCAAGTTCGGCGCGCTTGAGTTGCCGCTCGATCCGATCCTCAGTGCGCGGATGCGTCATGAAGTACACTTCCCACCGACTCGGCCGCCGTTTCTCTATCTCCGTGGCCAGGCGGTGGAAGAAGTTGAGGCCATCGTGCGGATCATAGCCGACTGCGTAGGAATACTCCGTCCCCGCATCATCAGCCTTGTACTCGGCATCCCGGGAGTACTGCAGCGACAGCAGGCCAAGACCGATGCCCACGACATCCCCGGCCGTGCGGGATTCTCCGCTGATGATCTGCGCCAGGACGCCGAAGATGAGGCTGTTCTTGAACTGATGGATCGAATCACGGTTGACGATGTGCCCGACCTCGTGTGCCAGGACCATCGCGACCTCGTCCTCGGTCTCGGTGAAGTCGAGGAAGCCGCTGGTCACGTAGACGTGACCGTAGGGCGCGGCGAATGCGTTCACAAGATCGGTGTCGATGACGCTGAAGTTGTAAGGGATATTCTGTCGCCGTGTGTGACTGACGATCGTGTGTCCCCGGTTGCTGAGCCACTCGTTGATGAGGGGGTCGCGGTCCACCGCGTAGGCGGATTCGATGGACGCCGCGGAGACGTCACCGAGCACCTCCTCGACATCACCCTCGTCACAGCCGCTACCCATCACGAGCAGGGCCGCAAGGGCGATCGCAATCAGCAGAAGGTTGGCAGTCCTCGGCATTCGTAGCACGTGACCCACCTCCGAGCGTCCAGCGTCCGTCCATGGGACAATATACGCCCGCTGCTGCCAGCCTGCGCGCTCCGGGCTCCTCAGGCGCGTCGCGCGGACACGTAGCGGTAGGCACTGTCCGCGGCGATCGCGGCGTCTCCCACTGCGGTTGTCACCTGACGCAGCGGTGTGTCGCGCACATCTCCGGCGGCGAAGATGCCTGGCTGAGAAGTGCGCATCCGTCCGTCTGTGACGATGAAGCCGTGGTCAAGTTCGATCAGGTCTCCGAGGAAATCGGTGTTGGGCACGTATCCGATCGCGACGAAAAGCCCGTCGATCTCAAGATCAGAGTCCTCTTCGGTCTTCTTGTTGTGCAGCCTGACGCCCGTCACCCCGTCGTCGTCACCGACGATCTCCGTCGGGATCGTGTCCCAGACGAACTCAATATTGTCCACCTTGAAGGCCCGGTCGGCGAGAATTTGCTCCGCCCGCAACTCATCCCGCCGATGCACCACGTAGACCTTCTCCGCGATGTCGGAGAGGTAGAGTGCCTCCTCGATCGCGCTGTTGCCCCCGCCGATGACGGCGACTGTCCTCCCCTTGTAGAAGAACCCGTCGCAGGTCGCGCAATACGACACACCGCGCCCGAACAGATCGCGTTCGCCGGGAATCTTCAGCCGCCGCGGACTGGCTCCCACCGCCAGGATGATCGAGTCCGTCAGCATCTCACAATCGCCACAGACGAGTCGCCAGCGGTCGCCCTCCGGCTTGATCTCCTTCACCTCGGCATTTTGAAATGTTACTCCGAAGCTTTCGGCCTGCTGGGTCAGACGCATGATGAGTTCCGCGCCGGTGATCCCGTCAGGGAAGCCGGGGAAATTCTCGATCGTCGTCGCGGTCGCCGTCTGACCGCCGGGCGCCCCGATGGTCAGCATGACAAGTTCCAGTCCGTAGCGCATCGCGTAGATTCCAGCCGTGAGCCCGGCCGCTCCCCCGCCAACGATCACAAGTTCGTGTTCCTTCACCTCAGGCACCTGTTCGTCCCTCCCGAGACTTGCTGTACGATGTGGGTCAGCGCTCAAGCACCCCGAGTGGCCGTATCCGGATGGCTGCATCCTCGACCACAACGAAATGTCCCGCAACTCTGCCCTCGATAGTCGGCAGGATGCGCATCAGTCTATCCGCCTTCTTGCGCGAATCAGGCGTGCTGAGTCGCAACAGCATGATACCACGAGCCTTGAATCCGCGCCCGAAGACAGGTCCGCCGAAGTCCGTGTCGTTCGTCAGTAGCAGACGACCGCGTCCGGTCGCGTCGAGCAATACGTCCTCATCTCTGGTGCTCGGGCTATCTCGCTCACTGCAACCACGTCGTGGCCGGCGGCGCGGAGCGCGTCCACTATGCGCTTCTCGACGCTCTCGTCCGCGTACCACTTCACGCGGTCTGCTCCGTCAGTATGATCTCCTCGGCATTCACTGACGCCGTCGCGTATGCCACGGCCGCAAGCACGTCATCGCGAGTAATCCGCGGGTAATCGTAGAGGATATCATCGATCGGAATATCCGCCGCTATCTTCTCGAGGATGCGCGCGACGGGTACGCGTGTCCCTTTGATGCAGGGCTTTCCGAGCATGACCTCGGGATCGATGCTGATGTGCTCGCGCCAGTTCACCATCTCGCTCACCTCTGCGCAATCGCATTCCACACTCTCAGCATACCAGATGGCCCCGCCTGCAGGCAACGCGCGCGCCTACGTCCGCTGCACCTCCGTGGTGTAGATGAACTCCACCGGGCCGATGATCACCGTGTCGCCCTCTTCGACGCCAGCGTCTCTGAGAGCCTTCATCACACCCTGCTCCTCAAGCTGGTCCTGGAACCACATGACCGCCTCGTCGGCCTCCATGTCCACCGTCGCGGCCAGCCGCTCGATCCGGGTGCCCGTGACCTCCATCGTTGCGGCGTCGAGGCGGCGCGCAGACATCTCGCGCCACGGCAGCGGCGGGATCTCAAGCGCCATCTCGTCCTCAGCCGGCTTCTCCGGCTCCACCTCGTGACCGTGCGCGAAGAGGCGCTGGCGAAGATGATTGAGCAGCGGCTCAATTCCCTCACCGGTCGCCGCGGAGATGGAGAAGACCTCGTAGCCCTTGCTCTCCAGCGTCCGCCGCAACTCGGCCTCGTTTTCCTGTGCGTCCGGCAGGTCCATCTTGTTGAGTGCCACGACCTGCTCGAGTTCGCCGAGTGTCTCGTCATACATCTCAAGCTCGTGGTTGATCTCCCGGAAATCCTCGAGCGGCTCGCGCCCCTCGAGGGCGCTGGCGTCGAGCATGTGCAGCAGCAGCTTCGTCCGCTCGACATGCTTGAGGAACTGGTCGCCGAGGCCGACACCCTCGTGCGCGCCCACGATCAGGCCCGGCAGGTCCGCAATCACCATCGTGGTGAAGTCCTCGAACTGGACCACGCCGAGATTCGGTTGCAGCGTGGTGAACGGGTACGCGGCAACCTCGGGTTTCGCCGCGGAGACGACCGAGATGAAGCTGGACTTCCCGACGTTTGGGTAGCCGACGATGCCGATATCCGCCAGCAGCTTCAACTCCAGGCGCAGATGCCGCTCCTCGCCCGGCGCACCAAGCTGGCAGAAGCGGGGGGCCTGGCGGCTTGGCGTGGCGAACGCGGCATTCCCGCGGCCCCCGTTGCCGCCATGCGCGACGAGCATCCGCTGACCCGGATAGATCAGGTCGGCAATCTGCTCGTTGAGGTCAAGATCGTACACGGTTGTGCCCGGCGGCACCGGGATCACCGTGTCCTGGCCGCTGCGACCACGGTGCTTCTTCGAGGTCCCCTCGCGGCCGTGTTCGGCTTTGAAGATGTTGCGGTACTTAAAGTCCAGCAGCGTGCGCATGTCATCCTTGACCTCAAGGTACACATCGCCGCCGTCCCCGCCGTCGCCGCCGTTGGGGCCGCCCTTCGGCTCAAGGGCCGCCCGGCGGAAGCTCACGACGCCGTCGCCGCCATCGCCGGCACGGACCGTGACTGTCGCCTCGTCGATGAAAGGGCTCATCCTGTCTCCTTCTCGTCAGTACAAACATCGGTGGTCCTGACTGCGCGCCCGTGTTGAGAGTATTCGCCGGGCACCGGCGAAGATCATTGTTGGGGCGCCGGTACGCGAACTGCCGGCACCTGCGGTGCCGGCAGTGGGGGAATGATCGGGAGCGGCGGGAAGCGCCGTGTTACGACGCCACCTGCGCCTCTTCGGGCCAGACGTGGACGAGCTTGTTGCGCCCCTTCTGCTCGAACTCGACGAAGCCGTCGGCCTTCGCGAAGATCGTGTCATCCTTGCCGATGCCGACATTGCGACCCGGGCGGAACTTCGTCCCGCGCTGGCGCACAATGATGCCGCCGGCCTTGACCTGCTGGCCCTCGAAGCGCTTCGCTCCGAGTCGTTTGGATCGACTGTCTCGACCGTTTCGAGTACTGCCCATGCCCTTCTTATGAGCCATCTGTGTCATCTCCCGTCTCGGAGGAGGTATCTTCACTCTCAGACCCGGTGTCCTCGGCCTCAGCGGCCCCTTCGTCCGTCTCAACCGCTTCGGCCTCCGGAGCTTCCGCCTCGGGCGCCTCGTCGGCAGCCTCGACCTCCTGCTCCTCAGCCTCAGGCTCGGGCCGGGCCTCGATCCAGTCCGCATCGATCGAGAGAACTTCCAGCGCGGTGAAGTGCTGGCGATGACCGACCTTGCGGCGGTACCGCTTCTTCGCCTTAAACTTCACGACAGTGATCTTGCGCTCTCGGCCCTGCTCAACGACGCGCGCGGTGACGGTCGCGTCCTCAAGGTAGGGGCGCCCGACGCGCAGTTCGCCATCGTCGCCCTTGATTGCGAGGACTTTGTCGAGCGTAATCTGTTCGCCGGTTTCCTGCGGCCTGCGATCGACCTTGACGGTCTGATCGGGCTGCATCATGTGTTGCCGGCCGCCAACTTCAACAATTGCGTACATAGCGCTGCTCCTCTATCCTGCTGCTCGGCCCTGCTGCTCGGCCGCGGGGGGCCAAAACAAACAGTCGACGGCACGGTAAGCCCGCGCCATCAACTGCGGATAAGTATTGTATCTGATGTGACGATGCGCGTCAAGGCGAATCAGCCCGCTCATTGACGAATCTGCAGCGGGCGGCTCAGCCGTCTGCACCGAGGGTCTCCTCCAGCCGGCGCATGCGCTTTTCCAGCCGTGACTGGCGAAGGGCGTTGGTGAGGTCGCCGCGGGTGCGTTCGACCGCGCCGCGGGCCTGGTCGGTGCGCGTCCGCAGCCCCTTCGTCACCGCCTGAGGGTAGTCGAAACTCATCAGCGTCTGGTGGATCTCGTCCATCATCTGAAGATACTTCTCCGCACTGTCAACCTCGTCCTGGCGGATGAGGTCCAGCACGTGGCGGCGCAGCTCGCCCACCGTGTCTCCGAGGCCGTTGAGCCAGTCGGCGTGATCCACCCCGATCTCGTCCGGCCCGGGCAGTTCGTCATCCGCGATCAACGACAGTACCAGCGCCGCTTCGGCGTACTCGCGTGCGGCATCTCCCACAAAGCCGGAGTAGCCGATCACGGGACTCGCATCCACCGCGGCCAGCATCCGGTCGTGCAGTTCCCGGGTCTTCTCCACCTGCTCGCGGGCTGCATCGAACTCACCGCGGTGGACCGCCTTGATGGTCGTCGAGGCGGCCTGCACCACCTCGCGCGAGGTGGTGTACGCCTTCTCGCGGTCGCTGTGAATGCTCTCGAGGTGCTCGCGGGCTCGATCGGCGTAGTCGTCTATGCGTCCAAGCATGGGTGAGAGGCTCCTTCCGCTTCAGCTTCGTGACGCGGACGCCCTCGTCCGCACAGAGTCAGTCTATCCCTCGCGCGCGATCTCGGCGCCGCGCTCCAGGGCCGTCTCGTTGTCCGGCATATGAACATGATGGCGCTCGGGCAGCATCTCCCGTAACGCGACCGCGACATCGGCGACGCTCATGATCTCAGTCCCCGCCGCCCACGCGCCGATCAGCGCCATGTTGATGGTGCGGTCGTTGCCGATCTCCGCGGCGATCTCGTTCGCCGGGACCTCGATCAGGCGGTGCTGCGGAAACTCGATCGGCTCGCGCAGGAGGGAGGAGTTGACGATCATCAGCCCTCCCTCGTGGAGGCGGTCGGCGAATGTCCTCACCGCGCTCGGATCCATCAGAACCATCGAGGTGGGGCGCTCGGAGGTGGGGCTGCCGATGCGGCCATCGGTGAGGACGATGGTGCAGGTGGAGCTGCCGCCGCGGACCTCCGGGCTGTAGATCGGGAACCACGAGACGCCGAGCCCGACGTTCATCCCGGCGCGGGCGATGAGCTGGCCGGCGAGGTTGACGCCCTGTCCGCCGATGCCCGCCATGAAGAGTTCCTCACGCATTCTCATCGCCTCCAGCGTCTCGGGCGCGATCGGCGACGCGGTCGCGGAAGACGTCCAGCGGATAGTAGTCGATCATCACGTCCTCGATGTGGTAGATTGACTCCACCGGCTCCATGCCCCACCACGCGTGGCAGGTGCTCAGCAGCTCGACCAGCGAGAAGCCTGCGCCCTGAAGCTGCGCCTCGAACGCCCGGCGGATCGACTTCTTCGCGCTGCGGATCCGGCGGGGAGTCGTGAGCGCCTCGCGGGCGATGAAAGCCGGGCCCTCGAGCGTGTTGAGAAGCTCGCAGACGCGGATCGGGAAGCCCGCCTCCTCGGCGGTACGACCGCGGGGGGAGGTGGTGGTCTTCTGCCCCATCAGCGTGGTCGGCGCCATCTGACCCTGGGTCATCCCGAAGACGGCATTGTTGACGAAGATGACAGTGAAGTTCTCGCCGCGCGCCGCGGCGTGGACGATCTCGCCCATGCCGATCGATGCGAGGTCGCCGTCACCCTGGTAGGTAAAGACGATCGACTCGGGCTGGACCCGTTTGATCGCGGTTGCGACGGCCGGCCCCCGGCCGTGCGCCGCCTGCACCGAGTCGGTGTTGAAGTACTCGTAGGCGAAGACCGAGCAGCCGACGGTGGCGATGGCGACGGTGCGGTCGCGCACGCCGAGTTCATCAATGACCTCGGCCACGAGACGGTGCGCCGTCCCGTGCGTGCAGCCCGGGCAGTAGCGCATCTCGGTCTCCGTCAACGCGTCGGGGTAGGGATTTTGCAGTTTCGCTTCAGCCATGGTTATCTGTGCCTTCCTGCGAGCGGATCGCCTGTGCGACTGACATTCCGTCGCCCTCCATCACGCGGGCTCAGCCGACCGAGACGCCTGCGTTCTTCGCGACCTCCCGCACTTTCGCCAGCACGTCGCTGACGGTGGGCATGTTTCCTCCGGCCCGGCCGAGCAGTTCGACCGGGCAGCGCCCCTCCACGGCCAGCCTCACGTCCTCGACGAACTGGCCCATCGAGAGTTCGACGACCAGCGCGGCGTCAACTCGTTCGGCCCACGCGCGAATCGGCTCGGTGGGGAAGGGGAAAACGGTCTTCGGGCGCAGCAGGCGGAGTCGGATGCCGATCTCCTCGGCGCGGATCACGACGCTTTCGCAGATCCGTGCTGAGATTCCGTAGGCGCACAGAAGCACCTGCGGGTCGTCGCTGCCAAACTCATCCCAGTCGGTGATCTCCTCGGCCGCGCGCGCATAGCGCTCGGCGATGCGGAGGTTCACGCCCTCCATCACATCCGAGTCGATCCACAGCGAGTTGACGATGTTGCGCTCGCGCTCGGCGCGATCGTGCGGTCCGACCGCGTAGTCGCGTTCGGGCGGCTCCATCTCCCGCCGGGGAATGAGCAGACACGGCTCCATCATCGTCGCGAGGATCGCGTCGGCGAGGATCATCACGATTGCCCGGTAGCGGTCGGCGATCTCGAACGCCCCGGCGGTAAAGTCGTGCAGCTCCTGCACAGAGTAGGGCGTGAGGGTGATGCAGCGACCGTCGCCGTGACCGGCCCCGCGCGTGGAGAGCCAGTAGTCGGACTGAGCCACGGCGATGTTGCCGAGTCCGGGCCCGCCGCGGACCATGTTCACGAATACGCCCGGCAACTCGGCGCCGAGCATGTACGACAGCCCCTCCTGCATCAGGGCGATGCCGGGGGATGACGAGGTGGTCATCACGCGGGCGCCGGCGGCCGATGCGCCGTAGACCATGTTCACCGCCGCGACCTCCGACTCCGCCTGCAGGTAGACCCCACCGATCGGCGGCAACTCCTCGGACATGTACTCGGGGATCTTGTTCTGCGGCGTGATGGGGTAGCCGAAAAAGTGCCGACAGCCCCCGGCGATGCCGCCCTCGGCGGTGGCCTCGTTGCCGCTTATGAAGACGCGCTTGCGTTGCTCACTCATCGCGGTACACCTCGATGCAGACGCTGGGGCAGACGAGGGCGCATTGCCCACAGCCGGTGCACCTGTCCCCGTCGCGCATCACGACCGGATAGAATCCCCGCTCGTTGGTCGCCTCGCCGACCTTCAGCGCATCGCGGGGACAAAACTCAATGCAGAGCATGCACTGCTTGCAACGCTCCGCATCGATCTTCACCCTTGGCATCAGTATCATCTCTCAGTCAGACTGAGTTGTGCTTCAGCGTTCCCCCGAACATTCTGCCGCGTGTGAGCAGCCTCCGTGAGCATCTCCGCGGCGTTCTCCCGCGCGGTGGCGGCGGTGTCACTTTGTCCCATCATCCGCGCTATCTCCGACACGCGATCCTCGCCGGTCAGTTCGCGGAGGCTCACGAAGGTGCGGTCGCCCTCCACCGACTTGCTCACGAACAACTGCGTATCCGCATGACAGGCGATCTGCGGCAGGTGCGTGATGCACAGCACCTGCGCCCACGCGGACACGGCCACGAGCTTCTCCGCCACGGTAAGCGCGGTGCGCCCGCCGATGTTCGCGTCAACTTCGTCAAAAACGATGGTCGGGACGGCGCTTCCCGCCGCGCAGATCGACTTGAACACGAGCATCACGCGCGAAAGCTCCCCGCCGGAGGCCACGTTCGACAGCGGCTTGAGCGCCTCCCCGGGGTTGGCGCTGAGCATGAAGCGCACGCGATCGATCCCACCCGCATCGGCCGCCCAGCGGCGACCCTCGGCGTCCGGAAGGCCCTCCTCGTCGGCGTCGGCCTCGACGGCTACCTCAAAGCGCGCCCGGTCCATCCCGAGCGGCTGCAACTGCTCCTCGACGCGCTCGGCGAGTCGCTTCGCGAGCCGGTGACGGGATTGCGAGAGCGCCTCCGCCTCGCGCCCCGCCGTCTCCTCCAGCGCTTCGATGCGTTCGTGGAGTTCCCCGGCCGACTGCTCGGCGCCCTCAAGCTGCTCGATCTCGGCCTGAGCCTCGTCGCGATGTCGGAGTATCTCGGCGGTCGTGTCGCCGTATTTGCGCTTGAGGCCCGCGATCATGTTCAGGCGCGCCTCGACCTCGTCGATGCGCTCGGGATCCTCCTGCATCGACTCAAGGTAGTGGCGGATCGAACGCGCCGCGTCTTCGGACTGCGCGACCGCGTCGATGAGCGCGCTGGCCGCCGGGGCAAGCTCCGGATCTATCTCCGCAAGCTCCCCGATGGTGCCCTGTGCGCGGCGAAGCTGCTCAACCGCCCCGGACGCCCCCTCGGCCTCCAGCGCTTCCCACGCGGCCGCGAGGCCGTCGCGGAGCTTCTCGTAGTGCATCAGGCGCTCGCGCTCGGCTGCAAGCTCGGCGTCCTCGTTCGGCGACAGCCCGGCTTCGTCGATCTCCTGCACCTGGTAGCGCAAAAGGTCGAGGCGCTGTGCGCGGGTGCGCTCGTCGGTGGCGAGCCTGTCGCGCAGGCGCCGCGCCTCGCGCAGCTTGTTCCACGTCTCAGCGTAACGCTGCAGCAGCTCGAGGTGTTCAGTCCCGCCGAATGCATCGAGGAAGCCGCGGTGGCTGCTCTCGTGGATGAGCGACTGGTGCTCGTGTTGTCCGTGGATATCCGCGAGGTGTCTGCCGATCTCGCGCAACTCGGCCATCGTCGAGGATTCGCCGTTGATGCGGTAGTAACTGCGGCCTGAAGCGATCGTCCGGCTGAGCGTGATCTCGTTTGCGCCCACCGTCGCATCCACGTCCTGCGCGGCCGAGAGAGCGGCGGGCGCGTCGGTGAGATCGAACGTCGCCTCGACCCTCGCGCGGTCGGCGCCGCCGCGGATCGCATCCGAGGTGACGCGCTCTCCGAGCGCGGCATTGAGGGCATCGACGATGATCGACTTACCCGCGCCTGTCTCGCCTGTCAGCGCGATCAGGCCGGGGCCGAAGTCGATCTCAAGCTCGTCGATCAACGCGAAGTTCTCGATGCGAAGGTTCCGAAGCATATCTGAAGGGCCTGCCGTTTCCGAAGATCGGTGTGACGGGAAAGCCTCGTCAGCGCGTATCTCCCCAGCGAAGTTTGCCGCGCAGGCGGTCGTAGAAGGTTCGGCGGCCGAGACGTACGACGCGGGCGCGACAGTCGGCCTGAGAGACCACCACCTGATCACGGGGCAGCAGCTTCACGGTCTCCTGGCCGTCGATCGTCAGCGCCAGGTCCTCCTGCGGCTCCCGCGATGGCTCGATGGTCACGGCGATGGTCGCATCCGCGCTGACGATCAACGGGCGCATCGACAGCGTGTGCGGGCAGATGGCGGTGATGAGGATGGCCTCGACATCGGGGTGTACGATGGCCCCGTCAGCCGAGAGCGAGTATGCCGTCGAGCCGGTGGGCGTGGACACGATCAGCCCGTCAGCGCCGAAGCGCGTCGCGTCGAGCCCGTCAACCTCCAGGTCCAGCATGACGAGCCGCCGGAAACTGCCGGTGGCCATCACCGCATCGTTGAGGCCTGCCAGCTCCTCGATGACCTGCCCCGCGCGATTGAGAGACACGTGGAGCATCAGTCGCTCGTCGATCTCGAAGTCGCCGCTGAGAATCGTGTCGATCTCATCGAGCACCCACTCAGGCTCCTCCTCGGCAAGGAAGCCGAAGCCGCCGAGATCTACGCCGAGCAAAGGCGTGCCGATCGGAGCCATCATGCGCGCCGCGGCGAGGAACGTCCCGTCCCCTCCCATCACCAGCATCAGATCGGGATGCGCCTCCACCACGTCGCCGCAGTCGTCGTCCTCAAGCTGGCAGGCTTCCGCGAGGGCCGTGTTGACGACGACCTCAGCGCCGGCCTGCTTGAGCAGTTTGACGGCCTTCCGGGTGGCCTGCTGGGCGCGCGGCTTATGCAGCGCGGTGACGATCCCGACACGGTTGATCGGCTGGGGCATTGCATTCCTTTCTCAGGTGGCTGGAGTTAGCCCGTCGCAGCGTCCTCGTCGAGCTTTCTCTGAATGCGATCGCGGTTGCTCCTCGCGGGGGCGTAATCCGGATCCACCTCAAGCGCCCGCTGATACTGCGCCAGCGCCCCGGACAGATCGCCCTGCTTCTCCAGCGCCACTCCGAGGTTGTTGAGCGCGTAAACGTAGTCGGGGTCGATGTCAAGAGCGTTGCGGAAGTGCACGATCGCCTCGCTCAGATCATCCCGGCGCAGGTAGATCAGGCCGAGATTATTGTGCGCCTCAAGATTGTCAGGCTGCAGTTCGAGCGTGCGGCGGTAGGCGGGCAGCGCCTCGTCGTAGTTCTTCTGCTCGTAGTAGAGGTTCGCCAGGCCCGCGTGTGCAGCGGCGGATTCGGGGAAACGTGTGACGGCCTCCTGCCACTGTGCGAGGGCTTCTTCATCCGCACCGGTGGCCTCGAGCGCCAGCGCGAGGTTCACGTGCGCCACCTCGAGGTCAGGATTCGCGTCGATCGCCTCGCGGAAGTAGCCGGCGGCCTCCTCAGCCTCGCCCTGCTCGTAGAGCGCGGAGCCGAGATTGTTCAACGTGTTCGCGTCGCCAGGGCGGATCTTCAGCGCTTCCGCGTAGGCTTCCGCGGCGCCGGCATAATCCTCCAGCGCCTCGTAGGCCAGGCCCATGTTGTAACGCGCGGCGAAGGAGCCCTCGTCGAGTTCAGCGGCCGACGACCAGTGGCTGATGGCCTCCTCATACTCGCCGGTGTTGTAAAGCGCAAGCCCAAGCCCGACATGCGCCTCGACGATGTCAGGGTCGATGCCGAGTGCGGCCTGGTATGCCTCGATGGCCTCCTGCACCTCGCCGCGCTTGATATGCAGCGTCCCGACGATCGTCTGCACCTCAGCGTCCTGCGGATTCAACTCCGCGGCAGTTGAAAACTCGCGGATCGCCTTGTCCTGCTCACCGGCCCTGCGCAGGGCGTGCCCGAAGGAAACGCGCGCTTCGAAGTCATCCGGGTTGATCTCCAGCGCTCGAGTGTACGCGTTGAACGCCTTCTCAAACTGCTCCTGCCGCGCGTAGAGGTTCGCAAGATTGTACTCCGCGTCGAAGTACTCCGGGTTAAGCTCCAGCGCCTTCATGTACTGCTCCTCAGCCCGTGCCAGGTCGCCGGCGGCGAGGTAGGCGTTGCCGAGGTTGTTGTAACTGACCGGATACTCCGGGTCCTGCTCGATGGCTGTCGTCAGGTGTTCGATGGCCGCCTCGGTGTCACCAAGCTGCAGTGAGACCGAGCCGAGCCACACGAGCACGGTCGGATCGTCCGGGCGCTCCTGCAGTGCCGCTTCGAAGGCATCCCGCGCCTGCTCAAGCTGATTGTTCTCGTAGTACTCGACGCCCGCGGCGAAACTCTCCGTCCCCGGACCGTCCTGTGCAAATCCGCTGCCGCACGCGACTGTCAGCATCGCCGCGACGATCAGCGCCGTGCTCCAGCGTTTCATGATGTCAGGTGTCATCTCCCGACCACTCCTCGCATATCTTCTCTCGCGCACAACCCCGACGACGGGACTTCAGCCGCGAATCTGCCGGACGGCATCAGCGATGCCATCCGCGTTCAGATCGTAGCGATCAAGCAGAATGCTCGTGTCTCCCGCGGGGACGAACTCATCTCCGATCCCCAGGCGGCGAAGCTTCACATCAGTCAGGCCCGCGTCCTCAAGCATCTCCGCGACGGCGGAGCCGAAGCCCCCGATCAGCGTGCCCTCCTCCACCGTCACCAGCGCGCCCGTCTGCTCCGCCAGTTCCCGGACAAGCTCCTCGTCGAAAGGCTTCACGAAGCGCACGTTGATCACCGCCACCTCGATTCCCTCCTCCGCCAGCGCTTCGGCGGCCTCCATCGCGCGATGCGCCATCGGTCCGACGCCGAGGATCGCCGCGTCCGTGCCCTCCCGCATCACTTCGGCCTTGCCCACCGGCAGCGCCTCGGGCTCGCGCGCCAGATCCACGCCCTCCCCCTCGCCCCGCGGGTAGCGCAGGCTGGACGGCCCGTCGAGTGCAAGCGCCGTCACGAGCATGTCGCGCAGTTCGGCTTCATCGGCGGGAGCCATCACCGTCATCCTCGGCACCTCGCGCATGTATGCGAGGTCGAAGACGCCATGATGCGTGGGGCCGTCATCCCCGACGACGCCTCCGCGGTCGAGCGCGAAGACCACCGGCAGGTCCTGCAGCGCGACGTCATGGATAATCTGATCGAACGAGCGCTGGAGGAACGTGGAGTACACGGCCACGATCGGCTTGTACCCGGCGCCGGCGAGCCCCGCTGCGAATGTGACCGCATGCTCCTCGGCCAGGCCGACGTCGAAGGTGCGCTCGGGGAACCGCTGATTGAAGCACTCCATGCCGGTTCCATCGAGCATCGCCGCGGTGATGCCGACGACGCGCTCGTCATCTTCCGCGGCCTCGCACAGCGCCTCCCCGAAGACCGCCGAGTACGTCGGATGTGTGCGCTCGCGATGTGACTTTCCGGTCTTCACATCGAAGGGCGCCGCCGAGTGGAAGCTCCGCGGGTCCTTCTCCGCCGGCGCGTAGCCGCGGCCCTTCTGCGTGATCGCGTGGACGAGGACCGGCCCGGGAAGCTGCACGGACTGGCCGAGAAGGTCCATCAGGTCGTGGATGTCGTGACCGTCGATCGGCCCGAGGTAGGTGAAGCCGAGGCTCTCGAAGAGCATTCCCGGCACGATCATGCCCTTGACGCCGTCGCGGAAGCGGTCCATCGCCAGCACCATCGATTGCCCCATCGGGAGGCGTTCGAGCATCCTGTCGAGGTCTTCGCGCGCCCGGCGAATCGCCGGGGTCACGTTCGCGCGCAGCATCGCAAGGTGCGATGAGAGCGCGCCCACGTTCTTCGCGATCGACATCTCGTTGTCATTGAGCACCACGGTCATGTCCGCGCCGAGGTGCCCGGCCGCGTTCAGTCCCTCGAATGCCAGGCCGCCGGTCAGAGCGCCGTCTCCGATGATCGCAACGACGCGTTCGGATGAGCCGCGCAGGTCGCGAGCCTTCGCAAAGCCCAGCGCCGCGGAGATCGACGTGCTGCCGTGGCCCGCGCCGAACGGGTCGTGGTCGCTTTCCCGCCGCTTCGTGAACCCCGCAAGGCCCTCATACTGCCGCAGCGTGGCGAACTCATCCTGCCTTCCGGTCAGCAGCTTGTGTGTGTAACACTGGTGGCTGACGTCCCAGATGATCCTGTCCGTCGGGGAGTCCAGCACCGCGTGCAGCGCCAGCGTCACCTCCACCACGCCGAGGTTGGAGGCCAGGTGGCCGCCGGTCTCGGAGACCGTGTCAATGATCCGTTGGCGGATCTGCGAGGCAAGTGTCTCCAGTTCGGAGACCTTCAGGCCCTTAAGATCCTTCGGAGATTTGATTTCTTCAAGCTTGATCGGCATCAGTATCACCGGCGCTGGGGCGCACAGAGAATGATTCCGTGTCGCCCTCGTCATTAACGAGTTGCTCTATGCGTGTTTCGGCTTCCGACAGAAGCGCCGCGCAATGCGTGCGGAGCGCCATCGCTCGTTCGAAGCGGTCGAGCATGCGTTCAAGCTCCACCTGACCGGCCTCAAGTTCCTCGACGATCTGCTCAAGCTCATCGAGGGCCTCTTCGAAGCCGAGTTCATCAACGCTGCGATCTTTCTCAGTCATCTTCGGTCGTCTCCGTGGACGTGCCGGTCACCATCGCCGCGATCTCTCCATCGGCGACGGACACATGTATGCCCTCGTCAGGCTCAACCTGGTTGACGCTGCGCACCAGTCGCTGGTCGGCGTCCCGCCAGATCAGGGCGTACCCCCGGTCAACAACCTTCGTCGGATCGAGCGCGCGCAGCGATGCAGACGCCGATGTCAGGCGCGATCCGCCCCGCTCCACGTTCCGCGCAAGTGCCGATCGCGCTCGCCGCTCGGCCTCCCGCACCCGCGACGCCCGTTCATCCAGCGCCAGCATCCTCCGCCGCAGCCGCGCGTCTCGCGCCCGCAGCGTCACATCCGCTCGCGTCAGACGGTCACGCAGTCGCTCGGTCGCCACGTCCATCGCGCGCATCAGGCGCATCGACGCCTCGTCGAGGCGCTGCCACCGCGGCTCCACGACGCTCAGTGGACGCTCGATCATCGGCCGACTGCAGACAGCGCCCAGCCGCGAGGCGACTGTCGTCAGCCGCTTCTCGAGCGCGGCCTGCGCCCGCTCCCCCAGCCGGTCCAGCGACGCGTGCAACTCCCGCACATCCGGGACCGCAAGCTCGCCCGCCGCTGAGGGCGTCGGGGCGCGCCTGTCGGCCACCTCATCGGTCAGGCTCACATCGGTCTCGTGGCCGACCGCGCTGATCACCGGGACAGGGCAGGCGAATATTGCCCGGACGACTCTCTCGTCATAAAACGCCCAGAGATCCTCGAGTGATCCCCCGCCGCGACCGACGATCAGAAGGTCGGCCCCGCACACACTCGCGGCCAGGTCGATTGATTTGATGATCGCGTCCGGCGCCGCCTCGCCCTGCACCACCGTCGGCACCACGATGATCTCTGCCGGCGGGAAGCGTCGCGAGATCACGCTCACCAGGTCGCGGACGGCCGCCCCGGTCGGTGACGTCACCAGCGCGATCCGGCGGGGGAAGCGGGGGAGAGGGCGCTTGCGCGACTGATCGAACAACCCCTCCGCCTCGAGCTTGACCTGCAGCTTCGCGATCGCGGCGGCAAGCTCGCCGGCCCCGTCGGGGCGCATGGAGCGCACGATCAACTGGTACTGACCGCGCGGCTCGTACACCGTGATGTTCCCGTGCGCGATAACCTGCTGCCCGTGGTCGGGTTCAAAGCCCAGTCTGCAGGCGTCACCACGGAAGCACACGCAACTGAGTTGGCTTCCCTCGTCTTTGAGGGAGAAGTAAAGGTGCCCGGATCTGTGCGCTGTGAAGTTTGAGATCTCACCGCGGACCGCGATCTGCTGCAGCACCTCGTCGCGGTCTATCAGACGCTTGACGTACGCGGTCAGTTGCGAGACCGACAGCGACGTCTGCTCCGGTGACGCGCCGCGCCTCACGGCGTTCACGCCTCCTCGGAGACAAGGCCCTCTTCGCGCGCCAGCGTGGCGAGCACGCCGTTGACGAACTTGCCCGATGCGGGTGTGCCGTAGGTCTTGGCAAGCTCGACCGCCTCGTTGAAGACGACGCTCACCGGCGTCTCGGGCACGCCCAGCAACTCCGCGGCCGCGACGCGCAACACGTTGCGATCGGTGGCCGGCATCCGGCTGAGCGTCCAGTCCCTGGCGAGCCGCTCGATGTGCTCGTCGATCTCGTCGGCGCGCGTGTAATACGCTTCGACAAGACGCACCGCGAACTGCTCGATCTCCGGGCGGAGGCGCCGGCGCTCGTCGGCCGGCATCTCCCAGATCTCCGCCAGCACGTCCATCGTCTGCCCGAGCCGACCCATCGCGGCGCCTGCCCCGAGTTCGCTCAGATCCGCTTGAAACAACACTGAGAGCGCAAGCTCGCGCCCTCTCCTGCGTGCACCTTCAGGCACGGAAACACCTCATTACGTGAATATGCGACCGAAGAACCAGCCCCCAATGCCGCCGAGAATCGTCAGGAAAGCAGCCCAGAAGAAAGCGCCCGGGCTGATCAGCAGCCAGACCAGAGCCAGCGCAAATCCGAAAACGCTCCCTGCGAAACATCGCCAGAAATCGCGACCGTTGTCATTCATCCTTACAATCCACCTCCGGTTGGAATCGGCAGCCGCCTCTGAACGAACTGTGTCGTGACTTCTCCACGTCGGAAATACGCGTTGCCGAGCAGTCGCAGGTGATAGGGGATGGTCGTCTTGATCCCCTCGATCTCTGCGCCGCGCAGCGTCGCGCGCATACGCTCAATACACGAATCACGATCCTGATCCCAGCAGATGACCTTCGCGATCATCGGGTCGTAGTGAGTGGAGACCGTCGAGCCGGCGACAACGCCGGTATCAACGCGGATGCCGGGGCCGGAGGGGAAGCTCCACTTCTTCACCTTGCCGGGTGAGGGCATAAAGCCCCGGTCGCCGTCGGCGGCGAGGATGCGACATTCGATGGCATGACCGTTGAACCAGATTCCGCCCTGCTCGTGCTGGAGCCTGTGCCCGGCCGCCACCCGAATCTGCTCGCGGACGATGTCGATGCCCGTCAGCATCTCCGTGACGGGATGCTCGACCTGAACGCGCGCGTTCATCTCGATGAAGTAGAACTTCCCGCGCGAATCGAGCAGAAACTCGACCGTGCCGGCGTTCACGTAGTTTGATGCCTCGGCCGCGCGCACCGCCGCCTCGCCCATCCGCCGCCGCAGCGAACTGCTGACCGCCACACAGGGCGATTCCTCGAGCAGCTTCTGATGGCGATGCTGGATCGAGCACTCGCGCTCGCCGAGGTGGACGCAGTTGCCGTGGCTGTCGGCAATGATCTGCATCTCCACGTGGCGGAGGTCCTCCATGTACTTCTCAATGTAAAGCTCGCCGTTGCCGAAGGCGTTCTTCGCCTCGGAGGACGCCTGATCGACGGCCTCCTTCATCTGCTCGTCATTGTGAATGATGCGGATGCCGCGGCCGCCGCCGCCACCGGACGCTTTGACCATCACGGGGTAGCCAAGGTCCCGCGCGATGTCCCGCGCGTCGTCGGCTCCACGAATGCCGTCGGGACTGCCCGGGACGACCGGAACGCCCGCTTCGCGCATGGTCTTGCGCGCCTCGGCCTTATTGCCGACGCTGGCGATCGTCTCGGCGCTGGGGCCGATGAACGTGAGTTTGCAGCCGTCCGCGGCCTCCGCGAAGTTCGCATCCTCGGAGAGGTTCCCGTAGCCGGGATGGATCGCATCGGCGCCTGAGACGACGGCTGCGGAGAGGATGTTGGCCGCGTTGAGGTAGCTTGCGCTGTTCGGCGCGGCCCCCACGCAGACCGCCTCATCGGCCAGTCGCACGTGCAACGCATCACGGTCCGCTTCGGAGTAGATGGCAACGCTTGCGATGCCCATCTCGCGGCATGCCTGGATCACCCGGCAGGCGATCTCACCGCGGTTGGCCACCAGTATCTTTTCAAACATGTCTCGGCTCCGTTGTCATAGCTCTCAAGCTGGGCCGGGCGCTCGACTCGGACACGTCGGGGCGAACGCACCATGCTCAGTTGGCAATTCGATGCTGGGTCCGACTTACAACTGCTCGTGGCCGGGCGTAGTGCAGTATATCTTCCTGTCTGTCTCCGGGGCGTAAACGTAAGGCTGCCCGCTCACGGGGCAGGTCCCCACCGTCCCGGATGGATTGAACTTCTCCGGGTAGCGGCCATGCTCGGCGTAGAAGAGTTCGATCTCCGCCCGCAGATTGCGCAGATTCGCCGCGCACTCGGCCATCTTTCCGCGGTCGATCGCCTGCCTGGGCGTAGACGGCCTCTCTTCTTCTCCCTCGCGCTCGTTGGTGAGGCCGTAGTAGCCCACCACCACCAGGGCGATGATCGCGATGACGATGAGGATCTCGACGAGCACAAAACCCCTCGCGACCCGCGCCATCGTATTCCTCACGCCCCTCACCCCTTCGGGCGGATCGCGAAAAGCCGGTCGCCAAACTGCACCGGATCGCCGTCCTCGACCAGCACCTGCTCTATCACACCATCGCATGGCGCCACGACGTCGGTGAGCTTGCGTAGCGCCTCGATCGTGCCGATCACCTGGCCGGCGTTCACCTCGTCGCCCTCGGATACCATCGGCTCATCGTCCGGCGCGCTGCCGTGGTGGAAGAGCCCGACGAGACCGGCGGTCACGTACTCGGGTTCCGTGGCGGGTTCCTCGGGGATCTCCGCCACCTCGACCGGCCCGGGGCCGTGCTCCTCGGCGACCTCGACGGTCGGCTCCTGAGCCTCGGCGGGCGGGGCGGCTTCGGCCGCCGCGGGGCGGCGAAGCACACGGATGATGGTCTCGCCGTCCTCAATCTCGACTTCAGCCGCCGGCGAGGCGGTCAGCAGATCAATTACGCGTTCAACGCCCTCACGGTCGATCGCCATCTGACAGTCCTTTCAACAAAGCTTCTCTCTTCCCGGCAACCCGTCTCAGGTATCCACGCGGCTGACGTACTCACCCGAACTGGTGTCCACGCGGATGAAGTCGCCCTTCTTGACGAAGAGCGGCACCTCGACGACCGCGCCGCCCTCGATGGTGGCGGGCTTGGAGCCGCCCTGGGCGGTGTCCCCGCGAAGGCCAGGGTCGGTCTGGATGACCTTGCGATCGACGGCCTTCGGCACTTCCATGTCCACGATCTTTCCTTCGTAGAGGGCGAACTGAACGTTCTCACCCTCTTTGAGCCACTTCACGTTCTCGCCAAGCATCTCCTTGTCGAGTTCGCGCTGCTCGTAGGTCTCGGTGTCCATGAAGACGAACGTGTCGCCGGTTGTGTAGAGGAACTGAAAGTCGCGCCGGTCCACGTGGGCTTTCTCAATGCTCTGATTGGAGCGGAACGTCTTCTGAAAGATGTTCCCGGACTCGAGGTCGCGCAGCTTCGTGCGTACGATCGCATCTCCTCGGCCCTGCTTATGATGGTCGGCTGATATGACCTGCAGCACGCGACCGTCAAGTTCAATCGTCAAGCCCGGCCTGAAGTCGTTGGGTGAGATCACTCTCTGTCTTCCTCCTTTACCACTCTCCACGGTTCATCGACGACCGCGACGCCGCCCTGTGGAGGTGCAAGACAGCCTACCAAATGCCCCCACTTAAGTCAAAAGGGCAGCGGCGGCAACGAAAGCGACGGCAGCAACGCAAGCAGCCACAGCAGCGACGGCAACGGCCACGATGAGGATGGGAGGTCCCCCGACACTTCGGCCGGTGTGTTGTCAGCCCGACTGCTCACATCCAGTGCTCACATCCAGCACCGACCGGTGCCGCTCACCCCAGGGACTTCGTTCCGGTTGACCGTGCCGCGCCGCACCGGGTATCATCGCCCACCGACGGCTGCCCTTCATCACCTGCAATCACGGGAGGACCTCTCCATGGACACACCCGTCCGCATCGGCGTCATCGGCATCGGCGGCCGCGGCCGCATCGCGAAACACTGGAAGCGCGACGACGGCCTCTCTGCGGTCGTCGGCGGCGCCGACATCACCGACCGCTACCTCGACGAGTTCCGTCAGTTCCACGGAGACGACGTCTTCTTCACCGAAGACTACCGCGAACTGATCGCCCGCGACGACATCGACGCCATTGCTGTCACCTCGCCGGACTTCACACACGAGGAGTACGCGGTCGCCGCACTCGAGGCCGGCAAACACGTCTTCTGCGAGAAGCCGCTCGCGATTACCATCGAGGGATGCGATCGGATTCTCGAGGCGTGGCGTGCTTCGGGAAAGAAACTGATGGTCGGCTTCAACATGCGCTACATGCGGATGTTCAACGTCATGAAGCGCGTCGCCGACGAGGGCGTGATCGGTGACATCAAGGCTGTGTGGGTACGGCACTTCGTCGGCCAGGGCGGAAACTTCTACTACCACGACTGGCACGCGACACGCGAGAACGCGACCTCGCTTTTGCTGCAGAAGGGCTCACATGACATCGACATGATCCACTGGCTCACCGGCCAGTACACCAGGCGCGTCGTCGGCATGGGCAGCCTCGACTTCTTCGGCGGCGACAAGCGCAACGACCTCGTATGCACCGAATGTGATGAGATCGAGACCTGCCCCGACCCGTATGCGGTTGAGACCCGCCAGCAGTGCGCGTTCCGCGAGGAAGTGGACGTGGAGGATCACGAGATGCTGCTGCTCGATCTCGAGGGCGGGATCAAAGCCGCGTATCTCCAGTGCCAGTACACACCGGATTACAAGCGCAATTACACGCTCATCGGGACGAAAGGGAGGATGGAATGCGACGCGCTGGTGGGGGACATGAAGGTCCTGCTGCGCAAGGGGAATGACCCGCACTTCTTCGCCGACCGCACCTACCACGTCAAGCCCTCGGAGGGGGGCCACGGCGGCGCTGACCCGGTGATCGCCGACGACTTCGTGCAGATGCTGGTGAGTGAGAAGGAGCCGGTGGCCACGCCGCTGGCGGGCAGGATGAGCGTGGCGGTGGGCGTGAAGGGCGCCGAGTCGGTCCGCGGTGGTTCGATGCCGCAGGAGATCCCGGAGCCACCCGTGTGGGCGCGGTGACGGGGCGGATCTGTCCTTCACAGGCTCGCGTGGCGGCTGTCGACGAACGCCGGGGGGAGATGAGACGAGACGCCCGGCGCCGGGAGAGGCCTCATCCCCGGTCACCGGGCGTCGCCGCGATCTGCTTGATCGCTCGCAACCTGCAACGCGCCGTTCGTGTCTGACCTGCCGGTCGTTGCGTCTACAGGTCCAACTCCAACTCCACGTTCCTCTCCTGGCCGGGATCGACTGTGAAGCCGGTTCTTTCGAAGACGGGCTCGCCACGCCGTTCCCAGTCAGAAGTTGCGAACTGGACAGCGAGGTCGTAGCGACCCGGTAGAATCGCAGGGATCCTGAACTCCCCGGTGTCCTGATTGACCTCCACAAGGCTTATTACCGCGTCCGTCTCCTCCTCGAGGAGGAATACGCCCAGGATCTGATCGGCAGGTGCGCGCAACGGCTCACCGTCCACCTCGCGAATGATGCCGCTCACGCTCCCGAACTGCACGCCCCGCTCCACGTAGTGTGTGACGAGCCGGGGTCTCAGGATGCAGCCTTCGGGGGTTTCGGTGATCGACGCCGCCGCCAGGAAGTCGAACAAGAGCGTCATATCCTCCCCCGCCCGGACTCTGAACGGCCGGTTCAGATTCGCGTTCTCGGCTCGTGGAGCAGTGTACTGCAGCGGATGCACCGCGCCGTCCGCGGTCACCACCCGGTTGACCTCCGCGTCCGGGTCGATACCGAGGTTGGCCCATGTGTACGTGCCCACCGGCAGGTCCACCGTGCCGAGGACCACCGGGTTCTCGCCAGCCGCGATGACGTCGACGCTCTCGGGCAGGTGGCGCCCCTCGAGAATCGTCTGCACCGGCGCCGACCGGCGAGCCAGTTCCACCCTGTCGAAGCGCAGATGCAGCTCCTCGATCCTGCACGTGGGCGCATCGATCAGCATGACCTGCACACGTGCGGTCGGGACCGGATCCTCCGGCGAATCGCCATCACAACCCGCCATCAGGATGAGGCCCGCCACGCTCAATGCAGCCATCGCACACATCATGGTCCTGAGGTTCATCGTACCATTCCCCTGCCCGTCACGATACCACTCACTCGTTCACCCCTCATTTCCTCTCGCCCGCCGAGATTCCTCCCACTCGACGATTGCACATTTCGGAACTTTCTCAACCCTGCGTGCGCTGAAGTCACTGCAACTGAAGCTCATTCCTTTTGCTGGAGGACACGATCAACAATGACCGCAACTCCCCCGAGACTCGTGAAGACGATCGCACTGATCGCGGTTGCAGCGCTGGTACTGGCCATCATGGCCACAGGATGCAACGAGGAGCCGCAGGAGGCCGAGGCGCCGCCTTTCGACGAGCCTGTGGATGAGACCATCGCCGACGCCGATCCCGAGGCCGAGGTGACAGCCGACGAGGAGGGGACCGGCGAGGCGGAAGACGCTGCGGCGGCTGAAGAAGAGACCGGAGAGGACGCTGAAAACGTGAACACCGTGGTGAAGATCAAGACCGGCAAAGGTGACATGACCGCCGAGCTTTACGATGAGCAGATGCCTGTCACGGCAGGGAACTTCCTGCTGCTGATCGACGAGGGCTTCTATGAGGACCTCAACTTCCATCGAGTCGTTCCGGAGTTCGTGATCCAGGGCGGCGACCCGGCCGGCAACGGCAGCGGCGGTCCGGACTGGGCGATCCCGCTGGAGAAGCCCGGGGAGATCAAGCACGAGCGCGGAATCCTGTCGATGGCCCGCGCGCAGCCCCCCGACAGCGCCGGCAGCCAGTTCTTCGTCTGCCTTTCGAACAACGAGAGCGTCCGGGCGCTCGATTCTCTGCAGGGTGGCTACGCGGCCTTCGGAAAGGTGATCGAGGGGATGGACGTCGCGCAGAGCATCGAAGTTGGCGACGCTCTGCACGGCATCGAGATCATCAGCGAATCGCCGCACGCCGATGACGCGCGCGAGGCCTCGATGAGCGCGCGTCTGCCCGCCAGCAGATAACTCGCGGCCCAGGCCGCATCGCAAACACAGAGAGGGCGCCCGGATCGCCGGCTTCACCCCTGTCGGCGATCCGGGCACCCATCGTCAGGCGTTGTCGTCGTGGCCCCTGCGCCCTCGCCTTACCTTTATACACATTTCGAACCGCGGTCGTTTGCCGTCGGAGGGGCCGCACGAGTGCGCATGTCGTTTATGCGCCGCGAGGTCGGCCCATCGGTTGTCCGATCTGCCGCGACGCAAACGGCCGCAGTGGGCCGACTTCAGCCCTCGCAAATAACGACCCGCTCGCTTCGCTCGGGGTTGGGCCTTCGTGCGGCCCCTCCATGACGGCGTACGAGCCGAATCATCTCCTTTTGAGATGTGCATAAAGGTAAGGCCCCCTCGCCGGGGCGGTAACTCCTCACTGCTCGTCGGGCACCTCCATCGCGCAGCGGAAGCCGATGAAGTCGGTGCATGCGCGGTTGAGGACCGGCTGGAGCATAAGGAAGCGGTACCCGTTCGTGCTCCGGTCCGCGCAATAATTCCACGCGCCGCCGCGCAGCACGCGCGATTCGCCCTCATCAGGCCCCTGAGGGTTGCGCTCGGGGCTGCGCGCGTAGTAGTCCTCGTCGTAGCGATCCGCGCACCACTCCAGCACGTTCCCGGTCATGTCGCAGAGCCCGAAGCCGTTCGGCTCGTAGCTGCACACATCCGTCGCGTGGCCGACCTCGCGGCAGACGTTCGCCTTCGTGCGGTCCCACTCATCGCCCCATGCGAAGCGGTAGCCCTCCGGTCCGCGGGCGGCCCGCTCCCACTCGGCCTCGGTCGGGAGGCGCTTGCCCGCCCACTCGGCGTAGGCGGCTGCGGCATACCAACTCACGTTGACCACCGGCCGGTCGCCCTCGCCCTCCGGGTAATCGTCGCCGACCCAGTGGTCGAGATAGTCATCGGTGGCGTACTGCGGGTCGATGCCATCCTTGCTCCACTGCGGATTGTCGTCCACGAACGCCCTGTACTGCGCGTTCGTCACTTCGTGCACATCCATGTAATACGCATCGAGGTAGACCTCATGGACGGGCCGCGCGTTATGCCTCTCCTCGCTGCCCATCATGAAACTTCCGGCGGGGATAAGCGCCATCTGTGCATCATCTCCCGGGCAGGTGATGGTCTCCTCCTGGCACGATCCCGGCACCGTCGCCACCATCGCCAGTGCCGTCATCATCGCAATCATGCGCCAGTTCATCGGTGCCACCTCCATCCTCGTTAGACGCGCGAAGGGGTGGGCGGGGTTCCACGCTTCGCACACATCTGCCGTCTCTGCCGTTAGTAGGACGGGCATCCCTGCCCGTCTGCCTTTGCCTTGAACGACTGACGGGCTGGAACTCACATTCCAGAAATGGCGAGGGCCTCAACGAAAGCCGGGTGCTGGTAAGCCGTACGGCTTACCTTTATACACATCTCGAACCGCGGTCGTTTGCCGTCGGAGGGGCCGCACGAGCCGCGATTGCCGTTTATCGCGGCGAGGTCGGCCCATGCGGTTGTTCCGTCTAACGCGACGGAAATGACCATAGAGGGTGAGTTGGCGAAGCCAATCTACGCCGACCTCAGCCCTCGCAAACAACGACCGCTCGCTTCGCTCGGGGTTGGGTCTTCGTGCGGCCCCTCCATGACGGCGTACGAGCCGTATCATCTCTTTGTGAGATGTGTATCAAGGTAAGCC
>JBNJEK010000022.1:0-28242 GCA_051745855.1 Armatimonadota bacterium
CCGGACTCCGATCGGTCTTGCGATTCCGGACTCCAGGCGCCCTCGCCTGGAGAGTCGTTGCCGCGGTCTCCGAATCCTTAACCGTTGATACGAACCTCTGTCCTCCCCCCGGCGCAGGTCCGCGGAGTTGCGAGGCGAAGGACAGGTCGGCATTTGCATGCAGACAGATGAGGAGTGATGCCGGATGGAGCACTTCACGACGGTCTCACCGGGCGAGCAGATCCGCCTTGATGCCATCGATCCGGACTTTCATGAGGGTTTGAGCAAGAAGGATGAGGTCGTCGAGGAGCGCACCGAGGCGGCGCGTGCTGAGATGCGCCTGCTGCAGGAGCGGCTGTATGCCGAGGGCGAGCAGTCGCTGCTGATCGTGCTGCAGGCGCTCGACGCCGGCGGCAAGGATGGCACGATCAAACACGTGATGCGCGGGATGAACCCCGCCGGAGTCCGCGTCACCGGCTTCAAGAAGCCGACACCCGAGGAACTTTCGCATGACTTCCTGTGGCGGATTCACGCGCATGCGCCGGCGCGTGGGCATATTGCGGTCTTCAACCGCTCGCACTACGAGGACGTGCTGATCGTGCGCGTGCACGGCCTCGTGCGGGAGAGCATCTGGGAGCGGCGCTACAATCAGATCAACGAGTTCGAGGAACTGCTCGCCGAGAGCGGCACGCGGATCCTGAAACTCTTCCTCTACATCTCGAAGGACGAGCAGAAGGAGCGCCTGCAGAAGCGGCTTGACAATCCGGACAAACACTGGAAGTTCAGTCCGGGCGATCTGAAGGAGCGCCGGCTGTGGGACGATTACATCGAGGCCTTCGAGGTGGCGCTCACCCGTTGCTCGACGGAAGTCGCGCCATGGCACGTAATCCCGGCCAACCGCAAGTGGTACCGCAATATGATCGTGGCGGAGCTTGTGGCCGCGACGTTGCGCGAGATGGCCCCGCAGTTCCCCGAGGTTGACTTCGATCCGACATCGATCATCATTGAATGACTGTCGAGTGGCCAGGTGCAGTCGGCCTCATCAGCGGCGCGCAACAAGCCCGGTCACATCACTACGGCAGAGGAGAATCAGGCGTCGGGCGCGAAGACTTATGCCGAGCCATCGCTGAAGGGGAACGCGCTTTCCTTCCGCGGATTGTCTTTGCTGGAGGCACCTATGCACCACATTCCCACGACGATCGCGCTTACGCTTATCTTCGCCTGCGGGAGCGTATTCATGACAGCGGCGGGAGCCGATCTCCGCTCGGAGCAGTTGGACCTGCTGAGAACCCTCGAGATCTCGGCTGAGACTCTCAAGCCGCGCAACCTCGACACGCCGATCGTTGCCGACGGCGAGGCCGTCGCCACCATCTGCCACGCCGAAGACCCCGCCTGGCGCGAAGCCGCGGTCGCGGTGCAGGCAGCCATCAGCGAGGCCACGGGCGTCGAGGTGCCACTCGCGACCGACGCCGAACTCAGTGACGAGGAGGCCTTCGGGCAGGATCTGATCCTCCTGGGCCACCTCGACAACAATCGCCACGTCGCGCGGCTCTACCACAACTTCTTCGTCTGCCTCGACACCGCCTACGCGGGCGCCGAGGGCTACGTCATCCGCTCGGCGCACGACCCGTGGGGGCGCGGGCACAACGCGATCCTCGTCGGCGGCAGCACGGCGGCAGGGACCGCAAACGCCGCGGAGGCCTTCGCGCAGATCGTCGCCGACGCGGCGGAGGGCGAGTCGCTGACCCTCGGGCGGCAGATGGTGCTGGAGATTGGCGAGGAGGATTTCTGGACGCCTGAGCAGCGTGACGCGGCGATCGAGCAGGGCCGCACCACGCTCATGGCGCCCGGCGAGGGACGCGCCGGGACCTCTCGCCTGATAAGCTTCGGCACACGCTACCACCGCACCGGCGACCGTCTCGCGGGAGAGGCATACCGCGCGATGATGCACGCGCTGGTGGAGTACTTTGAGACCGACCCTTACATCTCCACCGAACCGCTGTCGCGCTACGACCGCGACTTCCGCGACGCATGGACCTACCGCGTGGGGCTGCTGTGGGATCTGTGCGAGGAAAGCGATCTCTTCAGCGACGACGAACGATTGGCCTTCACGAACATGGTCATCCGCCTGATGCTGGAGTGCGACCTTTACCAGCGCTACGAGGCGCGTCTCGACATGTGGCGCGAGAACACCGAGGTCCCGCACAATCACAACACCTTCCCGGCGCTGGGCGCGTACTTCATCGGAGAGTACGCCCTGCGGCACTATCCCGATCACGGATCGCTGGTCGAGCGCGCGAACATGTGGCTGGAGGTCGCCGAGGGCGTATTCCGCCCTTTGAAGCACTCGTGGAAGCCCCATGAGGATGCGGCCGGGTACGTCTGGCTGCCGATCCAGCATGTGATCACATACTCGCTGGCGATGGGGGACACCACGTGGTTTGACGAGGGGCATGGGCTGGAGGCCGCGGACGTCGCGATGATCACGATGGACAACGCCGGCTATCAGGCCGCGTACGGAGACCACTCCGGATACGTCGGGGCCTCGGGCATCGCGGAGGCGCTCTTCAAGATCGCGTGGTATCACAGGGATCCGAATGTGCTGTGGATCACCGAGCACGCGGGCGGGGCGAACGGCTCGCCGATCGGGCAAAGCTACAACGTGAATTTCGAGCCTGAGCCGCCGACGGGGCACATAGGGCTCACGGTGGCCGGACTGGTCGAATCGGCGTACAACGAGAGCATTCAGAACAGCCCCTATCCCACGGAGCCGAAGGTCCCTCTGGAGGACTGCTTCGACAAGATGAGCTTCCGCTCGGGGCTGGAGCGTGAGGACTCGTACATGCTGATCGACGGCTTCGGGCGCGGCGGGCACATGCACTGGGACGCCAACACCATCATCCGCTACGCGCACGGTGGCGAGCCGCTGCTGGTGGATGGGGAGTACATCAAGAACGCGCCGAAGTATCACAACGCGCTGGTGATCCTGCGCAACGGGCAGAGCGAGGAAGCGCCGGCGGTCACGGAACTTGTGCGCGCCGATCAGACGGACGCGGTGTCCTTCGCGCAGACGCGCCTGCCGGAGTACAACGGGGCGGCGTGGACGCGCAGCGTGATCTGGCGGCCGAACGACTACGTGCTGGTGGCGGATGAGATCGAGGCGCTGGAGGACGCGGACTTCACGCTGCGGTGCTGCTGGCGGCCGTGGGGAGAGGCGGTGCTTGAGGGCGGCGTCTGCACCGTGACGCACCGGCCGATGGAGCTTCAGGTGCGCAATCTCGACGGCGCGCCGTCGATGATCGAGGAGATGAAGGTGGTCGCGAACATGCCGGTCTCACGGGTCTCGCAGCAGGTGAGCCGTGCGATGAGCGCCGGCGAGAGCTATCAGTTCGCGAATCTGATCGCCTCGCACCCGCTGGACGAGTCGCGGGAGGTGCTGGCGCGACGGGTCGGCGAAGGGCTCTTTGTGATCGAGCGGCCCGAGGGGGCGGAGGTCGTTGCGCTGGGCGAGGCCGGACTGGCTTCGGCAGGGATCGACGGCGAGGCGTCGATGGTGCTGATCGGCGAGGACCTGCTGGTGTCGAACGGAGTGACGAGTCTGTCGCCGGAGGGCGCGTGTGAGCTTGCGGACGTGCCCGCGGCCGCGATGGAGGTGCGCGATCGGGTGCTCGCGATGCCCGAAGCGGCGGCGGCTGAGGAGCGCGCGGGTGTGGATGCGCCTGAGATTGCGCAGGCGTGGGAGGCGGGCGGGTTTAACGCGCCGCTGGAGTCGCTGCCGGTGGTCGAGATCAGCGCCGATGCTGAACACCACGGGCGCTTCGGCCCGGTGACGAAGCTCGTGGACGGCCTTTACTCGAACTCGGGCGCCTCGGTGCAGTGGGAGCCGGGAGTTTCGCCGACGATCACGATGGAGCTTGCCGGTGAGACGACAGTGACCTCCGTCGAACTGCGCGACTGGAGTTCGATGAACGAGGACTGGGAGATGGCAAGCCGCCGGCTGCAGATCAGCAGTGACGGCTTTGAGGATGACGTGCGCGACCTTGGCGAGGCGTTCGAGGAGACGGGCACCCAGCGCTGGGGCGGCAACGTCAACACGATCTGGACGGCAGAAGTGAATCAGTCTGCGAGCCACGTGCGGCTGATACTCGAGCCTGCCGATCGTGAGGACGCGCGGGTGTACGTCGCTGAGGTGATGGTGCGGGGGACGCGCCCCGGTGCATTGCCGAAGGTCACTGCGGTGACGAGCGGCGACTTCGGAGGCGGAGCCGCGGTGGTGGCCGGCTCGGACTCGGGACAGGTCCGCGTCTTCGACGCCGATGGTGACGTTCTGTGGTCGTGGCAGTCGGACGGCCGGGCGCCGATCAATGCGCTGGCCTGCGCGGACCTCGACGGCGACGGGCGCGATGAGGTGATCTACGGAACTGACGGCGCGCGGCTGGGGCTGCTTTCGGCGGATGGTGAGCCGCAGTGGGAGGTCACTCCGCCGAAGTACCGGGGGATCGACTCGGACGTGATGAACATCACCCCCGCGGACCTTGACGGAGACGGGCTGCCGGAGATCGTGGCGGGTCTGCGAAGCTGGCAGTATGCGGCCTTCGACGCGGCAGGCCAGGTGCTGTGGACGAACGTGATCTACGCACACCCGGCCACGGTGAGTGTCGCGGACGACTTCGACGGCGACGGGCTGCCGGAGTTCGTTGGAGGCAATGAGTACTACCGACTGAACCTCATCGACACGGATGGCACACGGATATACTCGTACGACCGCTTCGGCCCGGAGCAGACAGCGGTGGCGTCGTCTGATGTCGATGGGGACGGGCTGCCGGAGATCATCATGGGGACTGACCTCGGTGAGTTGATCTGCTTCGACGGCATCGATCGCGGTCGCCTGTGGACGAACAACGTTGGTGATCGCGTGACGGGCATCGTGCCCGCGGACATCGACGGGGACGGGGCCGAGGAGATCGTATGCGCCGCCGAGAGCGCGAATATCTACGCATTTGCGCCCGATGGCGAGCTTCTCTGGCGGACGGCGCTGCCCGGGGGCGTGACCGATCTGGCGCTGCTTCCCGGTGAAGGCGTGCGCTTCGCGGCGGCGGCCGGGGACGCGGGGGTGATGGTGCTGGACGGCAGTGGCGCGGTCATGGCGACTGGCCCGACGGATCAGCGCGCGCTGGAGTTGGCACTGGTTGACGGGCAGGTCGTCGTGTCGGTGATGTCGGGACGGATCGTGAGCTTTGAGACCGCGGAGTGAGACGCGTACGGAGGGAATCATGGTACGACTATCAGCGATCGTGATTGCGGTGATGCTTGTGAGTGCTGCCGCGTATGCCCAGGTGGAGTTCGATGACACACCGGCGGGTCCCGGTGAGTGGGGATTCCGGCCGGCGGATGGCAGTGTCTCCGCCACGAATCCGCCGCGATTCTCGTGGCGCCCGCAGGATGGAGCGCGGGCGTATGTGCTGGAAGTTGCACGCGACGCGGGATTCGAGGACATCGTTTACGAGGCGCAGGGCGTTGAGATGACGCTGCATTCGGCGCCGATCACCCTGCCGGCGGAGCAACTGCACTGGCGCGTGGCGTTCGTCGGTGACGACGGGCGCTCGGAGTGGAGCGAGGTGCGCAGCTTCCAGATTGCAGAGGATGCGGTGCGCTTCCCGATGCCGGAGTTTGGGGAGTTGATCGTGCGCGTGCCTGACGAGCACCCGCGTCTCTTTGTGCGGCCCGAGGAGATGCCGCGGCTGCGGGAGCTTGCACAGGGCGATCTCTCGGAGCGTTTTGAGGCGCTGGTGCGCGAATCCGAGCGCATCATGGCCGATCCTCCGCCGACCGAGGAGCCCGAGAAGTACCCCGAGGGGATGCAGCGCGGCTCCGATGAGTGGCGCAGCATCTGGTGGGGCAACCGGACGTATACGATCGAGGTGCTCAACTCCGCGGCGACGCTTGCCTTCACGCGACTGCTTGGTGGAGACGAGGAGTTCGGACAGAAGGCCCGCGAGCTTCTGATGGCGGCGGCTGAGTGGGATCCGAAGGGCGCGACGGGCTACCGCTACAACGACGAGGCCGGGATGCCTTACAACTACTACTTCTCGCGCACGTACACCTTTGTCAACGATCTTCTGACCGAGGAGGAGCGGGAGAAGTGCCGAGAGGTCATGAAGATCCGCGGGGACGAGATGTACAATCACCTGCACCCGCGGCACCTGTGGCGACCTTACTCCAGTCACTCGAATCGCGCGTGGCATTTCCTTGGAGAGATCGCGATTGCGTTCATGGGTGAGATCGAGGGGCCTGAGGACTGGCTGTGGTTCGCGACGAACATCTTCTTCAACGCGTATCCGGTCTGGTCGGATGATGACGGAGGTTGGCATGAGGGCTCGGCGTACTGGTCGAGCTATCTCACACGCTTCACCTGGTGGGCGGACATCATGCGGGTGGCGCTCGGCATCGACGCGTACCGCAAGCCCTTCTTCTCCAACGCGGGCGACTTCGCGGTCTACGTGATGCCTCCGAACGTGCCGCGCGGCGGCTTCGGGGACCTCGCGGGCGGGCGCAGCGCATCGAGCAATCGCAGCCTGATGACGGTCTTCGCCACCCAGGCGCAGAACGGGTATTGGATGGACTACGTGGAGCGCGCGGGCGGGCCGGCGCACACCGGTGGATACATTGGCTTCGTTCGCGGGGCGATGCCGGGCGTGGAGGCGAAGCCGCTGAGTGAGCTTCCCTCGTCGAAGGCGTTCATGGGCACCGGGCTTGCGATGCTGCACACGGACCTCACGGACTCCCGCAACGATGTGCAGATTTCGTTCAAGTCGAGCCCCTTCGGCACGGCGAGCCACGGCTACGAGTCGAACAACGCGTTCCTGCTCTACGCCTACGGCGAACCGCTGCTGATTCGCACCGGTCGGCGCGACAGCTACGGAACCAAGCATCACAAGGGGTGGATGTGGTCAACGCGCTCGGTCAACTCGATCACGGTCGGCGGCCAGGATCAGATCAGCCACAGTGCCGCGGCGCAAGGCGAAATTGTCGCCTTCGAGACCGGCGAGGACTTCGACTACGTCGCGGGCGAGGCGGGAGGAGCGTACCCGGACAATCTCGTCGATCAGTTCACCCGGCACATCCTCTTCGTGAAGCCGGACCTGATCATCATTCTCGACGAGCTTGCCACGCCCGAGCCGCAGACGTTCGAGTGGTGGCTGCACTCGCCGGAGGAGATGCGAATCGGCGATCAGCGTAACATCAGCGTGGAGATGGGGGATGTGCGCTGCCACGTGGATATGCTCGCGCCCGAGGGTCTGGAAGTGTCGCAGACGAGCGAGTTCGATCCGCCGCCGCGAGAGCGGATCCAGCTTACCCAGTGGCACATGACCGCGGAGACGCAGGAGCCGGCGACGCGGATGCACTTCGTGACGCTGCTGCGGCCGCATCAGGCGGGAGAGCATCCGCCCTCGGACGCCGAGGTGGAGATCACCGAGGACGCGTGCGCGGTCCGCGCCGCCGTTGATGGCGGCGAGGTTGTCGCGCTGTGGCGTCTCGGAGACACCGACGTGTCCGCGATGGGGCTGAGCACCGACGGAGACGTGGCAGTCATGCGCATCAGTGATGATGGGGAGC
This sequence comes from Armatimonadota bacterium, assembly GCA_051745855.1. Taxonomy (GTDB): domain Bacteria; phylum Armatimonadota; class Zipacnadia; order Zipacnadales; family UBA5352; genus UBA5352. Next base: position 7,597 of record JBNJEK010000022.1, read on the forward strand.
CTGGAGCGTACATGGTGAGCGGTGGTGCGCGCGTGGAGTTCGAGGGGCGCCGGTGATGAAGCGGCTCATCGCGGGCGTGGCCATCGCGCTGATCGTCGGTGGTGCGGCCCTGTGGTGGTTTGTGCTTCGTGAGGACGGGGTGCCGGAGGGCCGACTGGTGCTCTCCGGCACCATTGAGGCGGAGACGACCGAGGTCGGCAGCGAGATGGCCGGCCGGGTGATGCACATGGCGGTGCAACGCGGCGATGTGCTTGGAGAGGGTGACGCCATCGCGGAGCTGTCCACCGAGTTGGGTGAGACGCGCCTGTCGCAGGCTGAAGCTGCGAGCGCGGCGGCACAGGAGGGAGAGGAGCAGGCGCAGGTTGCGGCGTCGGTGCAGCAGGACGTGCTGGAGGCGCAGGTTAATCAGGCGCAGCGCACGCTTCAGACGGCCCAGGCTCGACTGGCCGACCTGCTCGCAGGCACGCGGCCGGAGAAGATCCGCGAGGGCGAAGCGGGAGCGCGGCAGGCCGAGGGCGCGCTGCAGGCCGCGTGCGAGCAGCTTGCCAAGGCCCGGCAGGGGCCGCGCGAGCAGGAGATCGAGCAGGCGCGCGCCGCGGTTGAGGGCGCGGACGAGCAGGTCAATGCCGCCGCGGCGCAGCTTGATGAACTGCGGGAGGGCACACGCAGTCAGGACATTGAGCAGGTGCGGGCCACGCTGCAGACGGCCCGGGCGCGGGCGGAGAAGGCAGCGAAGGACGCGGCCCGGATGCGGGAACTGTTCTCCGAAGGCGTCATCTCCGAGGACAAGCTGGAGCAGGCGGAGACCGCCGCGGAGACGGCACGAGAGTCGGTGCGCTCTGCGGAGGCTGCGCTGGACCGGGCGCTGGAGGGCCCGCGCGAGCAGACGATCAGTGCGGCTGAGGCGAATTTGGCACAGGCCCGAGCGGGGCGGAGGCAGGCGAGCGAGCAGCTTCGCCTGCTGGAGGAGGGCACGCGGGCGGAGGACATTCGCGCGGCGGAGGCGCAGGTCGCGCAGGCGGAGGGGCAGCTTGACGCGGCTCGTGAGCGACTGGCGGCGCTGCGGGCAGGCCCGACGGAGGAGCAGATACGCATCGCCCGCCGACAGGTTGAGGAAGCGCAGGCGGGTATAAACACCGCCCGACAGAGGCTGGGGGAGGCGCGGGTCGCTCGTAAGCAGGCGGACGTTGCCGGTCGGGAGGCCGAGCGGGCCGCGGCTGCAGCCGACGAGGCATCGGTGTCGCTTGACAAGCACGTCGTGACGGCGTCGTCGGCGGGCGTCGTGGACAGCGTCAACGCGCGCAGGGGCGAGGTCGTCTCGCCGGGAAGTTCGCTCGTGACGGTGATCGCGCCCGACGACCTGTGGGTCACGGTCTTCGTGCCCGAGCCGCAGATGCCGATGGTGAAGGTGGGGCAGGAAGCGGTGGTTGAGGTCGATGGGTACGAGGGGGAGTTTCCCGCCACCGTCACATGGATCGCCGAAGACGCGGAATTCACCCCGAAGTATGTGCTGACCGAGGCCGAGCGGACGAAGCTCGTGTATGAGCTTCGCGTGCGGCCCGATGACCCTGATGGTCGGCTTAAGCCCGGGATGCCGGCGGATGTGGCGATCTTCACGGACACCGGCGGCCGCCGGGAAGCGAACTGAGCACGATGGCTGAGCCGACAGTCCGAATCTCGGGACTGACCAGGTGCTTTGGCAAGATCACGGCGGTGGATGACCTTTCGCTTGAGGTCGAGCAGGCCGAGATTTTCGGGCTGATCGGCTCCGATGGAGCGGGGAAGACCACCACGATGCGCCTGATCTGCGGACTGCTCGAGCCGGACGCGGGGGAGATCGAGGTTGCGGGGATCAGTGTCCGAGACGAGCCTGAGCAGGCGCGTCGGCGGCTGGGCTACCTTCCGCAGTCGTTCGGGCTGCATGACGATCTCTCCATCGCGGAGAACATAAGGTACTTCGCCGATCTCTTCTGCCAGGATATGTCGGAGATGGAGGATCGCCTCGATGAACTGCTGGCCGCGACGGGACTGACGGAGTTCACCGACCGCATGGCAGGCGACCTCTCGGGCGGAATGAAGCAGAAGTCGGCGCTGATCTGCGCGTTGATCCACCGTCCGGAAGTGCTGCTGCTCGACGAGCCCACGCGCGGCGTCGATCCGGTGTCGCGCCGGGACCTGTGGCGGATCGTCTACGGGCTGCCGGCAGACGACGTCACGGTGGTCGTGGCGACGCCTGATGCCGATGAGGCGGAGCGTTGTGACCGACTGGGCGTGATCGCGGCGGGGAGAATCGCGGAGACGGGCACCCCGCATGAGCTGATCGAGCGGCACACCGCCCGCCTGGTGGAAGTTGGGGTCGACGATCAGCGTGGCGCGCGGGAAGTGATGCGAGAGATGGACGGTGTGCTCGCGGTGTCAGGCATCGGAGATCGTTTGCGGGTGGGCATCGCGGATGACGGACCGGACGCCGAAGAGCTTTCAGGCGCTCTCGAACGTGAGGGCTATCAGGTCGCTGAGGCGGATGATGTTGAGCCGCGCCTCGAGGACGCGCTGCTGGTGCTGGAACAGAAGACGTCGGAGGATGCGGGGCGCGATGGCGATGAGTGAGGCGGACGGCGCGGTCGTCGTCGAGGACCTCACGAAGCGCTTCGGGGATTTCGTGGCCGTGGATCAGATCAGCTTCACCATCGAAGAGGGGGAGATATTCGGCTTTCTGGGGCCGAACGGCGCGGGCAAGTCCACCACCATCCGGATGCTCGCCGGCCTGCTGCTGCCGAGTGAGGGGCGTGCGACGGTCGCCGGGATGGACGTGGTTGAGGAGACCGAGCAGCTTCGTCGCAGCATCGGGTACATGCCCCAGCTTTTCTCCCTCTACGGCGACCTGACGGTGCGGGAGAATCTCGAGTTCTACGGCGGTCTCTACGGCATCGATTCCACCCGGGCCGACGAGCGCATAGAAGAGCTCACCGAGCTTGTGGACATCGGCAGTGTGCTCGCTCAGCTCACAAGGACGCTCTCCACCGGTTGGCGCCAGCGCGCCGCGCTCGCATGTGCGATCATCCACCAGCCGCCGATCATCTTCCTCGATGAGCCGACCTCGGGCGTCGATCAGAGCGCGCGCCAGCAGTTCTGGGACCTCATCGGCGGCCTGGCCGCTGATGGCACCACCGCCCTTGTGACCACCCACCTGATGGAGGAGGCTGAGCGCTGCACTCGGCTTGGCATGATCTCACGAGGCGAACTGATCGCGATGGACACGCCGCGGGCGCTGATCGCTGAGTTGGAGGGAACGGTCTTTGCCGTCGCTCCCGGCGAGCGACCGCATGAGGCGCTGGAGGTGCTGCTTACGGAGGACTGGGTGCAGGATGCGGCGCTGTGGGGCGGGCGGGTGCGTCTACGCGTGGAGCGCGGCGTCGAGGACGTTGCCGACCGCGCAGAGCAGGCACTGGATGAGGCGGGGATGGGCGCCAAGGGAGTGCAGTCGGTGCGGCCGTCGCTGGAGGACGTGTTCGTGGCGCTGGTGGGCGACACGGGGGAGGAGGATGCGGCGTGAAGTGCCCGGATCCGCTGCGGCGGATGCTTGCGGTCGCGCGCGCGGAGTGGATTCACAATGTGCGCGACACCCGCAGCCTCGCGATCATCATCGCCCTGCCGATCTTCCTGCTGCTGCTCTACGGCTTCGCGATCGACTTCGAGCTTGAGGAGCTTGAGTTCGCGGTGCAGGACTGGGATCGCAGCGAGCAAAGTGGCGATCTCATTCAGAGCATGGTCGCCAGCGACTACTTCACGCTGAATGCGCTGGTGGAGGACGCTGAAGCGATCGATCAGATGATCGCGAGCGGGGAGATCCGGCTGGGGCTGGTCATCCGGCCGGGCTTCGGCGCTGACATCGCCGCCGGCAGGACCGGGCGCGTGCAGGCGCTCATTGACGGCTCGGATTCGACCACCGCGGGCGTGGCGCTTGGCTACCTCGAGGCGATCATGCGGGAGTATCAGGTGGATCTCACGCGCGAGTGGGTTCGTCGTCGGGGGGTGCCCTCGTCGATGGCCGCTGCACCGCTCGAGGTGGAGACCCGCTCGCTTTACAACCCCGAGCTTGAGACTGTGGTCTTCATCGTCCCGGGTCTGATCGCGATCATCATGACGATGCTGGCGGCGCTGCTGACCTCCGGCTGCATCGTGCGCGAGCGGGAGGCGGGCAGCTTCGAGGGCCTCGCGGCGTCGCCGATTGCGCCGGTGGAGATCATCATCGGCAAGCTGCTGCCCTACGGCGTCATTGCGATCGGCGACGTGGTTTTGTGCATCGTGACCGGCTGGCTGATCTTCGGTGTCTTCCCACTGGGCGACAAGCCGGCGCTGCTGATTGCCTCCGGGATCTATCTGATCGCGTCGCTGGCGATCGGGCTGGCGATCTCAAGCGCCACGAGGAGCCATCAGGTGGCGACGCTCGTCGCGTTCCTCGCGACGATGCTCCCGTCGATGCTGCTGACTGGCTTCGTCTTTCCGATCCGATCGATGCCGACGGCTCTGCAGTATATCTCGCAGGTGATACCGGCGACGCATTTTCTGACAATCATCCGTGGAATCTACCTCAAGGGCACCGGCCTCGGACTCTACATCCCGGAGACGATCGCGCTGACGGTGATCTCACTTGGCCTTGTGGCACTGGCGGCCAGGACATTCAGTAAGTCGCTGGAGTAAAGGCAGCGGACAGCAAGCGACTGTGTGTCGTTCGGTGCCCGGCACTCGCTGGCAGCTGGCAACTGGTAGCTGAAAGCCCTGACATGAACTCTCTGAGGCTGAAATCGGTGATCCGCAAGGAGTTCCGGCAGATGCGCCGGGACCCCGTGTTGATTCGGCTGCTGATCATCGCGCCGATCTTCCAGCTCATCATGTTCGGCTACGCCGCCACCACGGACATCAAGGATGTCCCGGTGGTCATTGCGGATCAATCCAACTCACATGAATCTCGCGCGATCGTGAACTCCATCCGTGCGAGCAGGTACTTCGACCTCGTCGGTCACGTTCAGGACTACCGCGACCTCAAGACCGTCCTCGACGGTGGAGGCGCGCAACTTGCGCTCCATCTGCCGCCTGACTTCGCGCGCGACCTGCGGCGCGGTGAGGCGGCGTCGCTGATGCTTTACATCGACGGCACCGACGCGGTCACCGCCAACACCGCCGCCTCGTACATGGTGAGGATGCTGCAGGAGTTCGGGCAGGAGGTGATGACACAGCGGCTCAAGCGCAGGGGGCTTGCCAGTGGTGCGCCCGAAGTCGAGATGATCCCGCGGGTGTGGTACAACGCCGACCTGCGCTCGGCAAATTACATGGTGCCCGGCGTCTTCGGACTGATCATCATGGTGATCACGACAAGCTGGACGGCGCAGTCGATCGTGCGCGAGCGGGAGGTCGGGACGCTCGAGCAACTGCTCGTGAGCCCGGTCCAGTCGATCGAACTGCTCGTGGGCAAGAGTGCGCCTTACGGCGTCGCGGCGCTGGTGGCGGCTGTGGAGATCATGTTGCTTTCGGTCTACTGGTTCGGCGTGCCGCTCCGGGGGAGCGTGCCTCTGCTCTTCGCGCTGGCCGCGGTCTTTATCGTCACGAACCTCGGCCTGGGCCTGCTGATCTCCACGATCTCGCGCACGCAGCAGCAGGCGATCCTGGCGACCTTCTTTGTGCTGATGCCCGCGGTGTTGCTGTCGGGCTTTATGTTCCCGGTCTCCAACATGCCGTGGATCATCCAGCAGGCGAGCCTGCTGATCCCCTACCGCTACTTCCTCGAGATATGTCGTGGCATATTCCTGCGCGGCGTCGGCCTTGAGATACTCTGGCCGCAGGCGCTGGCGCTGACGCTTTTCGCGGTCGGGCTCTTCACCGCCGGCGCGCGCTCGTTCAGTAAGCGACTTTGACGGTGGACGCGGAGCCGCAGTCTCCCCGGGCCGTGTTCCTGCCCGGTTGCCGGGGTGGGAAGTGTGCTTCGCCGCCCGCGAGCAGCCAATGAGGGATGGCCCGCACCGATTCTCGCGGTCATGCCGGAGCGGCCTCCTCTGTGAGATAATTGTGATCCCGGCCCACACTCCCGTCTCGTACACTCTTTTCGTCGGAGTATCACTCAGTGATACCCCCGGTGACGGCGCAGGTCTCGCGTGTCACAGGAAGAGGGTGGCCGGAACATGGCGATGGAGGCGGTTCAGTCAGATTCTCAGTTGTGGGTGCGGCTCCTGGCCTATCTCTACGGCTGGAGACGATCCCGATGGATGTGTGAGTTGGACTTTGCCCGCTCGTCCGAGATTGAGCGAGCACAGTCGGCGAGGCTTGGCAGGCTCCTGACCCACGCGGCGGAGACAGTGCCGCATTACGCGGATGTCTTCGCCCGCCTGCACACTCAGCCGCACGGCGGTGAGCCCCTTGATGTGCTCGAGCAGATGCCGCCTCTGACCAAGGCCGACATAGAGGCGAACTTCCCAGACCGCATGCTCAGCGGTGGACGCCGCTCGGCCACCAGCAGACATGTGGCAACCTCCGGCACGACCAGTGATCGTATTGAGGTGGTGCTCTCGGTCATGGCCCAGCACCGGCGACATGCGCAGCAACTGTGGTGTGATGAGGTCGGAGGAGGATGCGCGCCGGGCTTGCGGAGGGTCGAGATACCACCGGATTCGTGCTCGCGTGTGTGTGGTCAGGCCGTCGACAGGCCCGAAGGCCTGGTCGCAGAGATGCGGTGGGCGGCAGGTCGCAGTTCGAAGCCGGCACGCGCGGCCGCCGACTCTCTGGCTCGGCGGCTCCGGGGCGCGGTCCGTAAGTGCATCCTCAATGACACGACGCTTCCGCCGCTGCTCGGCCCCGGCGGCACGACTGCCGCGGCCGAGGCGATCGCTCACCATGTCGAACTGATCCGGCACGAGAGACCCTACCTCCTCAGCGGCCTCCCCACCTATCTGCAGGAGATCGCCCGGCACCTCGAGCGAACTGATCGGCGGCTGCAGGTTCCCGTCGTGAGACCGATCGGCAGCCTCTCCACCACCTCCATGAAGCGCCTTATCGGAGAGAGGCTCGGGGGCGCCGTATTTGAGACCTACGGCTCAAACGAACTCGGCTCAGTCGCGTCGGAGTGCGAGGCGCATGACGGGCTTCACGTCGCTGCGGGCTGCTTTGTGGTCGAGGTCCTGCGTGACGGCCGACCCGCCGGCGCCGGGAAGCTGGGACGGATTGCGGTCACGTCACTCGACAACTACGCCATGCCACTTCTCCGCTACGACATCGGTGATGTCGGGAGAATGCGCCCGGCAGGCTGCGAGTGTGGTCGAAATACGCCGCTGATCGAGTGCCACGGCCGGCTGCAGAGCCTGATCGTCACATCCGCCGGACGGACTGTGACGGAAGAGGAGGTCATGGAGCTGGCGTACTCCGAACTGGAGGTGGAGCACTTCCAGCTCGTGGAGCGCAAACCCGGACGGTTTGACCTGCTGGTGGTCGCTCCTCCGGATCGCTCCGTGGACCTGAGCGCCGTCGGGACGGCCTTCGCCCGCTTGCTCGACGAGCCCGAGCAGCTCGAGGTCTTCGAGGTCGAGACTATCTACCCTGAGGCGACGGGGAAATTCCGCTTCGTCAAGTCCGCATCCTACGATCAGTTCCGGTAGCATTCGCGCACCCGTTTGGCATGGATGAGCCCGGCGAAGAGAGGGGCAACTGTCATGGGTTACGACGTCCATCATCGTCGTGCGGATTTCCCGATCCTCAAGCGCAGTCTCAATGGCCGACCGCTGGTCTATATGGACAACGCAGCAACATCGCTCAAACCCACCTGCGTGATTGACGCGGTGCGCGGCTTCTACGAGCATCACTGCGCCAACATCCATCGGGGTGTGCATCAGCTCTCGCAGGAGGCGTCGGAGCTGTATGAGGATGCACGGTACACGGTCGCTCGCTTCATCGGCGCCTCGGAGCGCGAGATCATCTTCGTGAGAAACGCCTCGGAGGCCCTCAATCTCGTCGCTCAGAGCTTCCCGCTGGAGGGCGCCGTCGTCACGACCCTCGCCGAGCATCACTCCAACCTGCTGGCATGGGATCGCTACGCGGATGTCCTGATTGCGCCCGTCTCCGATCAGGGCATCCTCGACCTCGATGCGCTCGCGAAGCTGGTGGAAGAGAACGATGTCGGGCTCGTCGCAACCACGCACGTCAGCAACGGTCTCGGGGTGATCAACCCGGTGCGCGAGATAGCACAGATCGCGCATGACCACGGCGCGTACTTTCTCTTGGATGCATCCCAGTCGGTGCCTCACATGCGGGTGAACGTCTCCGAATTGCAGTGCGACTTTCTTGCATTTAGCGGACACAAGATGCTTGGACCGTCAGGGATCGGCGTGCTCTTCGGTCGGGCTGCCGTGCTTGAGCAGATGACGCCGTTCCTGATGGGCGGTGACATGATCGATGAGGTGCATGCGGACAGCTACACACTGGCGAATGTCCCGTGGAGGTTCGAGGCCGGCACTCCGAACATCGAGGGCGCCATCGGCCTCGGTGCGGCGGTCGAGTACCTGCACGAACTCGGCATGGAGAGCGTCCGCGCCCATGAGAGAGAGCTGACTGCCGCCGCCCTGGAAGGCGTGCAGAGGATCAAGGGCATTCGACTGCTGGGGCCCTGCGATCCGGAGGTGCGCAGCGGCGTCGTCACAGTTACTCGCCCGGGCATGCCTGCTCATACGCTCGCCAAGCTGCTCAACGATCGCTACTCCATCCTCGTGCGGTCCGGCTATCACTGCGCGCAGCCGCTTTTCGAGGCGCTGGGATCCGGCCAGACATGCCGCGCCTCATTCTACCTCTACAACACCGAAGAGGAAGTTGCGCAGCTTCTCGAGGCACTGCAGGTTATCAGCAGGACGGTCTGACAGTCGGCGCCATGCAGGTCAACCCTTCGTGCGGCGGGAAACCGTGGACCGGCCGTCGGACCGGAAAACAGCACCCGTCCACTCGGGCGGAGCACCACCGCTCACACTGCACGTCCGGATGTGCCGGGAGGCTTGCAGCCATCAACATCCTCGGCAAGGCGATAGACGTCGTCGCGGTCCGCGAAGAGTTGGGACTGACCCAGTCCGAACTGGCTGATCTGCTGGGCGTATCGCCGCGAACGATCCAGAGCTGTGAGCAAGAGTGGAGGAAGCCGAGCGCCGCCCTCGAGAAGGCGCTGCTGCTGCATCTGATGATCGTCAGGCGGGGTGCCACATTCGGCGAAGAGGCGTGCTGGGATTGCGTGAAATGCTCCCCACAGGCACGGCAGCAGTGCCCGGTGTACACGCCCCGTCTGGGGCATCTGTGCTGGATGCTCACGGGCAACATGTGCTGCTCGCGCGCCGGACGTGTGGAGGACTGGGAAGCAAAGAAGGCGGTTTGCGCCGAGTGTCCGTTCTTCGAGAAGCTGATGGAAGTCCGGGAGCCCTCGGCGCAGTGCGAGAGCTGAACTCTCGACCTATCCAAGTCCTGCTGAAAGGCCGCTGTTTGTGGGCACACATCCTCCGCTGAGGAGACCATCATGAGCAATTTGAAGGCGATCACACAGGGACAGATCATCGATACGACCGGCGCTGATCCCATCGAGGACGGCGCCGTGGTCATCAGCGACGGGCGGATCGAGGCGGTGGGGGAGAGTGGTGCGGTTGATATCCCTGAGGGCGCCGAGACGATCGACGCTGCGGGTCGCACCGTGATGCCAGGGTTGATCGAGGGGCACTCGCACGTCGGCGGCGACGCGAGGGCGCAGCAGATCCTCCGCCTGAGCCTGCAGCGTGGCATCACGACCGTCTGCACCGTGCACGCGGGGAAGCAGGGCCCCGCGCAGTCGGGTGATCTCAGCGGGATCGCCCTCCGCGACGGCATCGCGCGCGGGCAGGTCCGTGGCTGCGCGCGACTCGTAGCGGGGGCCATCGTCACCCCGACCTTCGGCCACGTGCGCTACCGCGACGCCGACGGGCCGTGGGAGGTGCGCAAGGCCGTCCGCGAGATGGTGCAGGCAGGCGCGGACTTCATCAAGACCGCGGCCTCCGGCGGGTTCGTCGGCAAGAACGAGGTCTGCGCGATGCGCAATTACACGCTCGAGGAACTCTCGGCGCTGGTGGATGAGGCGCACGCATGGTTCCGCCCGGTGGTCGTGCACTGTCACACACAGCCGGGGCTCAACAACTGCATCGAGGCGGGCGTGGATCAGATCCACCATGGCGCGTTCATCGATGAGGACGCAGTGCGCGGGATACTCGATCGCGACCTCTGGTACATGCCGACCCTCAGCGTCACCTGCCAGCGGAACATCGACGCGCTCTCCGACCAGCCGTGGCAGACGGTCGAGATGACGCAGGCGCAGCCGATCCACCGCGAGGGCGTGCGGCTGGCGCATGAGATCGGCGTGAAGCTGTGCGTCGGCACCGACTATCCCGGCACCGGGCGTACCTGGAAGCTCGGCGACCGCACCATCTGGGAACTGATGGAGCTTGAGGCGTGCGGGCTCTCGCGCATGGAGGCGCTGGTGGCGGCCACGAAGACGAACGCCGAGGCCTACCGCCTCGACGATCTCGGAACGCTCGAACCAGGCAAGCGCGCGGACGTGGTGGTCCTCGACGGCGACCCGCTGGCGGGGTTCGAGGCGCTCTACGATCACCGCAACGTGAAGCTGGTCATGAAGGACGGGAAGGTCGAGTTCGCCGATGGCGACCTTGCGAAGCATTACACACTGAGAGAGCCACAGCCGGCAGGCAGGCCGGCGTATGACGAAGAATGAGGCGACCGGGAGGCGGCGCGTGATGATGACTGGACCGAAGGCGATCGTCAACGGACGTGTGATCGACGGCACGGGGGCCGAGGCGATCGAGGATGGCGTGGTGCTGATCCGCGACGGACGCACCGAGGCGGTCGGGCCGGCCGGGGAGGTCAAGGTCCCCGATGATACCGAGGTGATCGACGCCTCGGGGCGGACGGTCATGCCCGGGCTGGTCGAGGGGCATGCGCATGTCGGCGGGACGACCGCCGCGCAGCAGGTCCTGCGCTTCTCGCTGCAACGCGGCATCACGACCGTCTGCAGCGTCTCGGCGAACATTGCCGGGATCGCCCTGCGCGACGGGATCGAGGCGCGCCACGTCCGCGGCTGCGCGCGGCTGGTCGCGGGCTGCGTGGTGAGCCCGACCTTCGGCCATGTGCGCTTCCGAACCGCCGATGGACCGTGGGAGGTGCGGAAAGCCGTCCGGGAGATGGTCGAGGCGGGCGCGGACTTCATCAAGACCGCGGCGTCGGGCGGATTCTGGGGCGAGGACGAGGTTTGCTCGGTCCGCAATTACACGGTTGAGGAGCTTGAAGCGCTGGTCGATGAGGCGCACGCCTGGCACAGGCCGGTGGTGGTGCACGCGCATACGCAGCCGGGGATCAATAACGCGATCGCGGCGGGTGTCGATCAGATCCACCACGGCGCTTTCATCGACGAGGAGGGGTTGCGCGCGATCCTCGACGCCGACCTGTGGTACATGCCGACGCTGCGCGTGACCTCCGATCGGAACATTGAGGCATGGCCGGAGCGGCCGTGGATGGAGGCGAAGATGCGGCCTTCGAAGCCGGTCCATCGCGAGGGCGCGCGGCTCGCGCACGAGCTTGGAGTGAAGATCGCGGTCGGCTCAGACTATCCGAGTTCGAAGCATGAGTGGGAGATCGGCGACGCGTGTATGTGGGAGCTGATGGAGCTTGTGCAGGCGGGGCTGACGCCGATGGACGCGATCGTGGCGTCGGTGAAGAACACGCCGGAGGCCTACCGGCTGGACGACATCGGACCCCTGGCGCCGGGGAATCGCGCCGACCTCATCATCGTGGAGGGCGACCCGCTCTCGGACATCGGTGTCCTTTACGACCAGGAGAACGTGAAGCTGACGATCAAGGACGGGGTGGTTGAATCGGCGGACGGCGACTACGCGAAGCACTATGAGATCCGCGAGCCGCATCCGGACCCGGCAAGCCGACCGCAGTACGACCCGCTGGAAGGCGCGGAGGAGTAGAGAATCGGAGTCAGCTTTCGTCGCCAGGGCTTCTCGCAGCAGCTACCCGATCAAATGGGAGACGGGGATGGCGACGCATGAGTTCACCCACCACGATCATAGCACGGCCCTGTTCGGATGCCTTCTCGCAGATGGTGCGGGGAAGATCGGCATCAAGCACACTCTTCGGCAAGTCGATGCCTGACACGTAGGCGAGATGGATTTGCTCTTCAGGGCTGAGTTGACTTAGAGCAGCACGTACCCACGACCGGTCTTCCGAAGCCTTTCTGATGCACTGGAGTGTCTCTTCAACGACGCGCCCATCAATGCCCGCTGCTCGGAACTTAGCCACAGAGCCGCCTCGACCGTTCTTGATCAAGTCACCCGCCAATTCCAGTGCCAGCAGTCGCTCCGTCGGCGAGTGCGAGGGGACCAGCCTCTCAATGGAATGCCTAACGCAAGTTGATATTGGACGGTCGTAGGAGAACATCTCGACCAGTTCGGGGTCAGGCAATGCACGATCCGTCTGCAGCAACGGAACCCTGTCACAAAAGGAAGCCATGAGTGGCGAGGCCGTGGAAGGGATTTCTCCCATTGCAGACAGGACATGTTCCGTCGCGACAACCCCGTCTTCCGCCTCCTTGCGGGCGATGGTATATGCCCTCATCAAAGCTTGCTGCAGGTCGCTGGAGAAGACGTCCCAATTCACACTGACCAGCCCCCCGAAGCTGTCTTTTGCAGTTGGGGACGCGACCTCGCGAGCCAGGTCAGCCATGACCTTTTTTGCAAGGTCGTCGGGTGTGGTGAATGTGCTGCGCACCAGTTGCCCGACTTGCTCACGTTTGAAGCTCTCAAGTCTCTCCGCCTTGACCCCCTTGTCGATGTAGCGAGGAGGCCAGGGATGGTCTTCATCTACCTCGTAGCACAGACACCGTCTCTTGCTATAGAGAGCGTGGCGGAATTCTTGTTCAACAATGGAGGGCTCGTCCGTTGTTGGCTGCCAGCCGTAACGCCAGGCATAGATGCCGATCAGGATGTCACACCGCTCGATCTCCTGCATGCACGCCTCCGTCACCTCAGCAGTCCTACTGCCAAAGTCCTCCATACTCGCAAGCTGGCACTGCGTTCTAAGAATAGTCTCACGCACGGCTTGACGATGGGCGGTCAGGTCCTCATATGTTGAACTGACAAATGCACGCATATTGGTCCCTCCCTCGCATCATTGTCATTCCTCCTCCAGCGCGCTCTTGGCGCGGACGAGGAGCACCGTGCAGTCGGATTCGCGGGCGACGCGCTCGGCCCAGCTTCCGAAGACCGATTCCGCGATCGAGGGGCGCGGCTCCGCCCCCACGATCGCCATGTCATAGCGGTTCGCGGTCTCCACCAACTGATCGATCGGCTCGATGTCCTCCCGCGCGGGCTCGATGACCAATTCGCCGAGGTCGCTGAACCCCTCCTCCTCGAGATTGGCCTCCAGCCGCTCGCGAGCCTCGTCTTCCTCTTCGTCCTCCCGCAGCAGGTGGATGAGCGTGACTGGCGCTTCTCGCTCACGGGAGATGGCCTGCGCCAGCATCCCGGAGACCGCGAGGTTCAGCCCCGTGTTGATCGGCAGAAGGATGCTCCGAACCTGCTCGCGGCGCAGCTTCGCCACGATCAGATCCGCCTCTATGTTGCGCGCAACGGTATGCATGACCCGGTCGAAGCGGCGCTCACCGTCGCCGTCCTCCTCGCGCTCGCCCGGATCGGAGTAGCCGACGAGCACCAGCGAGGCCTCCTGACTTTCCGCGGCGGACACCAGTCCCTCATCGACCTCCCGGGCTACCTCGATGACACCCCTGACTCGCACATCCCGGGCGCCGGCCTCGCGGATGGCCTCAAGTAGCTTCTCGCGCGCCGCCGCCATCTCCCCTGAGCCACGGGCCGAGCTGAGGTGCGCCTGGGGCGGGACGGGCAGGATATGCGTGGCGACAACCTCATAATCTGCCTGCGTAGCGAGGCACTGCGCCAGGTCCATGAGCCCCCCGGTGCTCTCGGGATTTGAAATTCCGACAAGCAGGGTGGGCTTCTCATCATCGTTGCGCGAACGTTGCTCGTCGGCCATCATCGATCACATCCACTCATCCAGCGGCTGGCTCTCATGCGCACGGACAATGAGCAGTGACGCGGACTCGACGTCGCTGAGTTCGTCGATGAGCCCGCAGAGCCCCTCGGCGCCGGGCACGCCTTCGACGCCGACGATCATCAGGTCGTAGAACTCAGCTTCGGCCTCGGCCTCTTCCAGCGAATGTGAGGCGATGGTACGGACACTCGCCTTCACGAGGTCGCTCACGCGACCTTCGAGCCGCTCTTCTGCACCGGCGATCTCCTCCTCGGTCGCACCCTCGCCGATCAGCTCACTCACCGACAGGTCACTTCCCCACTCGTTCGTGAGGCGCGCCGCCGCCATCAGCGCAAGTCGGCCGTGATCGCTCTCGTCGATGATCGCGAGGATGTCATCCGCCGGCACCGGCGCCTGCTCGTGGAAAACCAGCATGTGCGCGTGCATGTACTCCTCGAGCGCGGCGAGCAGCGGTGTCCCCGCTTCCCTCGGCCCCTCGTTTTCCGGCCATCCGAGCATCATCGTTGACGCCCGCGAGGCCCGCTGCGCGGAGAGGAGGCCGTAGAAGATCGAGGCTGCGACTGGCACATGCGAGGAGATTTCAGCGCGGCCTGTCTCGATCGATCCCGCGACCGAGCCCAGCGCCGCGGCGCGCGACTCGACCGTGTCGTAGTAGCCCGCGATGAGGTCCTTATTGATCTCGTCCTCGCTCTCGACGGTGAAGACATTGACTGCCACCACGCGTCCACGCCGCGGGGACATCAGCGTTGCCGCAATCTGCAGGCGAGCTTTCTCACGCGCCGGGTTGCCGACCCCGACCATCGTGACCGGTTTCTCCCGCGGCGGCGCGCCCCAGTCCTCGACCTGGTCCAGCGCCGGCTCGAGCAGGCCACGGCGCAGGAAGAAGGGCCATGCGCCCTCGAGGTGCGTGCGCTTCCTGCCGAATGCGAAGTACTGCACCAGCGCGGCCGCAATTACGCCGAGGCCGACGAGGATCGTCATGTTGCCCATGAACGCGAATGCGACGACACCGCACGCGATCGCCCCGAGAATCGGAACCCATGGGAAGCCCGGCGCGCGGAAGAGCGGGCGGTAGGCCGGCTGCCTGGCGCCCCGCAGGACGATGCACGCAATGCTGATCAGCGCGTAGAGGACCAGGTGTAGAAAGCCTGACACCTCCGCGAGCAGCTCCAGTCCTCCGGCGAAGATGAAGCCGATCGCGAGGAGGCCGGTAACGACGATCGCGCGGTGTGGAACGCGGAAGCGTTCGTGGATCTCATTGAGCCAGTCGGGAACGAGACGGTCCCGGCCCATCGCGAAGCTGATGCGGGAGGCGGCCATGATCGACGCGTTCGCCGAGGAGATCGTCGCCATGATCGCGGCGACCAGGATCATCCAGCGGCCGAAGCCGCCCATCAGATCCTGCGAGATATCGGCGACGAGCGTCGGTCCGGCGAGTTCCTCCGCGGGCCGAAGCATCGCGAGCAGCAGGATGATCACGCAGTAAAGCAGGGTGACGCCGATGACCGAGCCAAGCACCGCTCGGGGGACGTTTCTGCCCGGGTCGCGGATCTCCTCAGCCACCGAAGCGATGCCCGCAAAGCCTGCGAAGGTCACGAAGAGTGTCGCCGTGCCGCTCGCGACCGCGCCCCAGCCAAACGGCGCGAAGTCCGTGAACGGCATCGCAGGGGCGGCGCTGAATGTACCGCGTACGATGAAGACGCCGAGGATCGCCAGCAGGGCGACCACGATGAGGTTCTGCGCCTGGCCGGCGACGCGCGAGCCGGTGAGGTTGAGCACGATCAGCAGCGCCGTCATCACGGCGGCCATCAGCTTCACGGGCAGATCCACGATGGTGGCCATGTACTCCCCGAAGCCCACCATGTAAAACGCCGAGGCGAAGATGAGCCCGAACCACGAGGCCCAGCCAAGCAGCGCCCCCCACAGCGGGCCCAGCGCGCGGGAGATGAAGTAATATCCGCCACCGGACTTCGGCATCCCCGTGGCGATCTCCGCCACGCTCAGGGCCACTGCCAGGGCGATCAGTCCGCCTCCGAGGAACGCGACCACCGCCGCAGGCCCGGTCTGCGCGAAGATCAGGCCGGGCAACACGAAGATGCCCGCGCCTATCATCGTCCCGGCGCCGATCGTCAGCGCCTCGATCATACCCAGTCCCTGAGCGAGTTCAACCTCAACGACCTCGCCCGGCATCGCCGTGCTTGGCCTGTCGGTCAGCGCCTCCGCATCTTCAAGCGGCTCCTCCGCCATCCGTGGATCCACCACCAGTGTGTTGTCTCAGACCTGCGCCCGAGGACCGATTCGCCGGGAAGCGGACAATGTCCTCGCTACCCTCCGTGAACTGCGGCCCGGAGCCACTGCAGATACGCCTCGCTCCCGCGCTCGATCGGCACCGCCACGACCTCCGGCGTCTCGTAGGAATGACGCCCGATGAGGGCCTCCTCCAGGGCCTCGTACGCCTCCGAGGTGGTCTTCATCATCAGGAGCCACTCCTCCGCGCGCTCGACTGCGCCCTGCCACCGGTAGACGCTGGTGATCGGGCCCGCAATCTGCACGCAGGCGGCAAGCTCCTCCCGCACGAGCTTCTCGGCGATCGCTTCGGCCTCCTCGCGACTGTCGGTCGTGCAGAATACCTGCAGATGGTTCGCCATCGGGGTCTCCTCCCGCCGGCTGAGATGTTCGGGGCATCCCGACATGTTCGTGGGTAGTACTGCATTCGCCTCAGATCGCCGCGCGCCCTTCGCAGGAGCAGCCCTTGCTGTGCGCGAAATGTAATACACCAGCCAGCCCAACCACTCCGCACCCTGGGAGCCATCCGATGAGCGAGCAGACGATCGAGGATTTGTGCGAGAAGCGACTCGAGGCCGAGGGGCGTTTCGAGGCCGACCCGCACCGCCCGCACTACCACTTCCTGCCGCCCGAGAACTGGATGAATGACCCGAACGGTCCGATCTGGTTCGACGGGCGCTACCATCTCTTCTATCAGTACAACCCCCATGAGGCGAAGTGGGGCAACATCCACTGGGGCCACGCGGTCAGCGAAGATCTGACCCACTGGGAAGACTGGCCTGTTGCGCTCGTGCCCGAGACCGAGGGCGTCGATCAGGGCGGCTGCTTCACCGGCTGTGCCTTCGTGCAGGAGGATGGCACTGCGACCATCGCGTACACCGGGATCACCCCGGCACCCGACCAGCATCGAGGCCGTCGTGAAAATCAGTCACTGGCGGTCAGTCACGACGGCATGCTGACGTGGGAGAAGATCCCGCAGAACCCTGTGATCGCGGCTCCTCCGGAGGACCTCGACGTGGTCGGCTTCCGCGACCCGTGCGTCTGGCAGGAGGGAGACACCTGGTACATGCTCGTCGGCTCGGGCTTCAAGGGGGAGGGAGAGGGCGGCACCGCATTGCTCTACCGCTCCGAGGACCTGATCGAGTGGGAGCACCTCCACCCTCTGCTCGACGTGAATCTCACGCTGCCGCTTGAGGAGCGCGGGGAGATGTGGGAGTGCCCGGACTTCTTCCCGCTGGGCGAGCACCGGATGCTGCTCGTCTCCACGCTCGGGAGGCAGCGCTACATCTCCGGCGGCTGGTCGCGCGAGCAGTTTCTCCCGCGCGCCGAGGGCTGGGCCGACTTCAGCCCGACATTCTACGCCGGCAAGACCTTCGAGGACGCCCACGGGCGGCGGATCCTCTGGGGATGGCTGCGCGAGGCGCGGGAGCTTCCGGCGCAGCTTGCCGCGGGATGGTCGGGCGTGATGTCCCTGCCGCGCGTGCTGAGCATGTTGCCTGACGGACACCTCGGCTGCGAGCCTGCGGAGGAACTGGAGCGTCTCCGCGCCGAGAATGAGGCGCACACGGGCGTGCAGTTGCGCCCCGGTGAAGACCTGCGGCTCGAGATGCAGGAGGCCTGCGTCGAGATCGAGGCCGAGGTCGCGCTGGATCCCGGCTCGCGCTTTGTGCTGTCGGTGCTCCGCGCGCCGGGTGGGGAAGAGCGGACGGACATATACTTCGACAGCCGCAACGAGCGCATCGGCATCGACACCGCCTCATCAAGCCTCGACCCGGCGGCTCAGACGCGTGACAGCAGCGGCCCTCTGAGGCTGCGGCCTGACGAGCCGCTGAGGCTGCGGGTGTTCGTGGATCGCTCGGTCATCGAGGTATTCGCCAACGGCCGGGCCTGCGTCACCGAACGGGCCTATCCGAGTCGCCCCGATAGCGTCAGAATCACCGCGGGAGTAGAAGGAGACGGTGCGCTTGTGCGGCGCCTCAACGCATGGCGGATGCGAGACATCTGGCGGCCCGTCTGAGTCATTCCCACCACCGGTGGCGTCAGCCGGAGAAGGGATTTGCCGCCCGGCGGCGCATGGTAGATACGATCGGCAGTGCCGGCGGTCGAGTCTCAAAGAGAAACGGGAGATGGTTCGGGATGGCGATCAAACATAGCGCGGTTGCGATCTGCATACTCGTCTGCGCCACGCACACCGCATATCCGGCGGCGGTTGAGGGGGAGCGCGGCCCGATCGACATCACGGACTTCGCCGAGCATGTCCTCAACATGGGCACTGACGAGGAGGACTGGCAGCCCGCCTTCCAGGAGGCGCTCAAGCTCACGACGGACGGCATCCGGCCGATCTACGTGCCGGCGGGGACCTACCCGATCCGCCAGACGATCGTCATCCTGCCACAGCAGCGCGAGAACGGTGGGTGGTATCCCGGCCCGCGCATCTACGGTGACGGGATGCACCAGTCGGTCATCCGGCAGATGGATCAGACGATCAACTGCGTGGACTGGACGGGCGAGGTCTACGAAAACGGCGCCTCCTACGGTCAACTCGATCACATCCAACTCGCCGGCGGCGACATCACACTCAACCTGAAGTGGCACAACTCATTTCAGATGAATGCCTGCCGGATCGGCGGTGCGGCGCGCTACGGCATTTACACTGAGGGCTGGTCAAGCCGCTTCCTGAACTCCCTGATCCGCTGGTGCGGTGAGGCGGGGATCATGGGCTACGCGCACTTCAACAACGCGATCATCCGCGACTGCTACTTCGGCCGCAATCGCATCGGTGTGCTCGCGCACGGCGGCCACGGCTCGCGGATCGAGGGCTCCGGCTTCGAGCACTGCGTGCAGTCGGCGGTGATGCTGCGCAACGTGAAGGGCTTCACCGTCAGCAACTCGTACTTCGAGGGTAACGCCGTCGCCGACGCCCCGCGCCACAACCCTCAGAGCCCGTGCAACACGCTACACGCGGAGTTCAACTGCTGGGCACTGTCGATCCACGACAACATCTTCCGCGTTCAGAAGGACGACGAGGGCGCGCTGATCTCACTGGCCGACATCCGCGGGGGACGAGTGCATGACAATCTGTTCTGGACGAACGCGCCGGTCAACAACGCGATCATGCTGCGCGAGGGCGACCCGGAACTGGGGCCTGAGGACTGGGAGCGGCAGACGCGCGACCTGATCATCGAGCACAACCACGCGCGGAACGTCCGTCATCTGCTCACCGAGGAGCGCCCGGGCCTGATCGACGAGGCCATCGCCAACGGCTCGCGCTTCGACTGGACGCTGGAGGACACGGCGATGGAGGAGTAGGGAGGAAACGGCCTGCTGCCCTGCCGTTCCATCCTGCTCATCCTGCCCATCCTGTATGCCGTTGCCGTTGTCCGCTACCGCCAGCCTTCCTCGTAGCCGGTCTCGTAGATCGCGACGATGTTCTCCATCGGCGTGACTGGCTGGATGTTGTGGCACGGGCCGAGGATGTACCCGCCACCCTCGCCGAGGATGCGGAAGTTGTCGCGGACCTCCTGCCGCACATCCTCCACCGTGCCGGAGGGCACCGTCTGCTGGTTGTCCATGCCGCCGTGGAAGGCGATCTGGTCGCCGAAGTCGCGCTTGAGGCCCTCGCGGTCCATCCCCCTGCAGCGCCACTGCACCGGGTCGAGCACGTCGATCCCCGCCTCGATCATCTGCGGGATGTTGTCGCGCACCGCGCCGTCGGAGTGGTGGAAGGCGAAGACGCCGTAGTCATGCGCAAGCTTGCAGAGGCGCTTGATGTGCGGGTAGTGGAACTCGCGGATCATGGCGGGGGAGATCAGCAGGCCCTCCTGGGTGCCGAAGTCCTCGGCCACCCACGTCCAGATAACCCTCTCGCCCGCGGCCTCGAAGGTGCGCTCGCTGCGGGCGTATGCAAGGTCGGCCAACTTTTGCATGCAATACCTGAGCATTTCGGGGTTTTCCACGTGATCCGCGTACCCCTGCTCGACACCACGGAGCCACTTGTACGTCGCGAACTCTTCGTAATGCCCGCCCTGGATCACCCATTCTTCCTTTCCGTCAAGTTGCTGCAGGATGTGATCGTACGTCCACCAGTCGGGTTCAGGCCAGTCGTAGTTTTGCTTGATTTCCTCAACAGAATTATACTCTGCCAGCGGATGATGGACGGCCTCGCGGTACTCGCCCGTCCCGTAGTTCATCATCTCGTAGCCGATGCCGAATGCATCCTCCATCGGTCCG
>JBNJEK010000023.1:0-28099 GCA_051745855.1 Armatimonadota bacterium
GGTAGGGGCGGCCATCTTGCGCAGGGCCTCCACCGCCTGCTCGGCGCGGTACTCCTGTACGAAGCCGAGAACTGAGTTGACGACGACGATCGCCATGATGACGATCGAGTCGATCTGCTCACCGAGGGCGAATGACACGGCGGCGGCCACCAGCAGCACGATCACCAGAATGTCGGCGAACTGCCGCAGGAATATCTTCAGCGGGCCGGGCCCGCCTCTCTTCTCAAGTTCGTTGGGTCCATATTCCTCGAGGCGGCGCTCGGCCTCCTCGGGACTTATTCCGCTTTCGGGGTTGGTATCAAGCTCGGCCGCGACCTGCGACGTACTCAGAGCGTACCAGTCTTCGCGATCTGTCTGAATTTCAGTGGACGTCTGATCCATCAACGATGCTCCCTTTGGAACGGCGGCGGACGGCAGCTAACGACTGCGGACGACGGCTAACGGCGGCCAACGACCGCAACGGCAACGGCAGCAACGACAACGGCACAGGCTCCGGCGGCAACGACCGGCGCTTAGCCCTTGACGACCGCGAGGGGGGTCATGCGCGCGACGCGACGGGAGATCCCGGCCTCATGTGTCACGTCGATCACCCGATCCACGTCCTTATACGCGTACGACGCCTCCTCGGCAAGGGTCGCCAGACCGGCCGAGCGGACGCGGATGCCGCGAGCCTCAAGCTCCGACTGCACCTCACGCCCGTGCTGACGCTTTTTTGCGGCCGTGCGGGACATCACGCGGCCGGCGCCGTGGCAGGTGGAGCCGAAGGTCTGCTCCATCGCGCCATCGGTGCCGAGCAGCAGCCACGAGGCCGTGCCCATGTCGCCGGGGACGATCACCGGCTGGCCAATATTTCGATAGCAGTCCGGCAATTCCTCGCGCCCCGGGCCGAAGGCGCGCGTGGCGCCCTTTCGGTGTACGCACAGACACCTCACGCCGCCATCGACCGCGTGGTCCTCGAACTTCGCTACATTGTGTGCTACATCATACACCATTTGCAGGCCGATGTGCGAGGTACCTTTGCCAAGAACTCGCTCGAAGGCCTCGCGAATCCAGTGTGTGATGATCTGCCGGTTGCACCATCCGTAGTTGGCGGCGCAGGCCATCGCGGCGTAATACTGCTCGCCTTCGGGCGATTTGACGGGCGCACAGGCAAGCTGGCGGTCGGGCAGGTCGAAGCCATACTTCTGCGCGGCGCGCTGCATGGGCTTGAGCGAATCATCGCAGACCTGGTAGCCGAGGCCGCGGGAGCCGGTGTGAATCATGACCGTCACCTGGCCCTCGGCTTCGATGCCCATCGCAAGCGCGGCGTCGGGGTCGTCGATGCGGTCGACGCGCTGTATCTCGAGAAAGTGATTGCCGGAGCCGACGGTGCCGAGTTGCGGCAGGCCGCGCTGGAGCGCTCGGTCGGAGAGGGCGATCGGATCCGCGCCGTCGAGGCAACCATGCTCCTCGGTGACCTCGAGGTCGTCCTGCGTGCCGTAGCCCTGTATGACGGCCCAGCGTGAGCCCTGTGTCAGGACGCGGCGAAGCTCGCGCTCATCGACGCGGACCTTGCCCGACTCGCCGACGCCGGCGGGTATCTCGCGGAACATGTGGTCGGTGAGCGCGTCGAGGCGCCCACGGACATCCTGCTCCTCGAGGTCGGTGCGCAGAAGGCGGACGCCGCAGTTGATGTCGTAGCCAACGCCACCGGGGGAGATGACGCCCTCGTTGCAGTCGAAGGCGGCCACTCCGCCGATCGGGAAGCCGTAGCCGTAGTGGCAGTCGGGCATGGCCATCGAGGCTCCGACGATGCCGGGCATGCAGGCGACATTGCGCACCTGCGTGAGCGCCGCATCGGAGCGCAGGTCCTCGATGAGCACGTCGTCTGCGTAGACTATGCCGTCGGTGAGCATGCCGCAGTCGCGATCACGCGGTATGCGCCAGCGGTGGTCGTCGAGCTTCTCGAGCGGACCTTCGTATGCCTGGGCCATTGGACGTACCTCCTTTGCGGCGGAAGACTGGTGGGTTCGTCGAGTTGCGAACGGCGCACGGGCGAGACGCCCGTGCCACGGAACGGCAACGGCTCTCAGGCGTACGCCGATCCCTAATCCTTGTCGAAGAACGCGCTCAGGCCCTCCTCGCCGCCGGCGTTGGTGGGCGGGTCGGGCGGTCTGCACGAGAGGCAGTAGTCCTCGCTGTCGAGATGCCACGCGTCGCATCCGGGGCACTGAACGTAGCCGTGTTGCGAGCGCCAGATGTCCACCTTCGCCTGCGCGAGCAGAAGCGACTCGAGACGGTCGGCCAACTCGCCCTCAAGGTCGCTCGCAAGTTCCAGTATCTCCTGAATCTGGTCGGGCGGGACGCGGATCTTGGCAAGCTCCTCCTCGGTCGGGACAGGCGGGCCCTTCGGCTCGTCGATCTTAACGTCCTCGATGTTGCGGCCGATGCCCGCGCTGCTGGGGCGTATCTCCCGGATAACGTCTTCACCGATTGCCTGGTTCAGACGCTCGATGATCGCGTCTGAATCGAGGTGAAGCTGGTGCGCTCTCGGGGAGTCGGATTCGCAGCGGATGTACACCGTGTCGCCGCGGACGCTCGTGACGTAGGTGTGCCGGGCGTACCACTCACCGGCGACCTCCGGCCACAGAAGTGCGCAAAGGCCCTCGCGCGACTGCTCCAGCAGGCCCGCGCTCTTGAGGAAGGTCGCGAGGGCGTCGGCGGCGCGACGTGTTGGGTTGGTGCGTTCGGTGTCGGACATGGCGGGCCTCCGACAGACGATTCGAGTCTCCGCGGCGGACGGCAGCGGCGTACGACAAAACGACAACGGCCGGGCTGGCGTCGCGTGGAGATAAACGGCATCTCCACGCTCTCCAGCCCCTCCAGACGGCACACCAACAGCGCACGGCACAGGCGGGAGCGGGGTCCCGCCTCTCCGACGGCAACGGCAAAAGGCAAAGGCACAGGTCGGCGCGGGGGCCGACCTCTCCAACGACAACGGCAGTCCGACGATGATTATACCTCGTTCTCACACTCGCAGGCCACCGACTCGCCGCCGGTGCCGATCAGGTGCGCGGCGTCCAGGCGGTCGGCGAGGTGCTCGGGGCAGCAGGCGCTGGTGACGATCATCTGATCATGATCCCCCGAGAGATCGAGCATCGCTGCGCCGCGGTTCACATCAAGCTCCGACAGGCAGTCGTCGAGCAGCAGGATCGGCTGACGTTCGGTCCGTGTGAGCGCGACCCGCGCCTGGGCGAGCTTCAGCGAGAGAGCCGCGGTGCGCTGCTGGCCCTGTGAGCCGAAGCGCCGAAGATCGGACTCGTCCACCGCGAGATCGATGTCATCGCGATGCGGGCCGACCCGGGTGGAACCGCGCTGAAGCTCGCGCTCATGCGTCTCCTCGAGGCGGCGGTAGAACTCGTCGGCGATCTGCTCAACGCCCCCGAGCGCCTCGATCGACGGGTCGTAGCGGACCGTCAACTCCTCGGAGCCGACGCCAAGGCGCGTGTGAAGTGAGGCGGCCTCCGGCGCGAGGGCCGCGAGGTAGCTGCTGCGATCGGCGGTGATAGGCGCGCCGGCCTCGACCAGCGCGTGGGTCCACGGTGCGAGAGTCGATCCGTCGCCACCCCTGCGGGCCATGCCCTTGAGGACCTCATTACGCTGGCGCAGCGCTCGACGGTACCGGGCGAGGTCGTCGAGGTAACGCGCGCTCATCTGACCGATCGCGGTGTTCATGAACCTCCGGCGATCGGAGGGAGAGCCCTTGACGACATCGAGGGCACCCACCCAGAAGAGGATGGCCTGGACGCGGCCGATGGCGTGGCGGGCGGAGTCGACCTCGCGGCCGTCAATCTCAATGGTCTTCGCACCCGAACGCTCTCCGGCGGGGTCGCCGAGGGTAATGCGGATAGTGAGCGCGCGATCGTCGAAGATGAATCTGCCGGTGACACGGCCCCACGTCTCGCCGTGGCGTACCATGGCCTTCGAGCGGCCGCTGCGGGGGGAGGTGGTGGTGGCGAGCAGGTAGACGGCCTCGAGGATCGTGGTCTTGCCCGAGGCGTTGGGCCCGAGGACCACGTTGAGGCCAGGGCGGAACTGAAGCTCCGCCCGCTCGTAGCAGCGAAAGTTTTCGAGTGTCAGGGATTGCAGGTGCACGAAAGGCGGGTCCTTTCGAGACGGAACGAAGACCTTTCCCGGCGACGGCAAAGGCAACGGCTCCGACGGAAAACAGCGCACGGGCGAGACGCCCGTGCCACGTACGACAAAGGCGGCGGCATTCGCCAGAGACGGTGAGGGCACAGACCTGTCGCCTGTGCCCGTCGCCTGTTAACCAATTCGACGCGTGACCATCGTGGTCCTCACATGATCTGCATCGGCATGATCACGTAAACGTAGTCGTCGGAGTCCTGCGGCTTGAGCGTGCCGGGGGAGAGGGGCTGCGAAAGCTCGATGACGACCTCTTCCTCGCCGATCGCCTGCAGTGCGTCGAGAAGATAGCGCGCGTTGAAGGCGATCTCAGGCTCCTCGCCCTCGAGCGCCGCCGGGATCTGCTCCTCGGCATGCCCGACATCCTGCGAGTCGGCGGTGATGGTGAGCATACCGTCGGCGCCGCGCAGGACCACGCGGTTGGCGTCCTCGCGGGCGACGATGAGCATGCGGCGCAGGGTGTCGGTGAAGTCATCCCTGTTGACGGTGACCATCCGGTCGGAGGCGTCGGGGAGGACCTTCTCGTAGTTGGGGAACTGGCCCTCGATCAGACGGGAGGCCACGATGACGCCGCCGATGGTGAATGCGACCTGTGAGTCGGAGAGCGCGATGCCGACGGTGTTGTCGGATTCGGGCTCGATGACACGCAGGACCTCGTTGAGCGCGCGCTCGGAGATGATGGCCGAGCGGCCCTCGTCGATGGGGATGTCGGCGGTCATTCTGCGCAGCGCAAGGCGGTAGGTGTCGGTGGCCACCACATCGATGCCGCCGGGATTGATGTTGAAGAGAGCGCCTGTGAGGATCGGGCGGGTCTCGTCGCGCGAGGTGGCGAAGACCGTCTGTGACAGGATCGCGTGCATGTCGCGCTGCGGGATCTCGAACTGCGCCGGGTCGTCCATCGGCGGGAGCATCTCGAAGTCCGCGGCGGACATGCCGCGGATGCGGAAGCTCGAGCGATCGGAGTTGACTCGAAGCGTGTGCTGCTCGTCGGCCTCGAGAGTGATCTCTTCGCCTGAGAGCGAACCGACGACCTCGGTGAGGAGGCGAGCAGGGACGGTGACGGCGCCCTGATCGGAGATGCTTGCGTCGATCTGCGCCTCGAGGCTGATGAACTCGAGATCGGTCGCCACCAGCCTGAGACCGTCCGAAGTGCTCTCCAGATAGATGTTGTTCTGGACCGGCTGGGTGCTTCGTCCCGAGACACCGTGCGAGACGATCTGCACGCTCTCGTACAACTTTTCCTGGGGGCAGGAGAGGTTCAACATCTCCGGCGGCCTCCTTGGGTAACCCGCGCCACGACTGAGAATACACCGACAAGTTAACCCCATCGGCGGCTGTGCGTCAAGTGTATTCGGCGTGGGCTCGGCAAAGACCTCCATTGCAGGGAGGAGCGAAGCCGAGGACTTGAAGGCCTGATGATACGGAGCTTTCCACGGCAGTAGTAGAAGTGTCTCAGAGTTTAAGTACCTTACTACTACTCCTACTACGGACGTTGAAAGCGTGGAAAGGGGCCACCTGTCCTCGGGTGCTGTCCAGGTTTCGGTGAAGGGAACCCGAAGACGGGTTGTGGAGGGGCGTTGATAACCTGCACCTCCCGCTTTGAATCGGCGAATTGCGGGGCGTGAGGGCCGGGGAGAAGTGGAGAGTTACACACCGGCACGGTCGTGGAGAGCGTGGACTATCCGAGCGGCCCGCCAAAGGGCCGATGAAGAGAATCGCAAGACAAACGACTGAGAATCCGCGGGGTTGTTGACAGTACCCACATCGGGCGGGGGTGGCGAAAGTTGTGCACGCGGAATCTTGCGTGGATTCAAGGTCCTTCAACGTACGGCGGGGACGAGAGCGACGAAAGCAAATGCAGCAACGAAAGCGACGGCGGAAGCGCAACGGGATCCTGCTCGCCGCCGAGGTGACGTCGGGTGGTCGAGATGCCGAAGGACGCACGGGTGGGACGCCCGTGCCACGTGACGGCGGCGACGCGCGTCCGTACACAGTCGGAGCCGGCCTCCGGGAAGGGGGCCGGCTCCGTGTGTGGCCCTGATGAGGGGCAGGACTTACTCGAAAGCAGCCTTGAGATCGTTGATGAGCCAGAGGACCTGCTCATCCTCCTCGATGAGGCCCGCGACCTTGTCGTAGGAGTGGAGGACGGTGGAGTGGTCGCGGCCGCCGAAATGCTCGCCGATGCGCGCGAGGGAGTTGTCTGTGAGTTCGCGGCAGAGGTAGATCGCCACCTGCCGGGCCCACGCGATATCCGCGGAGCGCTTCTTGGAGACGATGTCGTCCTTGGACACGTCCATCTCCACGGAGACCTGGTCGATGATCTCCGCGACGGAGACGCGGCGTTCGGAGGTTGAGGTTGAGTAATCACCGATGATGTCCTCGACGAGCGATCGGCTGATCTTCACTCCGTTTAACGACGCGTATGCGCAGATCTTGAGGAGGGCGCCCTCGAGAACACGGATGTTGGACTCGATCTTGGAGGCGACGTACTCAAGGATGTCGCGCGAGAGTGGTACGCCCTCGGCCTGCGCTTTCTTCTCGAGGATGGCCACGCGTGTCTCGACGTCGGGCACGCGCAGGTCGGCGACGATGCCCATCTCGAGTCGGGAGCGGAGGCGCTCGTTCATCAGTTGCAGATGCCGCGGTGGGCAGTCTGAGGCGATGACGACCTGTCGGTTGGTTTCGTAGAGCGTGTTGAAGGTGTGGAAGAATTCCTCTTCGGACGCGGGGCCCTCGATGGCGGCGATGAACTGGATGTCATCGACCAGCCAGACATCGACGGAGCGGTAGTTCTGCCTGAAGCGGTCGATGGTGTTGTCGCGCATGCACGAGATCATGTGGTTGACGAAGGCCTCGGCGGAGATGTAGACGACCTTCGTCTCCGTCTGATTGCCTATGATCGAGTGGCCGATGGCCTGGATCAGATGGGTCTTGCCAAGGCCGGAGGCTGAGTGGATGAAGAGCGGGTTGTACGCCTGTCCGGGCGACCTTGCGACCTGCACGGCGGCGGCGTGTGCGAAGCGGTTGCAGTCAGCCACGACGAAGTCGTCGAAGGTGTATTTCGGGTTGAGCGGCGATGTGCGCAACTCGCCGGTGGAGTCGGGTACAAGCGACACGGGCGTCGCAGGCGAGGGCCGTGACGCAGGCGGCGGGGCGGCGGCGGATTCGGTCGCTGGTTCGATGGAGGCTGGCGCGGGCGGCGCGGTCTGCTCGGGAGCGCTTTCGGCTACCGGAGCAGGCTCGGGGGCGGCCATGTCGGTCTGCAGCGCCTCGGCCTGAAGCTCCTCGGAGATGACCTCGACCTTCACGGTGACATCGCGCTGTACGACCTCGGTGACGCACTCGTCCATCACGTGTCCGTGATGGCGTTCGAGCCAGTCGCGGGCGAATTCGTTGACGACGCCGAGGCGAAGGTGATCGCCGGAGAATTCGAGGGCGGTCGCGTTGGTGAGGAAACCGTCGTAGGTAGCGGGGCTGACTTTCTCAGCCAGAAGCGGAAGGCTTGCGCGCCAGATCTGCTCCCCCGAGAGCTGTGTTTCACATGCCATAGTTTGCGTACCCGTCCTTTGCCGATGATTGGCGCGTAGCAGGGACCGGTGTGGTCCCGGGGCGGGGTCGGACGAGAGACGTTTCGGGATCGTATCCGTGTGAAACAGGCGCTGCTGCGGTGAACGGCTGCGATGGCTGCTTCGTGGAAAACGTCAGGGCTGTCGGGCGGCTCGTACTATCCCCAGGCCGCTTCTGACAAGCCTCACAGAGTTCTCCACATCATTATCCACACTTGTGGAAAACATCTGTGTCCCTCCCCACGTGGCATGAGTATAGCAGAACCGATGGAGCAATGCAAACGGAATCTGAGAAAATCGTGATTCCTCGCTACGGGCCTATTTCGCGGGCCGGAAGGGATATTTGAGCCGTCGGAGAGTGTTCGTGGAGAGTATTGACAGGAGTGCAAACGTTTTCTACTTTGTTGATAACTTTACTTATGTGGAGGGCTTTGGATAGAGCTACCTGTGTTCAGCGCGCTCGGCCCTGGCGACCTCACGGGTGGCATGAGCGGCCTCGGCGCGCTGGCGGAGCGCTTCGTTCATCTCGCGGAACGACCGGCGCAGGGCCCTCTCGATGAGACTCACCCCGCCCGGGGCGAAGAGACCCGAGAAGCGTTCGCGCTGCTTGAAGCAGACGCGATTGACGCCGGTGGTTTCGATGGTAAAGATGTGCCGACCATCGAAGAGATTCGGGATACCCATCCGTCCGCGCCACCGAAGCTGGCGCTGCGGGTCCACGACGATGACTTTCGGGCGGACGGTGATCCTGGGCATGGAGTGGAAGTCGAGCGTCACGCTCAAGCGGGCGCCCTCCCGGACCTCGCCGTCGATGCGAGTGATGAACGGGTTCCACTCAGGGTAGCTCTCAAAGTTCGTAAGCTGCCACCAGACCTCGGAGGGGCCGGCGGCGATCTCGATCGATTCCTCTATCTCGCGCTCAAACATGGTGGGTAAGAGTTCGAGACGAGGGGCCGGAGTTCCTTTGCGAAAAGACAGGGGAAAGGGAAAAGGGAAAAGGGAAGAGGGAAGAGGGAACAGCAACGGCAAACGGCGAAAGGCAAAGGCAAAGGCGACGGGGTGCGGGGCCTGTGGGCGACGGGAGACAGGGATCACCGGCCCACCGACCGAGATCTTTCACGGGCCGAGCGGGCGGCGGCGGTCGATCAGGTCGTCGCGCACGCCGATCTGCTCGAGATAGTCGATATACGCCGAATGCAGGCGTCGCGCCTCGTCCGGATGGTCGGCGATGACGTCATGCTGCTGGTCCGGATCCTCGGAGGTGTGATAAAGCTGTGGCTCGGCCATCGCGCCGGCGTGCTGGAGTGTCCACTCGCCATCGTTGATCGCGTTGTAAAGGCGGTGGTCCTCCGTCACGTCGAGCGTGGGCGAGGTCACCGCGACCGGCCGCGGGCCCTGACCTCCCGCAAGGGCTCTGAGCACCGAGACGCCGTGCGTGTCATCGGGCGCCTCCAGCCCCATGATCTCCATGAGCGTCGGCGCGATGTCCACGGGCTGGGTCAGGGCGTGACTGACCAGCCCCTCGGGGAGATTCGGCGCGCGCATAAGGAGTGGCACCCGCGCGACCTCGTCGTAGAACGGCCAGCCGGCTTTGCGGTCGATGACAGTGTGCTTGCCGATGAAGTCGTGCTCGCCGAGATACCAGCCGTGGTCGGAGGTGAACGCGATGGCGGTGTCGCCCGCGAGGCCGAGGTCGTCGAGCTTTTGCAGCATGCGGCCGATCGCGCGGTCCATCATGGTGATCGAGCCGGCGTAGAGTGCGCGGGCGTGGTGAAGCTCGGCCTCGGTCAGGTAGCCCGCGTGATCGTAGCGCGGGTAGACGACCTCGTCGCCCTCGTAGCCGGGATCGTACATGTCGATGTACTGCTGCGGCGGGTACCACGGCTCATGCACGTCGAAGGTGTCGATGAGCAGGTAGAAGCTGTCATGCTCGCGATTGCGCTCCAGCCACTGCTCGGCGGCGTGGAAGGTCTTCGGTGAGGGCCAGTCATCCTCGGTATCTCGCGCCTGGTAGTTGCGGGACCATTCATCGACCCAGTGATCGGCCTCGCGGAGCTTGTCCCAGTCGCAGGGCAACTCCCACTCGACGGGCTCGGTGCGCCAGTTGTCGGCGACATGGCCGCGGATCCACTCGATGCCGTTGAAGCCGCGATGGTAGTTCATCCCGGGGCGCAGAAGCTGTGCGTGGTCGGAGATGAATGCGGTCACGTAGCCCTCCGCGCGGAGGCGCTCCTGGAGGGTGGTGTTGCCCTCGGCGATCGGCGCCCAACCGGTGGTGTGAAAGACGTAGTTCGAGCACATCAGGTCGTGGCGCTGGGGGACGGTGGGGAACGAGCCGACGTAGCAGTGCTCGAATGTCACGCCCGAGGCGGCGAGGCTGTCGAGCGCCGGGGTCTGCACCCATTCGTTTCCGTAGCAGCCGAGGTAGTCGCGTCGCAGCGTGTCGCAGACGATAAGGATCAGATTCACGTGAACTCGCCTCCGGGACGGATGCCTGGCGCGTCGGGGAGGCAGTTCGACGGGAGGGGTGGGATGGCCTTCGGGGGCTTTGTATCAAAGGTTAAGGATTGGGGTGACAGCGGTAACGACTCTCCAGGCGACGGCGCCTGGAGTCCAGAATCGCAACAAGACCCGGAGTCCGGGCGGTGGAGGACCTTGCTCGCGTCGCGGCGAAGGACGCGGTCGTGTGTATGAGCAACCATGAATCATGAATCGGGAGACGATCCCCATGCGCAAGGAGTCGCTGCAGTTTCTCAAGGACCTGATCGCCGCGCCTTCACCGTCCGGGTTCGAGCAGCCTGCACAGCGCGTCGTGCGGGCGCGGATGGAGGAGTTCGCCGACGAGATCACCACCGACGTGCACGGGAACGTGGTCTGCGTGAAGAATCCGGACTGCGAGTTTCGGGTGATGCTCGCCGGGCACGTCGATCAGATCGGCTTCATCGTCCGCCATATCAACGACGACGGTTTCATCTACGCCTCGGCGATCGGCGGGATCGACGCGAGTATCGTGCCGGGCAGCCGGGTGCTGATCCACGGGAAGGAAGGCCCGGTCCCGGGCGTGTACGGCCGCAAGGCGATCCATCTGCTCAAGTCCGAGGAGCGCGGGAAGAAGATCGACCTCGACAAGCTCTTCATCGACATCGGCGCCGAGGACAAAGAGGCCGCGGAGAAGCTCGTGTCAGTGGCCGACCCGGTGACGTTCGACGCGCCCTTCCAGGAGCTTGACGGCGACCTCGTGGCCGCGGCGGGCTTTGATGACAAGATGGGCACCTTCGTGGTGATGGAGGCGCTGCGGATCCTCGCGGACCGGGAGATTCCGTGCGGGCTGCACGCGGTCTCAACGGTGCAGGAGGAGATCGGCCTGCGAGGCGCGCAGACAAGCTGCTACTGCATCAACCCGGCGGCGGGGATCGCGGTGGACGTCACGCACGCGAGCGACTACCCCGGATGCGACAAGACGAAGCAGGGCGACGTGAAGGTCGGCGGCGGGCCGGTGATCGCGCGCGGGCCCAACATCAATCCGGTGATGGGCGAACTTTTGCAGGACACCGCCGAGGAGAAGGGGATCTCGGTGCACATTGCGGCGGCGGCCCGCGGGACCGGCACCGACGCGAATGTGATGCAGCTTACGCGGGCGGGCGTGGCGACTGGCCTGGTGAGCGTGCCGAACCGCTACATGCACACGCCGGTCGAGGTGATCTCGCTGGCCGACCTCGAGAACGCCGCGAAGCTGATCGCGGAGACAGTCATGAAGATCGGCCCGGACGTGGACTTCATCCCAGGCTGAGGCCGCCTCGCCACGCGACCACCAGGAGGCCGGGCGCAGCTCGCCCGGCCTCCATCATGTACGCCAGTCGCAGATGTGGAAAACTTCGTGGAAAGTGTGGGCGCTTTCGGTGGGCCGAAGAGTGGATATTCTGTGCGATGGTACGTGCAAAGCATGTGCGCGGGTTGCTGAAGCAGCGTTGAATCGATATGCAGGGGCTGTTGATGAGCGGTGTGTCCGCGGTGTAGAGGGTGTGCATATCCAGTTGAGGCGGACGACCTTCGCATCGAAGATGCCGCGATGCCTGCGGGTCGTGCTGGCGTGTGTGGGGATGTGCCGGCGGGTAGTGCATAACTCGGAGAGTTGGGGCGTCGATCGCGAGGCGGATGGGTGCCCGATTGCCCGCAACGGCGTCAGAGGCGGCATAGCGAGGTGGCATCCGCAAGACGGGCATTGGGGAGAACTGCGTGGAAAACCGAGATTGACGGGGAAAGAACTGCGGACAGAAGAGTGGAAGAGACGTTGAAAAGTGGGGGAGAGCGGGGCGGGAAAATGTGGTCCGGGTGAGGGGGCGGCGCCCCCCACCCGGAACTATGAGTCTGTGGTGGCGATGGGCAAATCAGCGACTCAGGCGCAGCGCGCGACCCCACCCGCCCTCCGCCGCGTCACCGTCGCGCACCGCGGGCCTGCCGGCCACGATCACGTGCGGGATGCCCTCCGGATACTGATGCGGGTCCTCGAAGGTCGCGGTGTCGATGATCGCATCCGGGTCGAAGATCATGATGTCCGCGATCTTGCGCGGCGCCAGTGTCCCGCGGTCATGCAGGCCGAACTTGCTCGCGGGCATAGAGGTACACTTGCGGACGACCTCCTCGACGGTGAAGAAACCCTCGTCGCGGCCATAGTGGCCGATCCAGCGGGGGAAGGTCCCATAGTTGCGCGGGTGCGAGACGCCCTTGCCCAATACGCGGAGGTGGCTGTCGGAGGCCGCGAAGACTGCCGGGTGGAGCATGAACTTGCGGATATTCTCCTCGCGCATCACGAAGAACATACACGAGACTTTGCCGCGGATCGTCAGCTCCAGGACCGTCTCCCACGGCTCCTCGCCGCGCTCGTCGGCGACCTGCGCGAGGGTCTTTCCGTCGATCTCCGGCATCGGCTCGAGCGGCGCGAAGACGAGATGCTCCGGCCCGTCGGTTTCGACGAGGAAGTCGTCTATGCCATCGCGCACCGCGTCGGTGAGGTCGGGGTCGCGCAGGTGCTCGATGCCGCCGCGCTCGCCGGCCTGGATGCGCAACGCGGCGGGGATTGCATTGGCGACGCCGGTGAATGAGGCCACGTAGGGGTAGCGGTCGGCGGTGATGTCGAGGCCGCGACCGCGGGCCTCGTCGATCATCTCCAGCACCCGCTCGGCGTTCTCCCATGCGCGCGTTCCCCAGCACTTGATGTGCGAGATCTGCCCCGGGCATCCGGATTCCTCGCAGATGCGGATGGTCTCCTCCACGGACTCGAGCAGCGCGCCCGCCTCGGAGCGCATGTGGGTGGCGTAGACGCCGCCGGCCTCCGCGACGGGCCGGGCGACCGCGGCGATCTCGTCGGTGGTGACGAAGTCCGGGAAGTAGCCGGTGGAGATGCCGAACGCGCCCTCGTCCATGGCGCGGGCGGCCATCTCCTGCATCCGCGCGATGTCATCGGGGCCCGCGGCTTTCGAGCCGACCTGCGCATGCGCGCGGATGGTGCCCATGCCGACGAGCAGGCCGTAGTTCTGCCGGATCGGGAGGGCGTCGGCGGCGTCGAGGTTCTCGCCGATCGGCCATGGCGATCCGCCGCAGTTGCCGCAGATGAGCGTGGTGACGCCCTGGCGCACCTCGTTCTCTGCGCCGGGGATGTTGAGTATCCCGCCCTCCATCTGGCTGTTCGCGTGATTGTGTATGTCAACGATGCCGGGCGCGACGACGAGGCCCGCCGCATCGATGGCATCGCGCGCGGCGGCTGCCGCGAGGTCGCCGAGGGCGTGGATGCGATCGCCGACGACGCCGAGGTCGGCGACGTATCCGTCCGCGCCGGTGCCGTCAACGATGGTGCCGCCACGTATGATCAGGTCGAAGTTCATGGCTCTATCCTTTCAGTCGCGCCGTTCCTGCCACGGGCATCCCTGCGCGTTGGCTGTTTGTCGCCGTTTCTGATGACAAGAGAAAGGACCTACTCGTCGCGTCGCTGCATTCGCCGGCAGAATCGCCCGTTACCCCACCATTGCCAGTCTCGAGGGCTTTCCACCAAACCTGCCTTGACCGGATTCATCCAGATGTAAAAGGCATGCTTTCTGTATTCGCCATTGCTGCGGATCACGCGGTCGAACGACTCGTCCTGCCAGAGCGCAACGCGGCGATCCATTTCGCGATTGATCTCGTGGGCCGTCCACCCCTTCATGCTTCCCGTGATCTTCGACAGCGAGAAGAAGCCCTCATCCGTCATCAGCGGATAAACGATGAAGTGGACGTGGTCAGGCATGATCACCCAATCCAGAAGAGTGTACCTCTGTTCGTGTCTGAACTGAAGAGCATCGATGATGATGTGGGCAAGGCCGGGGGACGTCAGATCGCACGCTCGGCGGTCGAGTAGGGCAAAAGTCACGTAGTGTGTCTCTCCGGGGGCCTGCCAGTGTGGAAGATGGCGTCGCGTCTTGCGAAATTCACGAATGAAGTCGGGACTTTGGTGGTCGGATTCCGACATAGTTAGTCTCGCCCCTGTCGCCGTTTTGTCTTTTCCGGTGCCAGGTCGAACGTCGCATGTTCAACGGCATTTGACAGGCTGGAAAGCCTGTCCTACGTGACGACAAATGATGGTTTGCCGGCAGGCCAGGCATTTCTGCCTGTCGCCGTTCTGTCTTTTCCGTGCCAGGTCGAACGTCGCATGTTCAACGGCATTTGACAGGCTGGAAAGCCTGTCCTACGTGACGACAAATGATGGTTTGTCGGCAGGCCCCGAATAACTATCATCCGCCGTTCGTAGGACAGGCATTCTTGCCTGTCGCCGTTCGACTCCCCGGCACTGCGTAATCATCCGATCCACCCTGCTCATCCTGTAAAGCCGGCGTCAGTCGTCCGACTTGCGCGGGGCGATCCGCACCGGGCCCTGTGGAGTGGAGATCGGGCGGTAGCCCTCCGGGAACATCGGCGCCCAGTCCGCGCCCTCCTGGTAGAGAAGTCCGTGGTCGGGGTTCTCATCCACGCTCGGGCGCTCCTCGGGCGGGTAGATCTTCCAGCCATCATCGCCGAGCACGTCCGTGTAGCCGTCATCGCGCAGCCAGCCAGTGAGCCGCTCGCGCATCTGCGCGGTCGTCTTCACGTATGCCTGGTTGCCCGCAAGGGAGCGCTCCTCCGGCTCGCCCGGCCAGCGGCGGTAGAGCCACTCCTGGTCGTCGGCCGCGGAGTAGACGTACTTGAAGTCGTCGTCGATCAGGCCGTAGAGGCCACTTTCTTTCTGCGAATACTGCACGATCACGCCGGGCCTGTCCGGTTGCGTTCCGCGCGCGGTCTCGGCGAGGTCGTGGCCCTCGTGCTGATCGATGGTGTTGAGGCCACAGCCCTCGAGGATCGTCGGGGCCACATCCACCAGCGAGCAGACCGTGTCGCAGACCTCCCCGGCGGCGAAGCGTTCGGGGTAGCGGACGAGCATGGGGACGTTGGCGGCGGCGTCGAAGACCGAGCGCTTGCCGAAGGAGCCGAAGTCGCCGAGAAGCTCTCCGTGGTCGGCGGTCCAGATGACGATGGTGTTGTCGATCTCGCCGGTCTCGCAGAGGTATTCGAGTATGCGGCCGGCGTTGTAATCGACGAATGAGACGCAGGCGGCGTAGGCGGCGCGCATGGTGCGGATGAAGTTGTCGTCCCATCCCCCGTCGCGGTACTTGTAGCGATTCTGCCTGCGGTTCCAGTAGGTGAGCATCGCCTCATAGTCGGCGGGGAGGTGGGGGAGAGGCACATCCGTCGGCTTGTAGAGGCGGTGCCACGGGGTCGGGGACTCGAAGGGCGGGTGGGGCTTGATGAAGCTGCTCCAGAGCATGAAGGGACGGTCGGTGTCGCGCTGCTGGAGGAAATCAAGCGAGCGGTCGGCGACCCATCGGGTGTTGTGCAGGCGCGCGGGAAGCTGCGAGACCTGCGGGATGTAGTAGTATTCGCTGCGCGGTCCCATGACCTCGTACACGTGGCCGTAGTCGTGCCGGTGGACGAACTGGCAGTAGTCATCATCGGAGCGCCAGCCGCCCTCCTCGGAATAGTCGCGGTCGTCGAAGCCCCATAGCTTGTGCGATTCGGGCGAGAAGTGCATCTTGCCGGTCCCGTGGGTCTGCCAGCCGGCGTCCTGGAGGATCTCCATGAACGAAGTGCGCTCCTGGGGCATCGGGCAGTTGGTGGTGCAGTCGGTCTGGTGGGCCCACTGCGAGAGGATCATCGAGCAGCGGGACGCGATGCAGACCGGGGAGGCGCAGTAGGCGCTGGTGAAGCTGGTGCCCTGATGGGCCAGCCAGTCCATCGTGGGGGTCTGGATGTGCGGATTGCCCAGCGCACGGACGGTGTCGGCGCGCTGCTGGTCGGTGAAGAGAATGAGCACGTTCGGCTGATCGGCCATGGCGGCGGCCCCTCTCACGGGTGGGACGAATGGCGGTTACCGCCGAGGGACCTTCGCTTTACGCGGGGGATTCCCTTTGTGTTTTCCAACGTCATACGACGCACCGGCAACGGCACAGGTCGGAACGGGGTCCGACCTCTCCAACGTCATACGTTGCGCGGCGGCAAGGGCTGAGGACAACAACGGCGAAAGACCGAAAGGACGTGGCGTGTCACAGCCACGTCCAGTCGCTGGGGCCGAAGTCGGCCTCGTAGTAGGGCACAAGGCCCTCGCCGGGATCGACCAGTTCGTCGATGCGGTCACAGTCCTCTTCGGTGATCTCGACGTCAAGCGCGCCGAGGTTGTCCTCAAGCTGCTCCATCGTGCGGGGGCCCATGATCGGCGAGGTGACGCCGGGCCGGCTCATGACCCACGCGAGCGAGAACTGGGCCGCGGTGCAGCCCTTCTCGGACGCGATCTGCTCGACGGCCTCGACCACGTCGAAGACACGGTCGCGGAAGTGTCGGTCCTTTCGCCTGCCCGAGCGCTGCGCAAAGCGCGTGCCCTCCGGGATTTCGCCATCGCGGGAGTACTTGCCTGTGAGGAAGCCTCCGGCGAGCGGCGACCAGGGGATGATGCCGAAGCCGTAGCTGCGCGCGAAGGGGAGAAGTTCGCGTTCGACGCGGCGATCGAGCAGGTGGTAGGGCGGCTGCTCGCAGACGAAGCGGTTGAGGCCGAGTTCGCGGGCGCACCAGACCGACTCCATGAGCTGCCATGCGGCGAAGGTGGAGGTGCCGACGTAGCGCACCTTGCCCTGGGTAATCAGGTCATCCAGCGCGCCGAGCGTCTCGTCGATGGGCAGCGACGAATCCGGGCGATGGATCTGGTAGAGGTCGATGTGATCGACCTCGAGCCGCTGCAGCGATGCTTCACACTGGCGGATGATGTGCTGGCGATGGTTGCCCTGCCCGTTCGGGTCGTCGGGGTCCATCGTCCCGTGGACTTTGGTGGCGAGGACGACGTTTTCGCGCTGGCCGTTGCGCTTGAGCGCCTGGCCGACGACCTGCTCGGAAGTCCCGTCGTTGTATACATTGGCGGTGTCGATGAAGTTGATCCCCGCGTCGATCGCGCGGTCAACGATGTCGTAGGCCTCATCGGCGGGAGTGTCATCGCCGAAGAGCATGGTGCCGAGGCACAGCGGGCTGACCTTGCATCCGGTACGTCCGAGGCTGCGGTATTCCATCTGTCTACCCCTCCTCCATTATTGTCACGCAAAACCGCCTCCGCGGCGGCAGTAAGGTATTCGTGACGGGCGCGCAGACTCCCCCCGTACATAAAGAAAGCGCCCCCCGTCATCTGGGCGAGGGGCGCTGTCGTTGCTGTTGCCGTCGTCGTTGCCGTCGCTGTCTTTGCTTCTGTTGCTGCCGTTGCTTTCGTCGCTGCCGTTACGGCGTGTAGGTGAGGAGCTTGCGTGTGATCTCCGG
Organism: Armatimonadota bacterium; assembly: GCA_051745855.1. Taxonomy (GTDB): domain Bacteria; phylum Armatimonadota; class Zipacnadia; order Zipacnadales; family UBA5352; genus UBA5352. The sequence goes on from JBNJEK010000023.1 coordinate 17,610, forward strand.
GTAGTGGTAGATGAACCGGAGGTCCTCTTCGGTGAGCGGCTGCTGGTTGCACAGGTTCGCGTACTGGACGAGTTTGAGGACTTCGGCGGCGTGCTCTTTGTCGCGGAACGCAAGGTCCATGTGTGAGTAGACGTATTCGAGGCCCGAGGTGCCGCCGTGGAGGCCGGTGAGTATTTCGCGGCCGGTGCGGGACATTGATTCGCCGCCGCGGCCGAGGTCCTCGAAGGCGTAGAGTTCGTAGTTGTGGCGGTCTTTGAGCGCGCCGTCGGCGTGGATGCCCGATTCGTGGGCGAATGCGTTGGCGCCGACGCCGACCTGGTTGATGGGGATTGGCAGGCCGAATGATGTGGCGACGTATCGGGCGAGCTTGTAAGCTTTGCTGGTGTCGATGGCCTCGTCGAGGTAGCCTTTGTCGGCAAGGCCGGAGGCGTGCCGGAGCGCGAGTATGCATGAGACAAGGTCTGCGTTACCGGCGCGCTCGCCGACGCCGTTGACGGTGGTGTTGATGTATGCGTCCTGGCCCTCGTCGCAGGTGGCGACGGCGCCGGCCACGGAGTTGGCGACGGCGAGGCCGAGGTCGTTGTGGCAGTGTGTCTCAAGCGGCATCTGGACGTCGCGGGCCAGTTCGCCCATCCGCTCGGCGATGGTGCAGGGGTCGTCGTAGCCGAGAGTGTCGCAGTAGCGGAGTATTTGTGCTCCGGCTTCCTTGCCCGCGATGCCGAACTCCTTGAGGAATGCCATGTCGGTGCGGGAGGCGTCCTCGGCGTTGATGCCGACGGAGGTGCAGCCACCCTCGAGAGCGGCGCGGACGGCGTCGGTCATCATCTCGATGATGTCATCGGGGCTGAACTTGCCGCGGAACTTCCACTCGAGCATCTGCTGGGAGGTGGAGATGGACAGGTTCAGGTGTGTGAGATTGGTGTTGGTGAGGGCCTGCTCGACGTCGCCAGCGACGGCTCGCGACCAGCCCTCGAGACGAAGGTCCCGGATGACAGGCTCGCCGTTGTCATCTTCCATCTTCGTGAGTTCGACGTTGGCGTTGAGGTAGTTCCACTCATGCGGATTAAGCGGGAAGCCACATTCCGACCCGAAAATCCCCATGTCGTCGAGCATGACGTTGAGGATCGTCTTCTGCAGCTTGCTCAGTACGATGCGCGCCGTCTGCTCCCCATCTCTGTTGGTCACATCGACGATCCGAATTTTGGGCACGTTAGACAACTCCCGTCGTGGCTGTATATGAATACCTGCGTGCGCCCTGAGCCGCCAGGCCCAGGACGCACCTGTTCTTTACGCGCCGGTCGCGCGCACGGGCAAGTGCTGCGTATTGGTGGACTGCGATTCGGTGTAGTTTACGATGGTATTGTAACCGAAATCGCCGCGTGTTTCAAGAGCACGGCGGTGCGTTGGTCGCCGGGGAGGGGCGGGGCGGCTGTTCGGCGTGGTCGTGCGGAGGTCGGGCCTGCCGAGGCTACATGCCGTTGTTCGCCCGGCGCGGGGGCCAGCCTCTCCAACGACAAAGGCAACGGCGTCCGTGGTGTTCTCGTGGTGCGGAGGCCCTCCTCCGCACGCCGTGAGTGGCAGTGCGAGGGGATAACGCGTGATCTTCAGGCGCGACGGGATCGCGAGGCCGGCAGGAACCACGGGCCGGTCAGGCGACTGAGTTCCACTCCGACGGCAACGACAGCCTGCACAGGCCGGAGCGGGGTCCGGCCCCTCCGACGGCCTACGGCAGCAACGAAAGCTACGGCAGCGACAGAAGCAACGACAGCTACGGCAACGACCACGACAAACGGCGCACGGGCGAGACGCCCGTGCCACGGACGGCAAAGGCAACGGCACGGGTCCCCGCCCTCCAGCGACGGTGGCGGAGGAATCGGGGTGTTCTGCGCCGAATGCTTCCTCAGGCCGGGGCAGACGCTCCGGCCGTCTTCACCGATGGAACAATCGCGCGGGTAGATCGCTCAAAAGCTACTGCGGCGGCCAGGAGGCGCCGCCTGTTATCATGCGAATCGCTGATCGCTACGTGCTGACCGAAGCGCTGGGACCGTTCCTGGTGGCGCTGGGAGCGTTCGTGATCCTGATCACCGGCCACATGCTCTTTCAGGTGGTCGAGGTGATCGTCGAACACGGCGTCCCGCTGCCATCGGTGCTGCGATTCGTGGCGCTGCAGGTGCCGCACGCGCTGGTGATGGCGCTGCCGGTGTCGGTGCTGATGGGCTGCTCGCTGGCGGTGAACCGGCTGGCGTCAGATCACGAGATCGTCTCGATGCGCGCCGGTGGCATGAGCTTTGCCCGCATGATGGCTCCGATGTGGGGGCTCGGGGTGGTGGCGACGCTCGCCACGCTGGCGGTGAGCGAGGCGGCAGTCCCGTGGTCGCGCGCAGAAGCCGAGAGCCTGATCCGCGAGATGGTGCTGCGGCGGCAGTCGCTGGCGTTCGAGCCGGGACAGTTCACCGACACCGGGCAGGGGCTGCACATCTACGTGGGCGACCGGGTGGCCGGCGAGCAGGAATTGCGCGATGTGCTGATCTTCATGATGCAGCGGAACGACTACCCGCTGCTCTTCGCGGCGGACAGGGCGGTGTTCCGGGGCGAGCGCCTCTACCCCCTGAGCCCGAAGCTCCTCTTCTTCGACGGCGAGTCGGTGACGACGCTGCGCAGCGCCGGGGTGGAGGTGGACCTTCGGCAGGTCGCGACGGGGGCGGCGGGGGGAATTTCGGGGCCACTGGGGATGGGGGAGATGACGATCCGCGATCTTCGGGCGGAGTACGAGATGCGTGAGGAGCAGGCGGCAGGGGCGGGGCGGTCGTGGGCGCTGGAGATGCACAGTCGGCTTGCGATGGCGGTGTCATGCCTGGTCTTCGCGGCGCTGGCGGGTCCGGTGACGCTGCGCTTTGCGCGCGGGCAGTCGCTGGTGGGCGTGATGGTGGCGATGGTCGTGACGTTCGGGTACTTCCTCGTGATGATCTGGACGAGGCAACTGGGCGAGGCGGGCGCGCTGCCGGTCGCGGTCGCCGCCTGGGCGGAGAACGTCATCCTCATCGCAGCCGCAGCCCTCGGACTGCACCGTCTTCGCTGACCGGCGGGAGCGTACGATGAGGAGCGCGCTTGCGACAATCTGCCGCGCAGCGCTGGTGGTCGCGGCAATCGCCGCGGTCGCTGGATGCGTGTACGCGGTGGAGAGCATGCAGGAGGGTGTCGTGGAGAGCGCGCCGGGCGCTGAGGGGACGCCGCGGGTGACGACGCCCGCGGCCGTGCGGACGGGGGAAGCCGCGGAAGGGCAGGCAGAGGATGGGGGAGAGGAGGACTGGCGGCCCGAACCCTCGGGGGACGAGATACTCGTGGACGCGGACGAGGTGTACTACCACTCCGGTGCGACTATCGCGGAGGGGAACGTGGTGGTGCGCTACCGGGATATCACCGTCAACTCGGACACCGCGGAGATCGACGAGGACGGCGTGTGGGGGCAGTTCCGGGGGAATGTGACGATCGAGCGGCAGGGGCAGGTGGCGACCGCCGAGTTGATCCGGATCAACTTTGAGACGGAGGAGTGGGAGATCCTCGAGGCGCGCACGCGCCTTGAGCCGGAGCAATTCGAGCGGGGCGTTGAGGAGCCGATCTTCGTGCGGGCGGAGACGATCAGCGGCACGGGCGAAGAGGAGACGGTGGACGCCTGGGACGGCTTCGCGACGAGTTGCGACCTTGAACTGCCGCACTACGGGCTTCATTCGCGGCATATCCGCGCGGTCGGCGATGACAGGCTGGTGGTGGAGAAGCCGCGGCTGCGGGTGCTTGGGAACACGATCTTCAAACTGCCGTGGGACCTGGTGCTGTCACCGCAGACGCCGAACAATCGTTTCTTCCCGGAGCTTGGGCAGAACACGGTCGAGGGCTTCTACGCGAAGCTTGCGTATCTTTACCTGACGGGCAGCGAGCTGAACAGCTACGTGCGGCTGCACCTGACGGAGAAGCGCGGGATCGGCTTCGGCGCCGATCATTACTTCCGCACCGGCCCGCACTCGGGTGAGGCGAACCTCTTCTTCCAGCCGGACGAGGGCTCGATGAGCGCGCGGCTGCGGCATAACTGGGACGTGAGTGATGAGGTCTCCTCGCGCTTCAATCTCAGCCTCCAGGAGCACAGCGGGTTCCAGTCGGCGACGAGGTCGCTGGCGGGGAATCTGACGCTCACGCGGCGCGGGCAGACGGCCACCAGCACGCTGGGGATCGATCAGTCGATCACCGACAGCGCATTTACGTCGAGCAAGCGCTTTACGAGCACGCTCAATCATCGCCAGCGGCTGGGGGGGGACGCAAGCTGGGACCTGCGGACGGTGCTGCGCCGGTCGGAATTCGGCGCCGATCGCCCCGCGTCCGAGACCATCACGGCCGACCTGCAGTACCAGGATCGGGGCGAGTGGTACGACTGGGCGCTGGCGGCGGAGAAGGAGTGGGAGACCGAGGGGGAGGGGAGGCAGGGCTTCCGGCTGGAGAAGCTGCCGGAGGTGGTGTTCAACACCGACACCCGGCGGCTCGGGGACTGGGAGCTTTTCGGCGCGGTGCCCTTCCGGGCGAGGGTGACCGCCGGGCGCCTGGTGCAGTATCCGGACGAGGAGGAGGTCACCACGGCGGGGATCGACCTGAACCTCGGCGGCGAGCGGAATCAGATCAGCGACAACGCGGAGCTTACGACCACGCTCGACTTCGACCAGCACTTCTTCTCCGACGGCTCCGCGCTTTACAACCTCGGCGGCTCGCTGAACTTCGACATGAATTTCGGCTCGCGCCTGCACACGCGGATCACGCACCGCAAGTCCACCGTGGAGGGATTCTCGCCGCTGCGGCGATCATACGGCGGGGTGTACGACTACTCACGGCTGTCGGTGGTGCATCAGAACGCGACCCGCTCGCGCTACGAACTGACCGGCGGCTTCGACTTCGCGCGCGATCGGTGGCGCGAGTTGCGGCTGCGCGGATGGCATAATGCGACGGAGCGCGACCGCCTCGAACTGGTCTCAGGCTACTCGCTCGATGACTCGCGATGGCGGCCGCTCCAGTTGCGCTGGACGCACGCCTCGCCGTGGAAGCTGCACCTGGCGCTCTCGACCACGTACGACCTCGACGACGAGGAGCTTGACCGCGCGGACCTCGAGTTCGACTGGCGGATCGACGAGAAGTGGCAGCTTGCGGGTTTGACGACGTACAACGGCAACCAGGACAAGCTTGACGACCTGAGTCTGCGGATCACGCGCGACCTTCACTGCTGGCTGGCGAGCGTGACGTATGACAGCGACTACGATGAGATTCGGCTGAACCTTGGGATCAAGGCATTCCCCTTCGAGGCGCAGGACTGGACAGTGGGGCGCGGCGGAGCGCGGCAGGGGAGTTTCCAGCAGTACTACCACTGAGGGAAAGGCAGCAACGACAGCAACGACAGCAACGACAGCGAGGAAAGCAACGACAGCGAGGGCGGGCGGCGGCGGGGCGCACGAGGGCGCGCGGACCACGGGAGGGCAACAACAACGGCACAGGCGGGAGCGGGGTCCCGCCTCTCCGACGACAAAGGCGAGGGCGGGCGGCGTCAGGTTCGGGCGAGGGATCGTCAGGTGTGCCGCCGGTCGCCGGGGCCCTCGCCGACGCGGCGGCCGATCGAGCGCAGGAACGCCCTCAGGCTGTCGGCGCAGGCCTGCGCGGTCTCGCGGTACCCGGCCTTCCCCGGATAGATGCGGTACATCTCGCGGTAGCGCGGCGGGGTGACGTTGGGCATGATGACATTCGCCCCGCGCTCGAGGCCAAGCTGTCGGCCTGAGTCTTTGTTGATGGTCGCAAGCGCGGTGGTCGAGGGCAGGTTCGCGTCGGGCCGGACAATCCGGGTCAGCGCGACCACTTTGTACGCCATCGTCTCATCGGCGGGCACCTGCTCACCCTCGGGCAGTCGCGGCGGCTCAAGGTCGCCGCAGCCGAGCGGCGCGTCGGGGTTCGCGATGTACGGGCCGACGCCGATCATGTCGAGGTCCATCGCGCGGAAGAGGTCGATGTCGCGCGCGAGTATCGCGTAGTTCTGCCCCGGGACCCCGATCATCACCCCGCCACCGGCCTCGTAGCCGAGTTCCTGCAGCCAGCGGAGGCGCTCGATGCGATTCGGCTCGCCGGGCGCCAGCGGCGGGTGGATCAGCGCGTAGAGCGCCGGGTCTGAGGTCTCAAAGCGCAGCAGGTAGCGGTCCGCGCCCGCCTCGCGCCAGGCGGCGAGGTCCTCGCGCGGGCGCTCCCCGAGACTGAGCGTCACCGCCAGCGGCGTTCTGCGCTTGATCTCGCGGATCACATCGGCCATCCACTCGCGCGTGATCGCGTAGTCCTCGCCCGACTGCATGACGAGCGTGCCCCAGCCGAGTTCGGCGGTCTGCCGGGCGGCGGTGAGGATCTCATCGGCGCTGAGGCGGTAGCGCGGGAGGTCGGCGTTCTCCGCGCGGAGGCCGCAGTAGGTGCAGGAGCGGACGCAGTGGTTGGAGATTTCCACGAGGCCCCGCACGTGGACTTCGTCGCCGACATGCTCGCGGCGAGTCTCGTCGGCCACGCGCCACAGTTCATCGAGTCGCGAGGGGTCGTCCTCGCGCAGCCACGCCTCGATGGCGGTGAGGGGCATGCCGTCAGAGAGTGGGGGTTGCTGATCGCTCATGTGGACCTCCATTGTGAGGACCCGCCCGCGGTGCCCAAGACGCGGGCAGGACGAGAACGTCTCGGCGGCCCGACCTCCCCCGCCCTCATAAACGACATTCGGGCATCCCCTCCGTTCCGGAGCTATGCATTACGCACATCTCCGGACTGGGGGACTTAAGGCCGTTTGTCGTCCGGAGGGGCCGCCGCTCGCGTCCGCTGTCGTTTAGCGGCGCGAGCGGTGAGGCGCGCCAGCGCCTCAGGTTCCACCCCGGCCCACGAATCGTAGCTAACTGCCGGCCCCAGGTCTGTGCGGATGACGAACGGCCGGGCCGGGGTGGAACCTGATGCCTGCGTAAACGACACGCAGGCATCACCCCGGCAACGATGCTAGCGCATCGCCGCAGGGGCGGCCCCTCCGACGGCAACCGCACCTCTCCCGATTTGTGCGTGATGCATAGGTTCCGGAGGGGGGATGAGACGAGTTCCCGATCGACTGGCATGCAGCGGTTTGTCGCTGACGATTGTGTTCCTCCCCCCTCGCCAGGACGGAGAGGGGGGATCGAGGGGGGTGAGGTCCGCTGTTGGCTACCCAGCATACGCGCCCGCCTCCCGCATCCCGGCGCGCCATGCCTCGAGCGCGGCGGGGAAGGGGCCCAGCGCGCGCTCGATGATCCCGAGAGTGTGCGCGATGATGACGCCGTAGTTGGTGATCGGCACGCCCGCGTGGCGGCAGTGCATGAGCCGCGAGAGCATCTCCCGGCGGTTGTGCATGCAGGCGCCGCAGTGGATGACGAGCTTGTATTCGGCGAGATCGGAGGGGAAATCGTGTCCCTCGACGGTGGTGAAGTCGAGCGCGCCGCCGACGTACTGCGTGAGCCAGCGCGGGATCTTCACCCGGCCGATGTCATCGGCGATCGGATGATGCGAGCACGCCTCGGCGACGAGGATGCGGTCGCCGGGGCTGAGCGTCTCGGCCGCGACGGCGCCCTCGGCCTGGGTGACGAGGTCCCCCCGCAGGCGCGCGAAGAGGATGGAGAAGCTGGTCATGGGGACATCGGGCGGCGTGTCGGCGGCGACCTTCAGAAACGCCTGCGAGTCGGTGACCACGAGGTCCGGATCGCCCTGCAGGCGGCCGAGGGCGTCGCGTAGTTCGCGCTCCTTGACGACCATGCAGTAGGCGTCGCCGTCGAGGAGGTCGCGGATCGTCTGGACCTGCGGGTTGATCAGGCGGCCCTTCGGCGCCTCCTTGTCGATGGGCACCACGAGCACCGCAAGGCCGCCCGGGCCGACGAGATCGGCGGCGATCGGCAGGTCCTCGAGCAACTCCGGCGGCGCGGCGTCGAGCAGCGCCTGTCGGAAGTCGAGGATGCCCTCGCGCTCGGAGGCGACGGTGCGGACCCAGGGGGTCTCGGCCTCATCGAGCATCGCGACGACGTCGGCGGGCGCCTCGCGGAGGTCAGTTTTGTTGAAGACGACGATGATCGGGATCTCGCGATCGGCGAACTCGTCGAGGATCCCCTGCTCGAAGGGACCCCACTCGCCGTCGGTGATGAGGACCGCGATGTCGGTGCGGTCGAAGGCGTTGCGGGTCTTTTGCACACGCAACTCGCCGAGGGTCCCTACGTCGTCGATGCCCGCGGTGTCGATGAAAAGCACCGGCCCCAGGGGCAGCAGTTCCATCGGCTTCTCGACCGGGTCGGTGGTGGTCCCGGCCTGCTCGGAGACGATGGAGACGCTCTGGCGGGTAATGGCGTTGAGCAGGCTGGACTTGCCGACATTGCGCCTGCCGAACAGCCCGATGTGCGTGCGGAGACCCTTTGGTGTTGAGCGCATGGTGAGTTGCCAGCTTTCAGCGAACGGCGCGACGGTGTTGTCGTGTCGTTGTGGAGGGGCCGGACCCCGCTCCGGCCTGTGTCGTGAGCCGGACGACGAACGACCGAACGCCCCCCGGCGAGGCGCCGGGGCCACAACGACAACGACTGACGACGAACGACCGAACGCCCCCCGGCGAGGCGCCGGGGCCACAACGACAACGACTGACGACGAACGGCCGGGCGCAGGCGGAGCCACCGGAGTCGGTCGAGGCAAACGACACCTCGTCCTCTCCGGCCTCTCCGGAACGGCATGTATTCACGCCGACCCCAGCCGGGTCACCGCCTCGGGTGTGATGAGTTGATCGAACTGCTCCTCGGTCAGGAGGCCCTCATCGAGGACCACCTCGCGGATCGTCAGGCCCTCGGCCTCTGCGCGCTTCGCGACATCCGCGGCGCGGTCGTAGCCGAGCGCGGGAAGCAGCGCGGTCGCGGTCGCCGTGGAGGCCTCCACGTGCTCGCGGCAGCGCTCCTCGTTCGCCTCGATGCCATCAACGCAGCGGGAGCGAAGGACCTCGCACGAACGGGTCAGCAGACCGATGCTCTCCAGCAGGCACTCGGCGATCAGAGGCATGAAGGCGTTCAGTTCGAGGCTCCCCTGGCTGGCCGCGCTGGCGATGACCGCGTCGTGGCCCATCACGAGCATCGACGCCTGGCTGACGGCTTCGGGGATGACCGGGTTGACCTTGCCGGGCATGATCGATGAGCCGGCCTGCAGCGGAGGCAGCGTTATCTCGCCGAAGCCGCCGCCGGAGGACATCAGGCGCAGGTCTCCGCAGATCTTGTGCAGCGTGGCTGCGGAGGCCTTCAGAATGCCCGAGACCTCGACGAACACGTCGGCGTTCTGCGTGCAGTCGATGAGGTTCTCGGCGCGGGCGAAGCCGATGGCGGTGAGTTCGCGAAGGGTGTCAACGACGCGAAAGATGTACTGCCGCGGCGCGCCGAGGCCGGTGCCGATGGCGGTCCCGCCGAGGTTGATCACGCGCAGGCGCTCCTCGCACTTGTACACACGCCAGCGGTCGCGTCCGACGGCCTCCGCGTACGCGCCCATCTCGCGGCCGAGCGTGGTCAGCACCGCGTCCTGCATCTCCGTGCGGCCGATCTTCACCACGTGCGCGAAGCCCTTCTCATGCGCCTGGAAGGCCTCCTGCAGCGAGACGAGGCGCTCCTCGAGGGCGCGGATGATGCGGATCGAGGCGAGGCGCAACGCAGTGGGGAAGGTGTCGTTGGTCGACTGATGCAGGTTCACGTCATCCAGCGGCGATATGCGGTCGTAGTCGCCCGGTTGCCCGCCGAGGATCTGCAACGCGCGGTTGGCGATGACCTCGTTAACGTTGAGATTGGTGGAGGTCCCGGCGCCGCCCTGCAGGGCATCGACTCGCACGTGCTCGGTCAGAAGGCCCTCGGCCAATTCGGTGCAGGCGCGTTCGATCGCGTCGGCCTTCGCGGGGTCGTCCTGCCACGCGCCGAGCGAGCGGTTGGTCTGCGCGCAAGCGAGTTTCACGGTGCCGAATGCGCGGACGAGTTCCTCGCGCACCGGCCGCCCGGCGAGGTCGAAGTTCTCCAGTGCGCGGGCGGTGTGAATGCCGTGGAGCGCGTCGCGCGGGACGGCCTTCTCGCCGAGCATGTCACGTTCTGTGCGGTGGCTCTCAGACATGGATGGCCTCCGAGGCGAGGTTCGACGGATGGGGAGGATGGGCCTGCCGATGGCGACCTCCTCAGGGGTCTGGCGTCCGCCGTCGTCGTTGTGGAGGTGCGGCCCTACGTGGCCGCCCTGTCGTCCGGTCTGTCGCCACGGTAACGCCGACGCGAGCCGCCAACGCGGGAACAAGGGCCGGGAGGGCGCGTAGGCCCTCCCCTCCAGAACGACCTTGCCTTTATACACATCTCGAACCGCGGTCGTTTGCCGTCGGAGGGGCCGCACGAGTGCGCATGTCGTTTTATGCGCAACGAGGTCGGCCCATC